>NZ_JBLXEM010000002.1:0-468795 GCF_048263065.1 Thioclava sp.
TGACGCCTACATCCGCTGGTATAACGAAACACGCATCAAGATGTCCCTTGGTGGCAGAAGCCCAATCGAATACCGTAAAAGCCTCGGCCTTATGCCGTGAAAACAGTCCAAGTTTTTGTCCGCACCCCCACCCGTCCTGCCTTCATCGTGATCAAGGCTACCAGCGAGTTCAAAGTTAAAACAACAGAGATCAATCAGCTTTGGCAGAATGGGCTGTCATAGAATGCCGAGGGTTCAACAATACCCCTGTCGGTGAGGTGGTTGATAATCATGTCAATGAATTCTGTCTACTCGCCGTTCAAGCGCCGCATTGTCAAAAAGTCGTTGAAAGTAGCCTTGGCGGCTGCGCGGTCGAGGCCGACGAGGCGGCGCTTGCCGACCTTGGGGTCGCGGCTATCGCCAGCGGCATGCCCGGTTTCGCCAAAACCCTCGATGAAGGCGAGAACGTCGACATTCTCGCCTTCATCCGCTCGACTTGGCACGACCGAATGCAGGCCGTCCAAGAGGAACGCGATGCGCGTTGAGGTGGGCTTTCCTACAGCGCTGCCGCATTTGCGAGGACGGCGCAGCCGCGGTGGTGAAGATCATGTCAAAGGCGAACGCAGGGAGAGCCAAAGTTTGATCGACAATGCCAGCGGCTGGATGAAAGTTCAGTGGCAGATCACTGGCTATTTGGGAAACGGCTTTTTGCGCGCATTGCTGCTGCGCTCGACAGATCCGGTCCGGCCCCGAAAACGGGCTGGATTGGGATGATATGATCGCGCATAGTCACGCCAAAGCCACATCTAAGGGGGACAAGATGGCGATTTTCGGCACCGTGATTGGGCGGCTTGCGATGGTCGGAGTGCCAGCGGCGCTCGGGCTGGCGGCTGTGGTCTTTGCGGGCGATCTGCGCACCTTGCCCGAGCAGAGCGCGACGAACCGACCGGCGGCGCTGGTGCGGGTGATCACACTTGCGCCGCTTGATCTGGTGCCGCGGGTGACGGGCTATGGCACGGTGGCACCGGTGCGCGAATGGCGTGCAGTGGCGCGCGTTGAGGGCGAGATCACCCATATCGCAAGTCCGCTCGCCCCTGGCGATATCGTCGCGAAAGGAGTCGAGCTGTTTCGCATCGACGACAGTGATCTGAAGCTGCAACTGGCCAATATTGATGCCCAGCTTTCGGCCTCGAAAGTGAAGGACGAGACGGTTCAGGCCAGCCTCGCGTTGGCGCAATCTGATCTCGCACTCGCGCAGGCCGATCTGGCCCGGCAGGAGCAGCTCAATAAACAGGGGCGCGTGACACAGAGCCAGCTTGACGCCGCGCGCCGCCAAGAGCTGACCGCGCGCACCAAGGTCACCGATCTGCAAAGCGCGCTCAAGCTTAACGTGGCCGAGCGCGAGGTTCTGATGACCCAGCGCGCTATCAGCAATCGCGCGTTGGGCTTTGCGCAGATCACCGCGCCTTTTGATCTGCGGGTGAACACGCTTGACGCGGATGTCGGGCAATATGTCAATCGCGGGCAGGTTCTGCTGAGTGGCGAAGGCACCGACGCAGTCGATATCGCGGCGCAATTTCCGATCGGACGGATCGGTCCGATGCTGCGGCTCGTGGGCGATGGCATCAAGGTCACCGATCTAAAGGCGCGCGTCACGCTGCCCGCGCCCGAGCATCCCGTTGTGTGGACTGCCGAGGTCGTGCGGATGGGCGATGCGATCGACGAGACCACGCAAAGCGCCCCCGTCGTGGTGCGTGTCGATGACCCGCAGGGACAGGCCAGCGCAGGCGAGCGTCCGCCGCTGCGGCGTAACATGGTCGTTGCTGTCGAGCTTTCGGCGCCCAAGCAGCAAGCCCTCGTCGTTCCCGCCGACGCGGTGGCGGGCGGCACGGCGCTGGTGGTCTCAGACGCGGGCACACTTGAGAAACGTGCGGTGCAGACGCGCTTTGTCTCGGGCGATCTGGCCGTGATTTCAAAGGGGCTTGCGCCGGGGGATCAGTTGGTGATCACTGATCCCTCGATCGCTGTTCCCGGCATGGCGGTGAAGGCGGTCGAGGATGACGCGCGCCGCGCAGAGATCGCGGCCGAGGCGCTGGGTCAGCCGGTGCAAGCCGTCAAGCCCGACGGTGCTGGCAATGGCGGCAATGGTGCAAACAACCCGCAGGAGAGCGCGCAATGATCGCGCTATTTGCGGGGCACCGCACGGCTGCTAATATCCTGATGGTCGCGATTGCCGGGCTTGGGCTGATGGCCCTGCCCAGCCTGCAACGTGATACGTTTCCCGTCACGCCCCCTTCGGATGTCTCGGTGCGCATCACCTATCCGGGGGCCGCGCCCGCCGAAGTCGAGACCGGGATATGTACCGTTCTCGATCCCCTTCTGACGCGGGTCGAGAACCTGTCCAAGCTGACCTGCCTTGCACGCGAGAACGCCGCCCAGATCACCGCCGAGATGATCGAGGGTGCGGACATGACGCGGTTTTACAACGACATCAAGGATACGGTGGACGGCGTCACCGCACTTCCCGACAAGGCGGACGCGCCGGTGACGCAGATCGTCGAGCGCACCGCCTCGGTTTCCTCCGTCGCCGTGACGGGGCCCTCTGATCCGATGGTGCTGTATGCGTATGCCCAGCAGCTTGCAGATCGTTTGCGTGCCGATCCGCAGATTTCGTTGGTAGAGGTGAACGGGTTTTCCGACCGCGAGATCGCGGTTGAATTCGACCGCGCGGCGCTGGAACGCTACGGTCTGGACATGACTACGATCGGCGCGGCACTGGCACGCTACAGCCTCGATATGCCGGCGGGATCGCTTGAGGGGCGCGCAGGCGAGACCGCAATCCGTTTTCTGGGCGAGAAACGCACACCCGCCGAACTGGCGCAGATCCCGATTTCGGGGAGTGCCACGGGCGGGGAAGTGGTGCTGGGCGATGTTGCGACGATCCGCGCAGGCTTTGATGATCCCTCGCAGGCGACCTATTTCGACGGCCAGCGCGCAGCCATCGTCGCGGTGCAAAAGACCGCCTCGCAGGATGCCTTGCGGGTGCGCGCGGCGTTGGACCGCGACTTAGCCGAGGCCCAAGCCGAGGCACCGGGAAATATCAAGCTCGCGATCTCTTCCGACTCGACGCAAAATATCGTCGAGCGGCTGCGCATCATTGGTATCAACGGGTTGCAGGGGCTGATCCTCGTGCTGGTCGCGATGTGGCTGTTCTTCGGGCTGCGCATGTCCTTTTGGGTCGCGATGGGCCTGCCGATCAGCTTTCTCGGGGCGATCTTCGCGATGCAGCTTCTGGGTTACACGATCAACATGATGACGATGGTGGCGCTGTTGGTCGCGACTGGCTTGCTAATGGACGATGCCATCGTGATCTCGGAAAATATCGCGCGGCGCAGGCAGTCGGGAGAGCCCGCCCATGTCGCGGCGGTCAAGGGCACCCAACAGGTTTTTCCCGGCGTATTCGCCTCGTTCCTGACCACCGCGATGGTGATCGGGCCGCTGAGCTTTCTAAGCGGCAATATCGGGGCGCTGTTGAAATACATCCCGATCGTGCTGCTGATCACGCTGACGGTCAGCCTGATCGAGGCCTTCCTGATCTTGCCCGCCCATATGCGCCATGCGCTACACCACGAGATGCGCCCCGGGCGCGTAAGCCGCGCGGTGAACGGGGCGTTCGACCGGTTGCGCGATGGCGTGATCGTGCCGCTGGCAGGGTTGGCCTTGCGCTGGCGCTACCTGACGCTGGGGATCGCAATCTTCTTCGTAGCGCTTTCGATCGCGCCCTTCACTGGCGGTTTCATCAAGTATCAAAGCTTTCCCACGCTTGAAAGCGACACGATAGAAGCGCGGCTTCTGTTGCCTGCCGGATCGCCACTGTCGCTGACCGAGGCGCGGGTTGCCAAGGTGGTCAAGGCGCTGAAGTCCCTCGACGCCGAGCTCAGCCCCGATCAGCCTGACGCCCAGCCGCTGGTTCAAAGCTACACCGTCACTTATGGCGTCAATGCCGACAGCCCCACGACGGGGGCGAACATGGCCACCGTCAGCGCAGCGCTTCTACCCGCAGGTACCCGTACGAGCAAGGTAGGCGCAGTGCTTGACCGGTGGAAACAGTTGATTGGCAAGATGCCCGATATGGCGGCGTTCCGGATTACCGACAAAGAGCGCGGCGCGGGCGGCAAACCGATCGACCTGCTGGTGACGGGCGTCGATCTCGAACAGCTCGCCCTCACCGCGCGTGAGCTACGCCGGTTCTTTCTCGGCTTTGACGGGGTGCGCGACGTGACCTTCGATCTGCAACCGGGCAAGCCCGAACTGGTGGTGCGGATGAAACCGGTGGCCGCGAACCTGCTGGGCGTGACGCCGCAGGCGCTTGCCACAGAATTGCGCGCAGCGTTCCGGGGCGACAGTGCGGTCAGCTTTGCCGATGCGTATGGGCAGGTCGATGTGGTCGCCCGCCTTGCCCCGTCCGAGCGCCAGACTATCGGCGATGTGTTGGCGCTGCGGGTGCCGGGCAAGAACGGCGCGCTGGTGCCGCTGTCTGCGGTGGCCAGTGTGACCCAGACGCGCGGGTTTAACACGATCACCCATGTTGACGGGCAGCGCGCGGTCTCGGTGCAGGGCGCGACCAATCCCGCGATCGCCAATTCGCGCGAGTTGATGGCGGCGATGCGGGCCGATTATCTGCCCGAGCTGGCGCAAAAACGCCCCGGCGTGCATGTGAACGTACTGGGCGAAGAGGAAGACAGCGCGACCACCGGTGCCTCGCTTTTGCGCTACATAATTGCGGGGGCGATTGGCGTTTACCTGCTTCTGGCCTTTTATATGTCGAGCTTCATCCGCCCGCTTGCGGTAATCGCCGCCGTGCCGCTTGGTCTTATCGGCGTGATGTGGGGGCATATGGCGCTGGATCTACAGATATCGCTGCCCAGTCTGGTGGGGCTGGCGACGCTGGCGGGCGTGGTCGTCAACAACTCGATCCTGCTCGATGCTTTCATCGGTGAGCGCCGCGCGGCGGGTGCGTCGATGCTCGAGGCCGGGCGCGAGGCGGTGCGTGATCGGTTCCGCGCGATCTTCCTGACCTCGTTGACGACGGTGGTGGGGCTTGCCCCCTTGCTATTTGAGGCTTCGACACAGGCGCAATTCCTGCGCCCGATCGTCGCCAGCCTCGCCTTCGGTTTGACTTCTGCCACGCTGCTCTCGCTCTTCGTGACGCCCGCGATCCTCGCCATTTTCGAGGATTTCGGAGTGAAGATCGCGGATAAAAACGTCGAGGCTCGGGTTTCGGACGCCTCTGAGTCAGCCTCATTGCCCCGAGCCTGATCGACACGCCCTTTTCCGCTGCGCGCACACCGATCAGGGTCGCGCGGCGGGAAGTCGAAGGATCACGCGCCGACCTCGGGGTATGTTTTAGATCTTCAACACGCCACCGACCACCTGCGCAATCGCGGCACTGATCTCCAACACCCCATACCCGCTTTCATCGGTACGCATCCCACGCTGGCGCAGACGGTCGAAGCTGCCCTCCTTGATGGCGGGGCTGTCATTGCGTCGACCGCGTTGGCGAGCGGCAGGGCGTCCTGAGGGAAATCCGCGCCAAGCGACCATGTCCAAATCAGATGTCGCGTGAAAAACCGCGCCTAGCAGGCGGTCTAAGAAATCATACCCTTTGAAATAAGCCCAACGCATGCTTCGAAGCCAGTTGCCGATCCCGAGCGGGGCGAGGTCAAAACCAGTTGGCTGCCGATCCGCTCGGCGATGGCGGCGACAATGGCAAGGCCAAGCCCACTGCCATCCGTGCGCGTGCCAGCGCGTTCAAAGCGACCCGTCAGGCGCGCCAAAGTCTGGGGGGACAGAACGGGGCTTTCATTCGAGACGCTGAAGACGCCACTTTGCGTCAAGGTCACCTCTACCGGATCGGTTTTAGAGCCATGTCGCAGTGCATTTTCAACCAGATTCCGGCACAGGATTCCAAATGCGTCGGGGTCGAGGTCTGACATCACCGCCACATCTGGCAGCGTCAGAATGATGCGTTCTGGCGATGTCGTTCTGGCGATATCGTCGATGATGAGGCGCGCGACAGCCCGCAAATCTGACGGTTGATCTTTGCGCAGGCGCCCCCCTTCGGCGCGCGCAAGTTGCATCAGACGTTCAGACAGCCGGGTGAGCCGCTTTAGGGTGGCTTCTATCTCGGCTGCGCGCGCATTTGAGGCGGGGTTATCGGTCTCTGATTGCAGCCGTTGCGCTTGGGCAATCGCCCCTGCCAGCGGGGTGCGCAACTCATGCGCTGCATTGGCGGCAAAGCTACGTTCCGCATCAAACGCGCTTTTCAGGCGCACTAACAGGTCGTTTAATGTGGCCGCAATCGGCGCAAGTTCAGGGGGTATGCCCTCTGTCGGAACAGGAGACAGATCACGCGCGCTGCGCATCCCAAGTTTTTCTTGAAACCGGTGTAAAGACCCAAGCCCCGCACGCACGGCCAAAACGATAATCAACAACGCAAGCGGGATCACGATGAGAAGCGGCAATCCAAGTCCCATCTGGATTTCACGCGCCACGGTGGCCCGGTGTTTCAATGCCTCGGCAATGGTGATGCGAATGCTGCCTTGCATGACATCGTCGTTGTAAAGTCTGTGGGTCGCGGTTTGGCGGAAGCCCGGCCCGTCATAGGGCGGGAAATCCGCTGGGTTCGCAGAGTGAGATTGCATGAGAATGCGCCCATTTGCGTCGCGGACAACATAGGTGAAATACTCGTTATGGGTATGGACGTCCCCGATCCGCTGGGTCGCTCCGTTCGTGTCACGATCAATGATATCAGCTGCGGCAAGCGGTAAAATGCGCTGCGCGGTTTCCTGAAGAGCGCTGTCGAACACGACGTCCATTTCACGCCGCAAAATCACGGCTGTCACAGACGCTGCCGCAATCCACAATAGTGTCAACAGCACACCCAGCGAGAGGGCAAGCCGGGCCTGCAAGCTGCGCGGCTGTTTCATGGTGCGCCCAATCGGTAGCCCATGCCGCGTTCTGTCTCGATGACATGAGCGCCAAGTTTCTTGCGCAGGCGGCTGACATGAACCTCGATGGTGTTGCTCTCGACTTCCGTATCAAAGGCGTAGAGTTTTTCTTCGAGTTGGGGCTTGGATAAAAGCTGTCCGGGGCGCGCGAGGAATGCCTCAAAAAGCGCCCATTCGCGCGCCGTCAGCGCAACGGTTTTCCCATCCCGACGCACGCTGTGCGCAGCGAGATCAATATCAAGCGCGCCATGGCTGATGATGGGGTTGGGATTGCCCGTGTAGCGGCGCGCCACGGATCCGATCCGCGCCGAAAGTTCCGCAAGATCGAACGGTTTGACAAGATAATCATCAGCCCCAGCGTTGAGCCCGTCGATCCGATCCGAGACTTGATCCAGTGCCGTCAAGATAATCGCCGGTGTCACGTCACCCCGCGCGCGCAAGCCCTTCAGGAATTCGATCCCTCTTCCGTCGGGCAGCATAAGATCCAGCAAGATCAGATCAAATGCCGCACCGTGTAGGGCATCTTGGGCGACATCAAGTCGGGTTGCCCAATCCACAGAGTGGCCATCTGCCGCGATCTGGTCCCGGACGGCGGCTCCCAAAACCGTGTCATCCTCGATCAGCAAAATACGCATACTTGGTCCCGTTCGTCTAAGAATAAGCCTGTGTGACCGAGCACACTGACGCGAAACTGACATGAAGACATCGCGTGCTTCAGGCTCCCGTCAGGTTGGCTGTGCAATGTTTGCGAAAGACGGCCTCAATACGGAGTTTGGCCCATGAAGAAGACATTGACAATTCTTAGCTTTCTCGCGGTTCTGCCGGCAGGGATGGCGATAGCCGAGGACGATTGTTTTGTGCCTATGGCCAATTGGCAGCCGCGCGAAGCCGTGGCTCGGCTGGCGCAGGAAAACAACTGGACCGTGCGGCGCATCAAGATTGACGACGGGTGTTACGAGATTGACGGCACCGATGCGGAAGGTCGCAGCATTGAAGCGACGGTTCATCCCGAGACGCTTCAAGTGATCGAAATCGAATACAAAGACAAAGATTCTGGCGATCATCGAGCGCGTGAAGGCCAAGACAAGCAACACGACAATTGAGTGGAAGTAGCCATGCGGTATGCCCTTAGCGCAGCATGTTTCGGTAAGGTTTGGCAATGCTGACACCAAGCTGAAGCAGAAAATTCCAAGCCGTCAGGATGTGCTCAGCTACGCCCCCCACATAGACCGGATCGCAACAACGGAGATCTCGATATGAAAAAGACCCTCGCTCTTCTTGCCGCTTCAACTGCGTTCAGCGCGCCCTTTGTGGTGCCCGCGTGGAGCGCCACGCCGACCCCGGTTGGCAACGTCACGTCAGCGGTATTTTCTCGCACGACCAACGCGGACCGGAATGAACTGCCGCTCGTATTCGTCAGCGATGATGATGAACGCGGCTGGTCGCGTCTTTTTGGTCGGGACGATGACGAAGATGACGACGACGATGACGAAGATGACGACGACGAAGACGATGATGACGATTACAAAGGTGGCGCGCGCAATCCGGCCCCTGCGGGCAGCGTTGCTCCGCCGAAAAACGGGCTTTTTGGCACCGGCGCGCCGCCACAAGTTCAGGTGAAATGAACATGGCGGCATGGCGACAGAAACGTGCGCGCCAACCGTTTGGAACTTGATAACAAGAGGATAGCAGGATGAAATCCGTTCTCACAACTTTGGCGCTTACCACGGCGCTGACACTTCCCGGTCTTGCGATGGCGCGCCCGGTCACGCTCACCGCAAACCTTAACAATTACGGCGGCGATGGAGCCTATCTCGCGCTGTATGTGACCGATGCGCAGGGGGCTTATGCTGGCAGTCTCTGGATGGCGGGCGGCAAGTCGAAATATTACAAGCACCTGACCGACTGGTATCGTTTCACAAATGGCGATACGGCGCAGGTCAACGGGATCACCGGTGCAAGCGTGGGCGCGGGTCGCTCGCTTGAGATTTCTCTGGATCTTGCGGATGCGCTGTTTGATGCGGGTTATACGCTTCATATCGATGCCGCCGTCGAAGACATGCGCGAAAGCCCGAACGAGATCGCCGTGCCCCTGACGACGCAGGGCGCAGGAACCCCCGTCAAAGGGCGGCGGTATATCGCGGATTTCACCTACGACATGTAAGACGGAGGCAAAGCCGTGATCCGTAAGCTTCATCGTTGGCCGGGCCTGTTGGCTCTGGCTCTCCTCACCCTTTTGGCGCTCAGCGGGGCGGCACTGTCGGTTTTTCCGGCCATCGAACACGTCGCAGCACCTCAGGCCGATACCGGGCAAAACGTGGCGCAACTCGCCACGCGCATCCAAGATGTTTTCCCCGGTGTCGAGCAGATCAAACGCGCTCCATCGGGTCAGATCACGGCCTACTGGTTCGAAAATGGCACGCCGGGTGCGGCAATCATTGATCCCGCGACCGGCCAAAGTGCTGCCTCGGCGGATCCCAATCAACTGCTGCGCTGGCTGACCAATCTGCACCGCTCGCTCTTCTTGGGCGATGGTGGGCGGATTGTGATGGCTGTCGCAGCGGCGGCGATGCTTATGCTTGTGATCTCGGGCGCGTTTCTGGTGGTGCGGCGCACGGGCGGGTGGCGGCGCTGGTTTGCACCGTTGCGCGGCCCTCTCGCAGGGCGCATTCACGTTGAAATCGCGCGCGTCGCGGTGCTGGGTCTTGCGCTTTCATCCGTTACGGCGTTGTGGATGACAGCCTCCACCTTTGATCTTTTGCCCGATGGCGAGGCGAGTGCGGCTTTCCCGGCCTCGACAAGTGGCCAGACCGGAGTGGCGTTCGCACAAAGTGATACACTTGCTCAGACTCCGGTCGCTGATCTGCGCAAATTGAGCTTTCCCGACCCCAGGGACGCGACCGATGTTTTCACTCTGACGACGGATCAAGGCACCGGCTATATCGACCAAGGCACGGGCGAGTTGCTAAGCTGGGCAGATCAGACGGGGTGGGCGCGCCTGTCCGAAACCATCTACATGCTGCACACGGGGCAGGGTGCTGCCGTTCTGGGGTTGGTGCTTGGCCTGATGGCCTTGGGCGTGCCGGCCTTGGGGGTGACGGGTGTTATCGTGTGGCTTGCAGGACGTCGTGGCAGACCGCGCATCCGCGCCAATGCCCCTGCCAGTCGGGCGGAGACGATCCTTCTCGTCGGGAGCGAAGGCGGCAGCACTTGGGGCTTTGCCGCTACCCTGCACAAGGCACTGACGCAAGCGGGGCAAAACGTTCATACGACGGCGATGTCTGCCTTTGATCCGACCCGCTATGGCGGTGCCAAACGCATCATCATCCTCGCCGCGACCTATGGCGATGGCGATGCGCCCAGCTCTGCCAAGGGGTTTCTGGGTCGGCTCGAGACGCTTGAGGCTCTGCCCGATGTCCCGCTTGCGGTTCTGGGGTTTGGCGATCGCAGCTTTTCCAATTATTGCGGCTACGCAAAAGCTGTGGCGAGCACCGCTGCATCAAAAGGATGGCAAGAGCTTCTGCCATTTCACGCCTTGGACCGCCAATCACCGCAAGACTTTGCACGCTGGGGGCGCGCGCTTGGCACAGCGATGGGGCTTGATCTTGATCTAATCCATCATCCGGTGCTGCCCACATCACATAGTTTGACGTTGATATCACGTCGCGATTACGGTGCCGAAGTGCAGGCCCCGACAGCAATTCTGCGTTTTGCCTTGCCCAAAACCTCGTTCTGGCATCGCTTGACAGCGCGCGGATTTGGCCGCTTTCAAGCGGGCGATCTTGTTGGCATTGTGCCCGATGGTTCGGCCATCCCGCGGCTCTATTCGCTGGCCTCTGGCACGCGCGACGGCTTCCTCGAGATTGTGGTCAGGAAACAGCTAGGCGGGCTTTGTTCCGCTCAGTTGATGGAGCTTGCGCCGGGCGACACAGTAACAGGGTTTATCCGCCGCAATAGCGTATTTCACCCCGATAAAAGCAATGCACCGTTGATCCTGATCGGCGCAGGCACCGGGGTCGGCCCGCTTGCGGGGTTCATTCGCAACAACACACGACAGCGTCCGATCCATCTGTTTTTCGGAATGCGCGATCCCGAGAGTGATTTTCTCTACGGTGCAGAAATGCGCGATTGGCAGAGCGTAGGCCGCCTTTCACAGCTTGTTAAAGCGGTTTCGCGCAGCGAGCGTCCGCGCTACGTTCAGGATGCCTTGCGCGCAGAGCGGGCCGAGGTCGCCCGACTGATCCGCGATGGCGCGCGTGTTATGGTCTGCGGTGGGCGCGATATGGCCAATGGCGTCGCTGATGCGCTGGCTGACATTTTGGCACCCACTGGCCTGACCCCGATCGCCTTGAAGGCAGAGGGGCGCTATGTCGAAGATGTCTACTGATCTAACCCGCCATGCGCTAAACGGCCCCACCATGGGCACGCGCTGGTCGGCGCAGTTTTACACTGCCCCAGACGTTGACCCAGCCCCTATTCGCGCCGCCCTTCAGGCTGCCGTGGCCGAGGTCGACGCGCAAATGTCGACTTGGAACCCGGAGAGCGATCTGATGCGCCTGAACGTCGCGCCGGTTGCGCACTGGCAGGTGGTTCCCGCGCATTTGTTCAAGGTGCTGCGTCTTGGGCTTGAGATTGGGCAAACCTCGAACGGGGCCTTTGATATTGGCATGGGGGATGCGGTGACGGCGTGGGGCTTTGGGCCTGAGGCGGCGTCACCCGAGCGCATTCAAAGCGCGATGACAGCGGCGCGCGATGGCGTCGAAACGAGGCTCGAGTTTGACGTCGAAGGGAGCCGTGTTCGAAAAACCGCGCCCATCGCATTGGACCTGAACGGGATCGCGAAGGGCTACGGCGTTGATCGGCTGGCCGAGACGCTGCGCGATTTTGGTATCACCTCAGGACTTGTCGGCATCGACGGCGAAATGCGCGCGCTTGGTTTAAGGCCAGATGACTCTCCCTGGACCATCGCCGTCGAGGCCCCAGACCCGACGCGCCGCACCCCCCATTCCATTCTGGCCCTTGAAAATGCCGCCGTTGCCACATCGGGCGACTACCGCCACTGGGTCGAGGTGCAAGGTCGCCGTTTGTCCCACACGATGGACCCGCGTCGGGGTGCCCCGCTTGTGGCACCGCCCGCCTCTGTCACCATAGTTGCGCCGACATGTGCGCAGGCCGATGCTTGGGCGAGTGCGCTTATGGTGCTTGGCGCAGACCATGGCGCGAGGCTCGCACGAGAGCGCGGACTCGACGCCCTCTTTCTGTTGCGCGATGATGGGGATAGTATTCGTAGCGTGGAAGTTGGACGCTTGTTTTCCGACACGCCGAAACCGAATCTCCCATTGGGAAGGTAATAGACTTCATGGTGTTTGCGCGCGCTAACCGGCTGGAGACGGGTCTTTTGTTGGTGGCGTTGTTCAGCCTTTTGACGGGACTCGCGTTTTATGTTGCCGGACAAGCCCGCATTGCCAGTATCGTTTGGTTTGCCGGTGTTATCCCTGTTCTCGCGGCTCTTCTGGTTGAGATCTTGCGCAGCCTGAGAAAGGGCGATGTCGGGCTCGACATCGTTGCCGCCCTGTCGATGACCGCGGCACTCGTATTCGGCGAAACGATGGCGGCGGCGGTCGTGGCCGTGATGTATTCCGGCGGAACTTTTCTCGAAAGCATGGCCGATGGCCGCGCCCGGCGTGAAATGCTTGACCTGCTGTCACGCGTTCCGCGCACGGCCACACGCTACAGCAATGGCGGTCTTGAAGACGCGTCGCTTGATGACATTGCTCCGGGGGATCTGCTTTTGATCCGGCAAGGTGATGTGGTGCCCGTCGATGGCACGGTCGCCTCTGATGTAGCCTTTGTCGATACGTCCGCACTGACCGGTGAATCGCTTCCTGCGCGCCTGTCGCATGATAGCGAGGCTCTGAGTGGATCGACCAACGCGGGCGCGCCGTTCGATCTGATGGCAAAGCGCCCGGCCAAGGACAGCACCTATGCCGGGATCGTCCGGCTGGTCGAAGAAGCGCAACGTTCCAAGGCGCCGATGGCGCGATTGGCAGATCGCTGGTCGCTGGGTTTCTTGGTCGTGACGGTGGTGATTGCCCTTGCCGCGTGGTGGTTCACGCAAGACCCAATCCGCGCGGTTGCTGTGCTGGTTGTGGCGACGCCTTGTCCGTTGATCCTTGCGGTGCCCGTCGCGCTAACCGCTGGCCTGTCGCGGGCTGCGCATTTCGGGGTTTTGATCAAGGGTGCAGGCCCGCTTGAGGCCATGGCGCGCATCCGAACGCTGATCCTCGACAAGACCGGAACTCTGACTGACGGACGTCCAACGATTGTTACCATCAATAGTTACAATAGCAGTAGCGAAGATGAAGTTTTGCGCCTCGCTGCTGCACTGGATCAAGCTTCAAAACACCCTGTCGCACAGGCCATTGTCTTGGCGGCGAAACAAAAGGGCGTGCTGTTGCCCTTGCCTTCAGAGGTGTCCGAAATACCCGGTGAGGGCGTGATCGGAACCGTCGCGGGACGCAAGGTGGTCGTGGGCGGAAATGACTTTGTCGCCCAACACGTCACCGCTTCGCGTGATCATCCCGATCTTACGGCGGGGGCATTATTGGTTGCGGTGGCGGTGGATGGCCAGCTGGCCGGGCACATTGTGATGGCTGATGCTTTGCGCGATGGAACGCGCGAAATGTTTGTCGGACTGCGCCGACAAGGGGTCGAACGCATTGTACTGGCTACCGGAGATCGGGCCGAAGTGGCTGAACAGGTGACGCAGGGGCTTGGCCTTGATGCGACGAGGGCCGGGCTGACGCCCGATCAAAAGGTTCTCTTGGTGCTGACAGAGCGCAAGAATGGTCCGGTGATGATGGTTGGCGATGGCGTGAATGATGCGCCCGCCCTTGCCGCCGCGGATGTCGGGGTGGCTATGGGTGCGCGCGGGGCGGCCGCCTCTGCCGAAGCAGCGGATGTTGTGTTGCTCGTGGATCGCATAGATCGGCTTGGCCCGGGGATCGAGATCGCGCGCGCCGCGCGCCAGATCGCCGTGCAAAGCGTCGTAGTCGGAATCGGCTTGTCGGTGTTGGGGATGATCGCTGCGGCATTCGGGTATCTAACGCCCGTTCAGGGCGCACTATTGCAGGAAGTGATCGACGTCGCCGTGATCTTAAACGCCTTGCGGGCTTTGCGGATTGCGCCGCAGGTTTCTAGTGCTGCCAGCTCTGCAGCGGATGCAAACTCGTTAAGACCCAATTTGTAGCGGTCTGCGTCGTTGATGCTCAGCCTCAGGGACGCTAGGACAAGCTGCGCAGGCTCAGTTGATGGCGATAGATTTGGATTATCTACTCCATCAACTGAACAGCACGAGCGAGAGCAAAATTCAATCACTGTACCTAGCCAATGGCCTCAATTAGCGGCGACGATCCACCATTTCCGCCATCACGCACAGCAATTCAAACATCATGGTCGCGCCGACCAGCGCCGTCATGCCCGCCAGATCAAACGGCGGCGCGACCTCGACCACATCCGCGCCGATAATGTTCACCCCGGCCAAAAGGCGAACCATCTCTTGCGCCTCGCGCGTGGTGAACCCACCGATTTCTGGGGTGCCGGTGCCCGGTGCCATTGAGGGATCAATCGAATCCACATCGAAGGTGACATAGGTCGGGGCGTCACCTACAATGTTGCGCGCCTCAGCCATCACCTCGCCAACACCGCGACGCACGAACTCTTCCATATAAATGATACGGATACCTTGGGCTTTGGCCCAATCATGCTCGCCCGGATCATAAACCGATCCCCGGATGCCGATCTGCACAATGCGGTGCGGGTCTAGCAACCCTTCCTCAATGGCGCGCCGGAAGGGCGTGCCGTGGGTAAAGGGGTTGTCGCCGAAATAGCTATCGTTTGTGTCAGAATGCGCGTCGAAATGGATCAGCCCGACAGGTCCCGATTTGGCCAGTGCGCGCAACACGGGAAGGGTCGTCAAATGGTCGCCACCACAAGAGAGCGGCAGCGCTCCGCTGGCCACGATCTGCGCCATCCCCGTCTCGATTAGTTTCAACCCGTCAAGCAGGTTAATCGGGTTCACCGACAGATCCCCGACATCGGCAACATTGGCAATGCTGAACGGCGCTATCCCGGACGCATGATGGGCCGCGCGCATTAGGCTTGATTGATTGCGAACCTCGCGCGGGCCGTGACGCGCGCCCGCGCGATTGGTGGTGCCACCATCCCACGGAATACCGATTAGCGCGATATCAAGCCCCTCGGCCGTCGGCACGGTGGGCAGACGCATGAAGGTCGAATGACCCGCGAAACGTGGAACTTTTGCGGCGTCAATGGGCTGGTGAAACGTCGTCATGGGCATATCCTCAGTTGAATTCTCGCGCAGCAGCGGCTGTGATGCCCGCCACGCAATCGGCGAGCAACAGTTCGCCATTCTCGGCCGATGACCCTTCGGTCAGCGACAACACGCCAGAGGGCGGGACCTCGGCGCAAGGCTTGGGGAAGCGGTCATAGGGCAAAAAGGCGGCGGGGCCGTCATGGCGCGCCTTGGACAGGTCCACCAATTCGGGACGCAGCGCCATCATCATCGACGTTTCCAGAACCGAAGCATGTTCCAGCTCAATCCCCGGATAGCCATTGGGGAAGATGCGGTCCAGCGTTTCGGGGCGCACCATTTCCCAATGATCGACGCGCAAGATAACAAGGTCTGCGGCGCGGTCCCGACCGATTGCATCCAGCGCCAGTTCGATCCCCTCAATCGCTGGGCCGATGTTTTCGTAATGCCCATTCACTGTGATAATCTTGCGCACATTCTGGCGAAACAGCTCGCAGATCACATCGCGCACGATCAGCGAGAACGTATGCGCGCTCAGATTGAGCGTGCCGGGGAAGCCCGGCCCCCCGCCCGTCTTGGGTTGCGAGCGATTGCCATAAGCAACGGTGGGCAAGACCAGCCCGCCCAGTTCAGCCGCCGCGCGCGCCGCAATTGCGGTGGGGATCACCACGTCGACATTCAGCGCCATGTGACGGCCATGCTGCTCGGTTGCGCCGAGAGGCAGAAAAACGGGTGCGCCGGCGGTGATGCGCGCCTCGACATCGGGCCAAGGAAGCTCTGCGTAAAATACACTATCTGTCATGTTTTGATCCATTATGTCATCGCCGCGCCGCCATTGGCGCCAAGGCATTGCCCGGTGAATAGGGTGGCTCCCGGTCCCGCCAGAAAGACCACCGCCGCGGCGACTTCTTCGGGGCGGCCAATGCGGCCAAGGGGGTTGTTGGTTTCCAAGGCCTTGCCCTCGGGGCTGAGGTTTTCGAAATCCAGCAGCGGTGTATCGGTCGGACCCGGCGCGACCGCATTTACCAGAATGCGCGGTGCCAATTCGCGCGCCCACGAGCGGGTGACGCCCAGCATCGCCGCCTTGGTGCCGGCATAAACCGAGCCACCCGCGCGCCCCAGATAGGCCAGTTCCGAAACGATATTGATGATCCGCCCACCCTCGGGCAGATGCGCCAACACCTCGCGCGCGACCAGCATTGGCGCGCGCAGATTGATGGCGGTCATCCGGTCGATGTGATCGGCACTAAGATCGGCCAAGGACCGCTCTTCGAAAATGCCCGCGTTATTGATCAGAATGTCGATGCCGCCCAAGCGCTGCGCGGCCTCATCCACCGCGGTTTTGATCTGCGCTTCGTCGGCAAGATCACAGGGTAGGATCGCGATGTCGCCCTCGAACGCAGCTAGATCAAGCCCGATCACGCGGGCACCGGCATCGTGGAGCGCCAAGGCGATAGCCCGCCCGATCCCGCTGGCGGCCCCCGTAACCAACGCGTGTTTACCTTGCAACGGTTTCACCACGGCACTTCTCCTCGATCCACGCCCAGCGACTGGCCAGTGATATTGCTGGCCATATCCGAGGCCAGAAACAGATAGGTCTGGGCCATGTCAGGTGGCTCCATCAGCCCCGGCAGGGCCTGCCCGGCAACGATGCTGTCCAACAGCGCGGCCTCGTCCTCACCTGACTCCGCCGCGATCCGGCCCAGTGAACGCATCGAGGCCTCGGTGCGCACCCAACCGGGGCAGACCGCGTTGACGCGGATGCCACGCGGGCCCAATTCGCGCGCCCAGGTCTTGGTTAGACCGATGATCGCGTGTTTCGAGGCGACATAGGCGCCGAAACCCGGCTCAGCGACCCGGCCCCAGATTGAAGCCGTGTTCACGATTGCCCCCCCTGCGCCCATGCGTGGCAAGGCTGCGGCGGTCACCATGGCCGTTCCCGTGACGTTGATGTCGATCACTCGGCGAAACGCATCGGTGACCGCATCAGAACCGTCGCTGATGGGCGTCATCAGTTCCAATCCCGCATTGTTGATCAGCACGTCGATCCGACCAAGCGGAGCCAGCGCTTCGGCAACCTGTTCCTTGTCAGAGATATCTGCTTGCACCGATGTCGCGCCCAGTTCTGCAGCGCGCTCATGGACGGCGGGATCATCGGCAATTAGGTGCAACCACGCGCCCGCCTGCGCAAAGCCCTGTGCGATGCCAAACCCGATCCCGCGGCTTGAGCCGGTGATGACGACGCTGCGGCCAGAGAATGAGAGTGTCATCAGTGCTGGCCCTCTTCACGCATCATCCGCATGATCTTGCGTTCAATGTCGATATAGCCCGGACATTCCAGCAGCTCTTCCTTGCTGCGCAGTCGTTTCACCGGTTTGAAATCGGGAATGATCTCTTCTTTGATCCGCCCCGGATGGCTGGAGAGGAAGACGATCTTATCGGCCAGAAAAATCGCCTCTTCGATGTCATGGGTCACGATGATCATTGTCGTTCCCGAGACTTCGGCCACCTCGATCATCAATTCCTGCATCTGCCAGCGCGTTTCAGCATCAAGCGCGCCGAACGGCTCGTCCATCAGCAACACCTCGGGCGCATTCGCCAAGGTCCGCGCAATCGCCACGCGCTGACGCATCCCTCCCGAAAGTTGGGACGGATAGGTGTCGATGAACTTTGAGAGCCCGACGAGACCGATGAAATGGGCTGCACGCTCTCGCCGTTCCTTGGCCGGGACACCGTTGATTTTCATCCCGAACTCGACATTTTTGCCAACCGACATCCAGTCAAACGAGGTGTAGGCCTGAAAAACCATCCCGCGCTCGCGCGCCGGTCCGTCAATCGGTGCCTCCTTCAGCGTAATCGTCCCGCTGCTTTGCGTCTCAAGCCCCGCGATCATCCGCAAAATCGTTGATTTGCCGCTGCCTGACGGGCCCAGAAGGACACAGATTGAGCCTTTCTCAACCGCAAACGAGACATCATCGACCGCTGTTAGCGACTGACCCTTGGACAAGGAGAAGGTTTTCGAGACGTTGTTAATTTGAAGCAAAGGTTGAGACATCAGCGCACCTCTTTCAGATAGGGAAAGAGGCGGCGGTGCAGGATCGCGAAGACCTTGTCGAAAATAAGCCCCAAAACGCCGATGACGATGATGCCAGACAAGATCTCGTCGGTATGCAGAAAGCGACGTGCGCGCATCATCATCGCGCCGATACCCGTGGTCGACGCGACGATTTCCGCAATCACCAGATAGGTCCAGACCACTGCCAACATCTGGCGCATCGCTGTCAGGATATTGGGGGCAACGGCGGGCAGCATCACGCCAAAGACGGTGGCCCACCGCCCTGCGCCCAGCGTGAGAGCCGTTTCAATCAGCTCTTTACGGATTTCTTTCGTGTGATCTGCGATCAAGGTGATGAGAAAGAAGATCACCCCTAGAAACAGCAACGCCAGTTTTGGGGCCTCGCCCGTGCCAAACCACATTAGCAGGATCGGGATGAACGAGGGTGCGGGCAGATAGCGCCATGCCGAGACGAACGGAGCAAAGATCGCATCCACTGCCGGAAAGGCCCCCATCGCCACCCCAAGCGGGATGGCCACGAGGCAGGCCAGCGTAAACGAGACAAGCACGCGCATCATCGAGATCAGCACATCGCTACCAAACCCGTTTGCGAACAGACGAACAGTCGCACTCAGGACATCACCGGGCGCCGGAACCAGAAGCGGGTTCACCCAATGCAAACTGGTGGCGAGGATCCAGATGCCGAAAAACACGACCCAAATCCCGATCGCCGAGATCAGCATTTGACGCGACGACACCGGCACGCGCACTTGTAAGAATTTGGGCTTACGCCCGGTTGGAAACTTTTGCCGCATGAAGGGCTCCCGCAAGGGCCCCTCGACCAAAGCCGAGGGGGGTAACTGACACAGGTTTATTCAGTCGCTTGGAAGGACTGGCGATAGCCGGATTTGACCAAGTCGCCCATCAAGGAACAATCAATACCGGCAGCCGGGTCGATTGTGTTCTTCATCAGGCCCAGCTTGATCCACCATTCGTTGGTCAATGCCACCGATCCGGCCATCGAGCCATTGGGCAACCCAAAGGGCGGTGCCCCGTCAAGGACGCCACAAGTGCGCGCTGATTCATCGAAATCAAACATATAGATGCCGCCCGCAAGGCTTTTGCCATCGGTGCCAATAACCGAGGCCACATCTGCTGCCGGCCATTTCAGATATTCGGCGATCATCTGATTGGTTTCTTCGACATTCGCATGCCAGTAAGCGCGGGCATCCCATTCGGCTTTAAGCACGGCCAATGCCGCAGGGCGGTTCTTGGCGATGAAGTCTTTGTTCATGAAAAGCGAGTCCATGAAAATGCCGGTCTTGAGCATTTCCGGATCCGTGGTGTCGACGATTGACTTGGTGCCAGGTGCGGCCTCAATCACCTTCGAGATCCACGGCTCATACATATAGGCCGCTGCCAGATCGCCCGACAGCATCGGCCCCACCGCTTCATCGGCGTTCAGGTTTACCCAATCGACATCGCCCGGCGCTATGCCCGCGCGGTCCAACCATAGCCCCATCAGCAATTGACCTATATAGGCCTGTGGCGCGGCAACCTTCTTTCCCTTAAGTGTTTCGGGTGTCATCCCAGCAGCAAGAACCACGTGATCAACACCGTAAGACGGGTTGAGATATGCGACGTTGACTTCGTTAAGCCCTGCATCGACGGCAACGGGAATGTAATCGGCCGTGCAGCCATAGACGTCGATCTGCCCCGCCGCGAGCGCCGCGTGCCCACCCAGCGGATCCTCGAAGTTCACGATGTTCAGATCATAGCCGGGGATCAGGTTTTTCTGCTTGGCCACGTCCATCATGGCATAGCCCGGCCAAGAGACGCAGATTCCGACATTGACTGTTTCGTTTGCCTGCGCAGCAGCAGCGCTGCCCAACATGGCGCTGGCGATCGACAGGGCGAAGGTGAGTTTACGCATGATCAGCTCCCAGATGCGGTTACTCAAAAAAATATACGGAACAAAATTTTTTAGTCTACTAAAAATTTTACATCACTAAAATTTAGGTTGCATTTCGCGGCGCACATCCCGAAAATACGGCTATGGAACGATCACAAACATTGAGCCTGCGAGAGCGGCAAAAAGAGGGCAGGCGCGCGCGTATCATCGCCGCGGCCAAAAGCCTTTTCGTCGAGGCTGGCCTCGACAATATCACCATCGAAGCGATTGCCGAGATTGCCGGTGTTTCAAGCGTTACGGTGCATAATTACTATGGCACCAAATCAGGCGTGCTGCTGGCGTTGGTGGCCGAAAGCGATCGTGAGTTGCTTGAAACGCTTGATCGAAATCTGGCGGACCAACCGCCCGATCTGGTTGATCTTGTGCTGCGTTTCTTCACGATCATCTGCGACCACACGCTGACCCATCTTGATAAATCGGTGTGGCGCCAGATCATTTCGGCGTCGGTCGATGGTCGCGAACCGCGCTTCAACAAGCTCTATCGCGAGCTCGATTTCAGATTGGCCTCGGTTCTGATCCGGGAGATCGAACAGTTGCGAGCGGTGGGAAAACTCGCTGACAGCGTGAATTCTACGCATCTCGGTTGGGCGCTGTTCAACTTGCAGAACGCCCGTTTTGTCGAATTTATCGCCACCGACAGCAAAACCCGGGATCAAGCTTTGCACGATCTGCGCAATGATTTGCTGGCGTTGTTGACCCTCGTCATCACCGAAGGCTAAGCGTCACCTCCTAATGCGCGCCCCCGCGTTTGCGGGGTTTAGATTTTTCGTTGACGCTCCGCGATGATGCCATGGGGAATCCGGGGACGGCTAAGATCTCAATGTTGACACGCTGAACCGATCGCAAAGCCGCTATGGAGGTTCCGGTTGTCCTTTGGATCGCTCCGCTGACATTCGAATGAAGGTGGGCGCTAATAATGCTTGGCTGCGACTTTGGGTTATTTTGGCCTACAGAGGGCGCTCGAATGACGAGAGAGCTATCAATAATTCTGTCCAGGTGCGCGGGCATCTTGCAGAGCATGGACTGGTCACAGCCAGAGGGGCTGGCTATCTCAAGCGCCTGGCAGATGCGATCGAGGAGAGTGACACAGCGCTGCCCAACAAAGTTTGGAAACGCGGCCAGATGTATCTGGAACAGATTGGCGACCTGAACGCGCGGCTCGCAGAGCGTGACGGAAAGATGGGGCGCGCGGCGAAAGAAATCGACATCGAACGCCGCTCCCAAACCATGCCGAGTGTGGGCCCTGTCACTGGGCTTGCAACTGAGACATTCGCGCCCGATCTGGCAAACTTCCGGCAAACTTCCGGCGCGGGCGTGACTTTGCCGCTTGGATCGGCTCGTGCCAAAGTGGCATTCGACGGGCAGCAGGGCCCGGCTTGGTGAGACCTCGACGATGGGCCAGCGCGACATCCGCACGCTCTTGGTTTGCGGCGCAATGGCCGTTCTTCAGGCCATCGAGCGGTTTGACGCTCCGTGCAGTGGCTGGCTGAAACACCTGCTGACCCGCGAGCCATTGTTCGCGAGTGCCACCCGCACCAGCATTGCTGGCTTGTGCGACCGCATCCCGCCCAGCCATGAGCCTGGAATGTCATTTCTTCCCCGCACTCTCGATCTGTATTGGCGCTTCGCGGCTGACCATGCGGATCACGAGTGGCACGTGGTCGGACACATCGCGGGTAAAATCCGCCACCGATTTGTCGAGCCGCACGATGGCTGCGTCGTCGCCGCTGATCGGGGCCATGTGGACATCGTTGCTGACCACGATGTGATCAATCAACGAGCGATATCTGGCACCGACATAGGATAGCGCATTGTCGGCGGCATCATCGGTGGTGAGGGTGAACAGATCGGGTGCATCAGTCAGAGGGCCAAGCACATCGGTGTTCAGTGTTTCGTTAAGGTCACCGCCCAGCACCACAGGTAGCTTTTCGGTTTTGCGGATGTCGGCGATCACCTCGGTCAGGATCTCGGCGGCAAGGCGACGACGGGCCTTGCTTTGCGGATCGCCAAACGCTTTGAGATGCAGCAGGATCATGACGAATTCCACCGGATCGCCCCCTTCAGTATTGGGGGCGATTTTGATCGTGGCGATCAGTGGACGGCGGGGAAAGGCCGTGCGCCCTGACTCAGTTGTCGCCGCCCAAGCCGTTTTGTGGCGGTTCAGGATCTTGGCGGAAATGTTCACTTCCGTGGTCTTGCTGTCATATAGAACGGCTAGGTCCTGCCGACCTTTGACGTCAAGATATTTGTAGTCGTAGCTATGCCCAAGGGCCTGAAGCGACGCAATCAGGCGCTCCATCGCGTCTTTTTGCACTTCGACCAAGCCCATCGCGTCAAGCGACAGATGGCCCAGCACGCACGCAACCTTGTCAACGCGCGCATCCGAAATGGTGTCGTTGAAATGCTCGATATTCCAGAAACCGATATCGGCGAATTCAAGCGAACCCTTATATTCGGGGACTTCGACTTCCTGAACGCTCGAGCCGGTGATGCCCGCAATGTCAAAGAACCCAAGATGCGGAGAACTGTCAGGGATCGTTGAAAGCAGCTCCATCAGCTTTGATGAGGCGGTGTCTTCGCTGTGCTGGCGGGCCACGAGATGGGACACGATTGCCGCGATGCGCACGCCTTCATTGGTGGTCACGCCCCCTTCGACCCAACCCGCGTGATGCAATGCGACCAAATCCCAAGTGTTGTTGAACACCGGGCTGCCCGAGGATCCCGGTTCGGTGTCGGTTTCATACCAGATCACCTTATCTTTGACGCGCAGCACGTCGTTGTTATGCAAGGCGACTTCCTTGGGGCGCCCGCGCGGGTGCTGCACGATGTTGACCTTTTCACCCCGCGTCACGGTGGATGGGTTGCGCAGCAGCGGGATCGGGTCAAAGACCTCTAACGCAGGGTCGTCACAGCCAACGATGGTGAAATCCAACTCCTTGGAGGTGACGAAAAACCGATCCGGATCAAGGTTGACCATCAGGCTGGCGCCACCCTCTTCAAAATTAAACTCTGCGACGGCCTCTCGGGCTTCGTCTTCGTCGCCGATGACGTGGTTGTTGGTCATGATGAAGTTGGCGGTAGCAATCATGAACCCGGTGCCCGAGCCTCCGGGCAGATTGATGCGACAGACCGAGGCCGCCGCGTCCGCGCCGCGATACAGAAAGCTGGCAGGCAAGAAGTCGGCCCCGCCCGATATCTTCTCGAAATGCTGCGAAATATCCTGCTCGATTTCCTTGCGGCGGCTTTCGTCTTCGGTCGGGGGCAGGGGCGTGTCGAGCAATTCGCGCCCCCGATGATCGACCAACTCGCGAAATGCCTCGGGCTCCAGATCCTGTGCGTCGAGCATCGCCTCTTTGCCCGGTGACAGCTGGGCTGTAACCTCAAGCGGCGCGTTCGCCCCGAACATCGAGTCAATAATAGCGCGGAATTTTCCGGCGGCTGCGGCATAGCCGGTGTTATTGGGATGCAATTCGTCGTGCCAGTTGGTGCCCACACAATTCAGGCAGCTGACGCGCACGACCGATCCGGGAAATTCAGCGGCCAGATCGACCAGAGCGGTGTTGAAGCGCTCAATCAGTTCTGCCACGATTTGCGCCTGAAGCGTCTTGTCCTTGATCCCCAGCGCCTCCATCGGCTTGCCCAGCCAGCGCGCGTTCGCGGGTTGAGCATAGTCATAGCCGTGACACAGGATTTTCAGATTGGGAAATTCGGCCAGTAACGTCGTAAAGATCGAGCGATAGACGCCGATGATATCCTTGAGCCGTTTGCCAAAGGTGGCATTGGGATAGTCCTTGGCCAGCCTGCCAGCCTTGAACGGGTGCAATGCGGTTTGCAGCATACCGTCGCCCAGCAGATCATTGCCGCCACCGCTGATGAGGAACAGATGCGGGCTATGCTGGCGCACGGCTTGCAGGATTTCGTCTTGATCCAGCATATCCTGAACGAGATCACCGGCCGCCCCAAGGCTGTAGATTGCGTAGTCGTCAAACAGTTGATCAATCACATCGCGCAGCAGGAACGGATATTGAAACCAGCTATCGCCCTCGGACACGACGCGTAGCCCGGCCCAGCCGTTTTCGATTTTTCTCAGATATTTCTTTTGCCGCCGCCGCTTGGACATCGCGTTAAAGAACCGCATTGCGATATCGGCTTCGGTGCCTTCATCATCCACCAAGTCAGGGTTGATCCGCACTTGAGGCGCAAACGCATCCGAGGCTTCGGGTGCGGCCAATAAATAGGCGGCAATTTCCTCATCCGGGGTGTCGATATCGCGTATTTTGGCCTTGAGTTCGGTCAATGTGATTTGCGTCGTCATAAGGCACCTTCGTGTCAATGGGCGGGCCCTGAAACCCAAGTAAAATCCGTTGAATAGCACTCAGATCGAGCACTCCAGGATAAACGTTTTAGGCCCTGCGTGTAGCAGCATAGCACGGAAGTTGATTGATCTAAGTGGCGACGAAACAACCATCAGGCGATCGGCCATTTTTTGCCAAAACGTTGAGCCAGTTCGATTTTGTCGACCGCATCGCGCATCGCGACTCACGCGCCTTGAATGAAGTCGCTCGCGCAGTGACGGCGTTCTCTTCGCTGTTTTGAATTCCTCCTGCCTGACGTTCGCGAATGCCCTATTCTTCAGACAGGTCAAGTAAGTCGCAAACACCCCGCGCTTGCTGGATGGGCCCATACGACAACCGCATGACGCGCTACGACCGCGCGAGCGGCCTTGTCCAAACGTTCATAACAGACGTGCAACTGCGCGGTCCTCACCGCCGTATCGAGGCTCGCGCGTGTGATTGTCCTCCAAAGCGGTCGTTCGCGATGGCAATACGTAATATCCGGTTTTAGCAAACCTCGCCAAGGCCACGCCGATTGAATCGCGAAATGCTGCAGATGCTCCATCCTTCAGAACGGACTCTTTCCGGCCGGAAGCTGGGTTGGGTCAGGAAACAGACGGGTGGGTCTGCTCCCTCTGTCAGAACTCACCAGAACCCGTTTTATGCCGACCGCCCTTATCGTTCGCTACTGGATCACCGCGTTCGTTCCTACGCTCATCGCGATTGGCCTCTTGTAAGCAATCTTCATCGACTAGGTGATTGTTCGATGGCCTAGGCGGAAGCTCGCATTTTCGCCGACGGGAAGCAGCTATTGCGGAAACCGAAAAGGCTTGACCGCAACCAGTCTGGAGGCCGGGGCGGATCGCCTCATTTTCACCATCGGCGGCGATACAAATGTGTTCGGCTTTCGGGCGTGTCCGTCCAGACTCGGTCTTCAGCGCGCTCGCGTAGACCAAGTCGTGGCCTGCTGGGACAAGCGGAGAACGCTCGCCGCTGTTTGCGACACCACTCTCATGGACCTGGCGACAATCGCCGCCCAGTAACTGCGACCAAGCCAAGGCCGAAGAACAAAGTTACACCATTCCGTGGGACGCTATCCAGAGCAGTCATAACGCTTCTGTTTCTGATCCTGATTTATCGTCTTAGTAGAAACTGCTCGGGGTCATCTGATCGTGTTTGATGCTTGCAAATCTTGGCACCTGTCTTGCTCCGAAGGGGTCCGCGCATCGGTCGGACCATGCAGGCAGGAGCGGGACAAAAGTGCCCGCTCAACTCTCCCAAAGCCGATCTTCGAGGGCGCGTTTGCGGCCCTGCTTGAATAGCGCCTGCATATAGCGTGTCGAAAAGCGATTATCGGGGTCGTAGACGGCATCCGGGTCGGGCGCGACGCTGGCGAGCGAAAAGCCTAGCCGTTGACGCTTTGCCAGCAGCCGCGCGGCATTGACCGAGCTAGCTGCATTGGCGCGCACCATCGCCGTCAGCGCCTGCTGAGTGATGCCAAGCGCGGAATGCGACACGGTTTGGGGCGCGGGCTGCAGCGTGTTGTTGATCAGCAAATAGGCATGACCGCCCGCGTGTTTGCGCCGTGGCACGTCAAAAGCGGCATCAGGGGCGGCAAGGAACTGCATCTGCACACCGCCATCGACATGGGTTTCCTCATGGGCCGTGCTGCCGCGCCCGACCTTCAAGGTGACGGCTGGAAACATTCCCGGCAAGGCGCTGGAGGCACGAATGACCGCGCGAAACAGGTCGTCCCATCGGGCCTGCGCGATTTCCCCCATGTTCCAGATGATCGCCTGAGAGGTCTCAAGGTTCGAGGTCACTACAAACAGCCGCGCCCCATTCGCGTGGCGGGCTGCGACCTGTTTAATCAGGGCAGGGGGCGTGTAGGCCGCGATCATGTCGGCAAGTGGCGTCGTGTCATAAAGCGCCCCATCGTTGAACAGCGTTGCCACGTTTAAGCGCATAATATCGCTGGCATTGAGCATGTTGAACATGCGCGACAGGATGTCGTCATATTCTGCCCCCAGAAAGGCGAAGGGCGCGATCAGCGCACCGGTCGACACGCCCGTCACGATATCGAACTGGGGGCGGGTGCCGTGCTGTGACCAGCCACATAGCGCGCCTGCGCCGAAAGCACCGTCCTCGGCGCCTCCGGACAGTGCCAGAAGCTGCGGATCGTCGTGCAGAACCGCCAGATCGAGATGGCGCCCCCATTGCGCAGCACTTGCCGTTGAAGGCAAACGATACCGCGAAAGCGAATCCGGCGCGCTGGGTTGCGCGAGGAATTGCTCGGTTGGCGCGGCGGTGGCGCAGGCGGACAGCGACGCCGCCAGACCCGTCAGCACCGCGCGGCGACTCATCGGGGTGCCTTTGACAGGGACCATGCGTTGCATCTGCGCGTCAGCCCTGCGTTGCCCAGGTTTCAAACGGCTGTTTTTCAAGCTGCATCGCGCCATCCGCGCCGCGATAGATATTAATCCATGCGCGCCAATTTTCGTCGTCCACCTCCGGGTAATCGAGCCGAAAATGGCTGCACCGGCTTTCGGTGCGCATCATTGAGGCACGCAGCTTCATCTCGGCGCTCAGGATCATGTTGCGGGTCTCGTGCGCCAGACGCAGCTCGTGCATATTGGCCGCGCGCAGCATCGGGGCGTGGTGATCGCGCAGCTCTTCGATATAGGCCAGCGCTGCCTGCATCATCGTGGCCTTCTTGATATAAAGCACGAAGTTCGGGATCATAATGCCCTGCAAGGTCTGCGTGACCCAAGCCGGGCCATAACCCGCCTCGCGTTTGAGCGGGGCCAGCATTTCAGTCTTGATCGCCTCCAGCCGCGCATCTGAAATCACGGGATCGGCCAACTTTGCCGCCTCGGTCGCTGCAGTCGCCCCCGCAATCGCGCCTTGCACCGCCGAGCCTGCCAGCGATGAGCCGATCTGGGTGTAGATCCCGCCTGCCATATGGCTGCCAAGCGCGTCGCCCGCCGCGTAAAGCCCCGGCACGGTGCTTTGGCCCGTCTCGTTGACCGGCACCAACCCTTCGGATTTGTGAATCGCCATCCCCGCCGAGGCACCGCCCATCGTCGAGCCTGCGTGGAATCCCGGAGGCGGGCCACCCGGACCACCGGGACCACCGCCCGGAGGCCCACCCGAGGGGCCATCGCCTTCGGCACCCGGCGGCGGGCCGCCTGCGGTTCGTTGGAATTCGGCGGGCACATAGGGGCCACCGGCGATCTCTTCTGACGCGTCGCTGGGCGGAGAACCGGGCCCGCCGCTGACCGGATTGCCGCCCATATAGGCCTGATAATTGATGTCGACGCCCAGATCGTGATGCACCTCGACGCCATTGGTTCCCGGCACCTGTTCGAACATGTCGCCCCAGTTGTCATAACACGCCGCCGGGTTCACAGAGCGCGTGCCGTGACCGTCATTCCATTCCTTACCCGTGACCTTCGCGCCGATTTCATAGCCCATGATCGTGCCGTCATGGGTAAGGTCGCAGACCGGAAAGCCGCTGGGCTTGAACCCGCCCGCTCCGGTGCACAGCACAACCGTTTTGGCCTGAATCGTCACCGTTTCTTCGCGATCCAGACGGAAGCCCGCGGCCCCCACGACGCGCCCGTTCTCTTTGATGAGATGGGTGATCATCACGCGTTCCATCAAGGGAATATCGCGTTCTTCAATCGGTTTCATAAAGGGGCGGTTGGCCAGCGTCTGATCGAAGAACCCCCAGTTTTTCAGCTCGATTGCGCGCATGGCAGAATTCACCGCCAGTTGCTTAGTGAAAACCGTGTTCGCCGTGCCAAGGGCCGAGCGCTGCACCTTGGCGACAAACTCGTC
Organism: Thioclava sp.; assembly: GCF_048263065.1. Classification (NCBI taxonomy): domain Bacteria; kingdom Pseudomonadati; phylum Pseudomonadota; class Alphaproteobacteria; order Rhodobacterales; family Paracoccaceae; genus Thioclava; species Thioclava sp. The sequence continues at coordinate 28,523 of NZ_JBLXEM010000002.1, forward strand.
AATCGAGATCGTCTCGACCGTGGGATCGAAGGTGAAGAACCCCTTGGCAAAAGGCGTCAGCCCCGACGAGCCAAGCCGCCCCTTGGACACGATCATCGTGCGCGCGCCTGCGTCATGCGCCTTCACGGCCGCGAACAGCCCCGCCATGCCGCCCCCGATCACCAGAACATCGGTGGCGTAATCGGTATTGGTGATCGTGTCGGGATCGAACTCGACCTTGTTTTGCGCCCAAGCAGCACCTGCGCCAAGCGCTGCGATGCCCGCCCCTGTGAGGGCAAGAAACTGGCGACGGGTGGGTGTGTCGGTCATGATTGCACTCCTTCTGAGAGGGGTTGCGCAGCGGGTGCTCTTGGAACCGCCGACCAGTAAAGCCGGGCAAGCAGGCCAAACCCGATGAAGATCAGGGCGATGAAATAGGCGGTCATCGCCGTGTGGATATGTCGGCCCAGATCAATCGCATGCCACGCGGCGAGCACGGTGAAGACGACAGCCAGACTGCCGTGAAAATAGCGCCAGCCGCGATAACGGGTGGCAAATCGCTTGAGCAACCGCATGCGCAAGAAGGCGGTCACGCCAAGCACCAGCATCAGCCCCCAAGCGATCAGGCCCAGCACGATCCCGAGATTGTCGAAACTGGTGATCATCGTCCAGAACGCGTCGAGCGGTTTTACCCCGCCTTCGAAATAGCGCGGGAAGACGATCATGAAGGGATGCAGCGCGATCACCGCGACGGCACTATAAGCGATATATTTATGCACTTTCTGCACGGTGAGCGGCTTGAACAGACCCGCCAAAGCCGTGTTCGAGCGCGCCAGAAAGAACTGCCCGATCATGAAGCCGAAAGACAGGAACGTCGCGACCGATATGACCTCTTTGAGCAGCGAGCGGCGCGGCGCGTCACCCATTGCGTAAAACAGCATTGGCAGTCCGACAAACACGGCCAGACCAGTGAGGATCGCAAAGAAGCGCGCGTCAAGTTTCATGGCATTACCCCCAAGGCACGATGACGGGAATGGATTTGTCCGGTGCCATCTCGATGGCGTCGACGGGGCAATACATCCGGCATAGGTGACAGATTTGGCAATCGGCGGGGTAGGCGATCACTGCCTTGCCCTTTTCCATGCGCAGCACGTCGCAAGGGCAGGACTTCACGCATTCTTCGCAGCCAATGCAGCCATTGATGCTTTTGATCGTCATGGGTTCATCCGCCTTATCGGTTTGAGTAGCGTTCGGGCGGCCCCGGGCAATAGGGAAGGGTTAGTGTAGGGGAACACCTGCCCAGGGCCGCCCTTGGGGTTAATCTGACGCCCGAATGTGGAGCGATTGGGTAGCGGTGCGAAAAAAACGACACCTGTTGCGAAAATTTCCGGCGTTCGCGCGACAAAGCCTTGTGTGCTGGGGATTACGTCAGTCGCGCCGCGCCGGTTGACCGCGCGAAATTTGCGCTGCATTGACCGGGTCAGAGCGTTCCTCCATCCTTCCTTCACATTCGCCGGGCCAATTCGCGCCATGAAAGCACTGCATCTTCCCCTCGCCTATCGCCTGTTCGGGGCTATCGCGCTGACTGCGCTGCTGGTCGTGGTGATCATGGCGACGCTGGTGGGGGTCAGCATGCGCGACGGGTTTTCGCGCTATTTGCTGCGCGAGGAGCTTGACCTGCACGCGCCGCTCGCCAAGGCCTTGGCGCAAAGCTATGACACGCAGGCGCAGGGCTGGCCGCAGTTTCGCGACGATCCCGACGCGTGGCGCCGCTTCGTTACGGACAACAACCCCAATTCGCCCTCGCTTTCTGGACAGACTGCACCCCCGGCACCGCCGGGAGGCCTAGTGCCGCCTCTGCCAATCGACCGACGGCTCGTCTTGCTGGATGCGGGTGGGAAAGTCGTCGTCGGCGACAATCAGATCGGTGGGCAGGAGGTCGAGAAACTCGCGATCATCGCAGCGGATGCTGCGCAGGGTGCCGCGCCTCTGGGATGGCTGGGCATCGTCGCGCCGGGTGCGATCCAGAACAGCACCGATACGTTTTTCCTGCGCTCGCAATTTCGCTCGCTGCTTTATGCGGCGGCTCTGGCGCTGTTGCTGTCGGGGATCGGGGCGGCGCTGTTGTCGCGGGGGTTCCTCGTGCCGATCCGTGCGCTTGAACGCGGGGCCAAGCGGCTGGCGGGGGGCGAATATAGCTCGCGCATCCCGCGCCGGGGCAATGACGAGCTAGGCCAGTTGATTGACCACTACAACGCGCTTGCCGAAAGCCTTGAGGCCGCCGAGCGCGCGCAACGCCAATGGGTCTCTGATACCAGCCACGAGCTGCAAACGCCTTTGGCCGTGCTGCGCGCCCATATCGAGGCATTGCAGGATGGCGTGCGGCGCGCCGATCCGCAGACGCTTGGGGCGATGGAAGATGCGGTGGCGCGTCTGACGCGGCTGGTGTCCGATCTGCGCCTGCTGAGCGCATGGCGTGAAGACAGTCTAATTCCCGATCGTGGCCCCGCCGATCTTGCGCGGATCGCGCAAGCCGCCGCCAATAGTGCTAGTGAGGGGTTTGCCGCCGCTGGGCTTGAGCTGATCACCGAGATCGCCAAGCCGGTCCAGCTGTCCTGCGATGCCGGGCGAATCGGGCAGGTGATTGACAATCTGCTGTCCAATGCGCTGCGCTATACCGATCCGCCGGGCAGCGTGAAGATGCGGGTTTGGGCGGGCGACAGCGCAGCCTATCTGACGTTGGACGATACCGCGCCCGCGCCCTCTGACGCGTCGATGACACGCCTGTTTGACCGGTTCCATCGCGGCGAGGCGTCGCGCTCGCGCGCCAAGGGCGGCTCGGGGCTAGGGTTGGCGATTTGCAAGGCCATCGTCGAGGCGCATGGCGGGCAGATCACTGCCGCCCCCTCGCGCATGGGCGGGCTGCATATCCGCATGACGCTGCCAAATGGAGAGACAGCATGAGCGCGCAAAAACGTATCATGATCATCGAGGACGAACCCGATCTGGCCGAGGTGCTGCGCGATTATCTGGCGCAGGCGGGCATGGCGGTCGATATCTTGTGGGATGGCACCCATGCGGTAGAACGCGTGCTGTCGGCGCAGCCCGATCTTGTGGTGCTCGACATCATGCTGCCGGGCAAAGACGGCCTGACGATTTGCCGCGAGCTGCGTGCCAAAAGCGATGTGCCGATCATCATGGAGACCGCGCGGGTCGAGGAAATCGACCGTCTTCTCGGGCTGGAACTTGGCGCGGACGACTATCTCTGCAAGCCGTTCAGCCCGCGCGAGTTGGTGGCCCGGATCAAGGCGATCTTGCGCCGCGCCGCGCCTGCGCCAGACTCGGATTGGCCCGAAGACGGCCTTGTGATGGATCCCGAAAGCTGGCGCGCAACTCTATCGGGCAAACCGCTCGATCTGACGAAACGCGAGTTTCAGATCCTGCACACGTTGCACAAACGTCCTGGGCGGGTGTTCTCGCGTGCGCAGCTTCTGGAGATGGCCTTTCCCGACGATGCCGATGTCTTTGATCGCACCATCGACAGCCATATCAAAAATATCCGGGTGAAGGTGAAAGCGCTTGAGCCGGGGGCCGAACTGATCCGCTCGGTCTATGGCGTCGGCTACGCATACGGGGCGTAAAATTTGGCCCACCAGCCTTGCGGGACTGGCGGGCCGGGCAAACTCAGTTGCTCAAATCTCAGTTCTTCGGTGGGGGCGGTGCGTCCTTGGGCATGCAAGCCAGCTTTTTGTCCGGCGTTGCCATACAGATCCCTTTGATCGCCTTGCCCTCAGGCGTGGCGATGTCGCAGGACGCCTTTGCAGCCAGGTTTTCGCAGGCCATAAACGCCTCTTTCGGCGGGCCGCCGCGCCCGCCCTTGGGCGGTGCATCCTGCGCCAGAACCAGCGAGGTCGCCGCCGCTGCAAGGCCGATGCCTATGCCCGACCGCAACAGCAAAACGCGCGCCCCAGAAGCCAGTTTCGATGGTACGAGTATCATGTGAGTCTCCAATTTTCCTTTGGTTGACGTCAGCATTCGGTGAAATTGCGCAAATGGAATGGAGCGTGGGAAGTTAGAAAAATAGGTCGCAATAGATTGATATTATGAAATTTCTTATAGCGCGCTTCATCAATATCACCATAATTCCTCCACGATTGTGCCCCGTCAGGCCATGATTGCCGCAAAGATATAAGATATCGCGTTCCCAATCCGCGCGATCACGTCAGAGAGGCGCTCTTTCCACAGTATTGAAACGACGTTTGCGCAGGTGCTGTTTGTCGGCCGCGCGCCGCGCCATTATGCGCAAGACAATCCCGCAACACCAAAGTCCTTGCCCAATTGCGCGCCCCGCGCCAAGTTGGCGGCGAAACCCTGTCTGGAAAGCCCCCATGCCCGATTATCTACGCTATGCAAGCATCATGCTGACTGCCGGGGTCGGTATTCCAGTTCTCGCGGCGCTGAACGCCCAACTTGGCGCGCGTATCGGCTCTCCGGCGGTGGCGGCGGTGGTGCTGTTTTGCGTCGCACTTGGCGGGGCGGTTACGGTCATGCTAATCACAACGGGACCATCCCCGATCGCGCGCCTGTCAAGCCAGCCGTGGTATCTGTTTCTCGCCGGGCTGTTGGTGGCGTTTTATGTGCTTTCGATCACCTTTATCGCGCCACACTTTGGCGTGGGAAATGCGGTGTTTTTCGTGCTGCTCGGGCAGATGATCTCAGCGGCGCTGATCGACCAGTTCGGGCTGTTTGGCGCGCTGGTGCGCCCGTTCACATTGACGCGCGGCATGGGGATTGGCGCGATGTGTTTCGGGCTTTGGCTGATTCAGAAGGCTTGAGTTTTGCGCCCCCTCCCGCTAGAGGCGCGGCCATGACACAGCATGATGACACCTCTGGCGATAGCGCTCACCTTGATCCCAACGCGGCCCCGTGGCGCAACTTTTATGGTCGCCGCAATGGCAAGACGCTGAACAAGGCGCAAAAAGACTATCTGCGCGAGGATCTGGCCGCTCTGACCCCCGGCGCGGTGGGCTGGGCGGAAAACCCAGATCGCAAACCACTCGATATGGTCGCGCGGTTTTACGGCAAGCCGGTCTGGCTAGAGGTCGGCTTTGGCGGGGGCGAGCATATCGCGCATATGGCGCAGACCTATCCAGGCGTTGAAATCATCGGCTGCGAGCCGTTCATTAATGGCGTCGCGATGCTGCTGGGCAAGCTGCGCCGCGCCAAGATTTCCAATATCGCGGTGCATCCCGGCGATGCGCGCGATCTGATGGATGTGCTGCCCGAAGGCAGTATCGACAAGGCGTTTCTGCTTTATCCCGACCCTTGGCCGAAATCGAAACATCACCGCCGTCGCTTTGTGACGCAGGAGCATCTTGAACCACTGTATCGCGCGCTCAAGCCCGGCGCCGAGTTCCGCGTGGCCACGGATATTCCCGACTATGTCCGTCAGGCGATTGCGGAAATCCCGCAAGCCGGATTTGAGCCGCAATTTTCTGTGCCTGCCGCGTTTGATCACGACGATCCCCAACCCGTTTCGGGCGACTGGGACGTGCCTTGGGGTGACTGGCTCTCGACGCGCTATGAACAAAAAGCCCTGCGCGAAGGGCGCAAGCCGCATTACCTGACTTACCGGCGGGTTTGAGGGCTTTCGAGCGGCGCGCCTTCGCGCTAACAAGATGCGCATATTGTGGGAGAAAGCGATGTCCGGCCACGGCGATCCGATCAAGATGACCGCGCACAAATCCGCGCCCTTGCATGGCACAGCGCAGGTGCCGGGCGACAAATCGATTAGCCACCGCGCGCTGATTTTCGGCGCGCTCAGCGTGGGCGAAACCAAGATCACAGGTCTGCTTGAGGGCGAGGATGTTCTTGATACTGCCCGCGCGATGAAGTCCTTCGGGGCTGAGGTGACGCAGCATGGCCCCGGTGCATGGTCGGTGCATGGCGTGGGCGTAGGTGGTTTTGCCGAGCCCGAGCAGGTGATTGATTGCGGCAATTCCGGCACCGGCGTGCGCCTGATCATGGGCTGCATGGCAACTTCACCCATCACCGCGACGTTTACGGGCGATGCCAGCCTGCGCAAACGTCCGATGGGGCGCATCACCGACCCGATCGCACTGTTTGGCGCGCAGTCTTATGGCCGTGAGGGCGGGCGCTTGCCGATGACGGTTGTGGGCGCGCGCGATCCGGTGCCGGTGCGCTACACGCCGCCGATGGCCTCGGCGCAGGTGAAATCGGCGGTGCTGCTGGCGGGGCTGAACGCGCCGGGCCAGACGGTCGTGATCGAGAAAATCCCGACGCGCGATCACACCGAACGCATGCTGCGCGGCTTTGGCGCTGACGTTACGGTTGAACAGACCGACGAAGGCCATATGATCACCCTGCAAGGCCAGCCCGAACTGGTGGCCCAAGAGGTCGCCGTGCCGCGCGACCCGTCCTCGGCGGCGTTTCCGGTTTGCGCGGCGTTGATAGTGCCGGGCTCGGATATCTTGGTGCCCGGTGTCAGCCAGAACCCAACGCGCAACGGGCTGTTCATCACACTTAAAGAGATGGGCGCGGATATCGAATTCCTCAATCCGCGCGAAGAGGGCGGCGAGCCGGTGGCCGATCTGCGCGTGCGCTATAGCGAGCTGCACGGCATCGACGTGCCCGCCGCACGCGCCAGCGCCCAGATCGACGAATATCCCGTGCTCTCGGTTGTCGCGGCCTGCGCCACGGGCGTCACGCGGATGCCCGGCGTGCATGAGCTGCGCGTCAAGGAGAGCGACCGGATCGACGCGATGGCGCGCGGGCTTGAGGCATGCGGAGTGCGCATCGATGAAGATGAGGACACGCTAATCGTGCACGGCTTAGGAGCGGGCGGCGTGCCGGGCGGGGCGACTTGCGCCAGCCATCTCGATCACCGCATCGCCATGAGTTTCCTCGTGCTGGGGATGGCGGCGCAAAAGCCTGTCTCGGTGGATGACGGTACCCCCATCGCCACCTCTTTCCCGATTTTCGAAGAACTGATGGCGCGTCTCGGGGCAAGCATCACGCGCGACAATCATTAGGACAGGACGCTCCGCGGGGAGTATTTAGGGCTAGATGAAAAGGGAATCTGCTTTCATCTAGCTAAAAATACTCCCGCCGGAGGCTCCCACAGATGCACAGATAAGAAAGGTTCGATCATGCGTTTTACCGTTGCCATTGATGGGCCTGCGGCGGCTGGTAAAGGCACGATCAGCCGCGCCGTGGCCGCGCGGTTCGGCTTTGCCCATTTGGATACGGGCGCGCTGTATCGAGCAGTCGGGGTGAAGGGCGGCGATCCGGTGGAAGCGGCGCGCGCGCTTTGCCCGGCGGATCTGGCGCGCGATGATCTGCGCACGGGGGCGGCGGGGCAGGCGGCCTCAAAGGTGGCAGCGATCCCGGAGGTGCGCGCGGCTTTGGTGCAGTTCCAGCGCGAGTTTGCCCGCCGCGAGGGCGGGGCAGTGCTGGACGGGCGCGATATTGGCACCGTGATCTGCCCGGATGCCGAGGTGAAGCTGTTCGTAACCGCTAGCCCTGAGGTGCGCGCGCATCGACGTTGGCAGGAACTGGGCGGCGATGAGCGCGAGGTGCTGGCCGACGTGCGCGAGCGCGATGCGCGCGACATGGGGCGCGCCGATGCGCCGCTACGCCCGGCTGATGATGCGCTGGTGCTGGATACCACGGATATGAGTGTTGAGGCAGCGGTAGCGGCCGCCTGTGATTTGATTGAAGCGCGCCTAGGCTGATTGGCATTTGCGAATTGCATGCCCATATCAGGGATATGATACGTTTAATTTGTCTTTGCCTGTTGCTTGCCGGGCCCGCCTTGGCGCAGGCCCGTGCGGAGGGTTTGGCGCGTCCGCAGGGCTTGCTGTGGTCTGACACAGCGCTGCCGCGCACGCTCCCTTTGCAGGTGAAGACCGCAGAGGGGCGCGATTATTATCTTGTGTTGCGTGATGTGGCGACCGGGCGCGATGTGATCGGAGCCTATGCGCAGGGTGGGGCTTTCTTTCGCCTGCTGGTGCCACCGGGTCGCTTTGAGTTGCAGATCGCAAGCGGACAGGAGGCGGATTGGCAGGGGCGCGGGGGGCTGTTCGGGGCGCAGACGCAGCGTTTCGCACTTGAGCCGCCGCTAGATTTTGGCGTCACCGGTTACGCGCGCAAGGGCGGGCATCTGGTTGATTTGCGCAATCTGGGCGCGATTGCGCAAACAAGTCTCGGAATTTGCCAGCGCCTTCTGCTTGATCCCGAAAGCGTTAGCGTGACACCTGATGCGCCGATGCCGGGTGTAAGCCCGCGCGATCCTATGGAAATTCCAGATCTCCCGGTGCCCCGTTACCGCGAAGTCAGCCGTATTTGTGATTAGCAAACGGCGTATTTTGGATATATTCTCACAAAACAGTGAACCAAATTGCGTATGCGCGCGTTCTCACGGCGTCTGTTTTTGCAAGGGTATTTTACCGATGACTGCCCGTCTCGCCGTCGCCCTTACGGCCTTTTCTCTGTCACTGACACTGGGTCTTGCCATTGCCAGCCCCGCGATGCCGCCCAATGTGCAGTTTGATCTGGTCGAGGGCGGGCAGATGAAGCTCGCCGATTACAAAGGCAAGGTGGTGTTGGTGGTCAATACCGCCTCGAAATGCGGCTTTGCCGGGCAGTTCACCGAATTGCAGACTTTGGCCGATCAATATGGCGACAAGGGGCTGGTTGTGCTGACCGTGCCCTCCAACGATTTCAAGCAGGAACTCGCGACGGGCGAAGAGGCCAAGAAATACTGCGCAATGACATTTGGGGCCGAGCTGCCGATGGCGCAGATCACTAAGGTCAAAGGCGCGCAGGCGCATCCGTTTTATGCGTGGTTGCGCGCCGAGCGAGGATTTGAGCCGACATGGAATTTTAACAAGGTGCTTTTAGGGCGCGATGGCGAGGTGATCGACACCTTTCGCGCAGCGGACGCGCCATTATCGGGCAAAATGATTGACCTGATCGAGGCCTCCCTGTCGCGAAATATGTGAGCGTTTGCTACCATGCAAAGCGGCCCAAAATACCTGGCGCGCCCATGTTTTAAATTGTAGCACCGCCGCGTTGCCTATGTAATGCTACCCTAAGTTATGCGTTTGTGAGACCACTGTTATGGAATACATTTATCTTCTGTACCGTTCTATCCCGACTTTCGCGGATTTCGATGACAGCGACCGCGAGATCCTGAAAACGGCTGTGGTCAATAATGCCGCGCGAGGGATCACTGGCTATCTGTGGCGCACGGGGGATCAGTTTTTTCAGGCTCTGCATGGTCCGATGGCCGAAGTGGACGCGCTTTATCAAAAGCTGATTATAGACCCGCGTCATCAGGACGTAGAGTTGTTGCTGAGGGCGTTCGCACCGGCCACCTCGCCGTTTAAGAACTGGTCAATGGGCTACGATCATTTCATCGATACCGAGCTGGATCTGATGCCCGAGCTTGACGGCTCGCGCCCTGCACTGTCCCCGGAACGCGCGGTTAAGGTTTGGGATGCTTTGGTGCGCGCGGCAGAGTCAGCGATGCGATTTGGCTCTATCCAGCCGATAGCGCGCGCCCCGCAAGAAAGCGAACGGGCCTATCTTGAACGGATATCGGACGCGTAATCACGCGGCTTCGTGGCGCGTGTGCCGTGTGTTTCGGGGCCGCACGCGCCAAAGAATGCTTGCCGTAGGGGCGAATCCCACCTATATCGGCGCGGTCTGAAAGGGTCTGGCATCGCCATGGCCCCGATCGGCATATTCAATGAAAGACCGGCGGAGCCAACCGCATGGCCTGTAAAACCGACTATGAAAAGGAAACTAGAACCGCATGTGCGCTAAAGCAACCATGGAAGAATTCGAAGCCCTCTTGAACGAGAGCCTCGAGATCGACACCCCCCAAGAGGGATCGGTCGTCAAAGGCAAAGTGATCGCCATCGAGGCCGGTCAAGCCATCATCGACGTCGGCTACAAAATGGAAGGCCGCGTTGACCTCAAAGAATTCGCCGATCCCGGCGAAGCGCCCAAAATCGAAGTTGGCGACGAAGTCGAGGTGTTCCTTGACCGCGTTGAAAACGTGCGTGGCGAGGCTGTTATTTCGCGCGAGAAAGCTCGCCGCGAAGAAGCTTGGGATCGTCTTGAAGAAGCCTATGCGAAAGAAGACCGCGTCGAGGGCGCTATCTTTGGTCGCGTCAAAGGCGGCTTCACCGTCGATCTGGGCGGCGCTGTTGCGTTCCTGCCTGGCTCGCAAGTCGATGTGCGCCCCGTGCGCGATGCAGGCCCGCTGATGGGTCTCAAGCAGCCCTTCCAAATCCTGAAAATGGACCGTCGCCGTGGCAACATCGTTGTGTCGCGCCGTGCTATCCTTGAAGAAAGCCGCGCCGAACAGCGCGCCGAGGTCATCGCGAACCTCACCGAGGGTCAGGAAGTCGAAGGCGTCGTCAAGAACATCACCGAATACGGCGCATTCGTCGATCTCGGCGGTGTGGACGGCTTGCTGCACGTCACCGACATGGCTTGGCGCCGTGTGAACCACCCCTCCGAGATCCTTGCGATCGGCGAAACCGTCAAGGTTCAGGTCGTCAAGATCAACAAAGAAACCCATCGTATCAGCCTGGGCATGAAACAGCTCCAGTCCGATCCGTGGGATGCTGTTGAGTCCAAGTTCCCGCTTGAGTCGGTGCACACCGGCCGCGTGACCAACATCACCGATTACGGTGCATTTGTTGAGCTGGAACCGGGCGTCGAAGGTCTGGTACACGTTTCGGAAATGTCGTGGACGAAGAAAAACGTCCATCCCGGCAAGATCGTTTCGACCTCGCAAGAGGTTGAGGTCATGGTGCTGGAAATCGACACCGCCAAGCGCCGCGTCAGCCTTGGTCTCAAGCAGACCATGCGCAACCCGTGGGAAGTCTTTGCCGAAACCCACCCGGTCGGCACCGTCATCGAAGGCGAAGTCAAGAACATCACCGAATTCGGTCTGTTCGTTGGCCTCGACAACGACATCGACGGTATGGTTCACCTGTCCGACCTCAGCTGGGATCAGCGCGGCGAAGAGGCAATCCAGTCCTATCGCAAAGGCGACATGGTCAAGGCTGCTGTCACCGAAGTGGACACCGACAAAGAGCGTATTTCGCTCTCGGTCAAAGCCTTGGATGCCGACACGTTCTCTGATGCCGTTGACGGCGTTAAGCGTGGCACGATCATCACCGTTGCGGTCACCGCGATCGAAGATGGCGGGATCGAAGTGGAGTATAACGGCATGAAGTCGTTTATCCGCCGCTCCGATCTGGCCCGTGACCGTGCCGATCAGCGCCCCGAGCGTTTCGGCGTGGGCGACAAGGTCGACGTGCGCGTCACGGCTGTGGATTCCAAAACCCGCAAGCTGGGCGTGTCGATCAAAGCGCGCGAGATCGCAGAAGAGAAAGACGCCGTGGAACAATACGGCTCGTCGGACTCGGGTGCATCGCTGGGCGATATCCTCGGCGCCGCTCTGAAAGGCGACCAGTAAAACGATCTGACAGGTCCGTCCTGTCACGTATTGGCCCCGCCGGTTTGGCGGGGCCTTTTGCGTTCCAAGCGATTCGGAATTCGCGTTCTGCGTGCGTGATTTGTCGCGACCGAGGCGGTGTTTTCTGCATTTGCAAAAGCGAAAATCCGCTTCTGAGGCGCGTAACAGCCATTAAACGCACCGAAATCTCAAGCCTTTGGTGTTCCGCGCGCTTCACTTTGATCCTATAGTGATCCAAATAGCTTTGACGATCCGGGGGGTTAACCCGGCGCAACCCGTGGGGGGAATGACGATGATCCGATCTGAGTTGATCGCGAAGATTTCTGAGGATAACCCGCATCTCTTCCAGCGGGATGTCGAGAAGATCGTGAATACGATTTTCGACGAGATCACCGAGGCGCTGGCGGCTGGTGATCGGGTCGAGTTGCGCGGCTTTGGCGCGTTCTCGGTCAAACAGCGCGACGCCCGCGTCGGGCGCAACCCGCGTACCGGCGAGGCGGTCGAGGTGGACGAGAAACACGTTCCCTTCTTTAAGACCGGCAAGCTGCTGCGCGACCGGTTGAACGGACAAGAGGACTAATTCACGATGATGCGTGCGCTTCGGCTGCTGTTTCTGGGCCTTTTGGCCATTGTCTTGATCGCTCTGGCGCTCGCCAATCGTGACATTGTCACCTTGCGGATGCTGCCCGCTGAAGCGGGGTCATTCCTTGGCTATAGTTGGAGCGTGCAACTGCCGCAGTTCCTCGTGATTTTCGCGGGGGTGATTTTGGGTCTGCTCATCGGTTTCGTCTGGGAGTGGATCCGTGAGGCGCGCCTGCGCCGCACCGCCAGTCGCGCCACGCGCAAGGCCAACAAGCTTGAGGCCGAAGTCAAATCGCTGCGCCACGAAAAGGACGGCCCCAAAGACGACGTTCTGGCGCTGCTCGAAACGCCTGCACGCTAAGCCATGACCACAGTTGCCATTGATCGCGGCGCCATCGGCGCGGTGCGCGTGAAAATCTGCGGTTTGCGCACGGCAGTGGATGTCAGCGCGGCCGTAGCGGCTGGCGCGCGCTATCTGGGCTTTGTGTTTTTCCCGAAATCGCCGCGCCATCTCGACATCCAACAAGCGCGCGACTTGGCGATTGAGGTCGCCCCCGGCGTGGCCAAGGTCGCCCTTGTGGTCAACGCCACAGACGCCGAGTTGGACGCGATCTGCGCCGCCGTGCCCCTTGATATGTTGCAACTTCATGGCAGCGAAAGCCCGGCGCGCGTCGCTGAAATCCGTGCGCGGTATGGCTTGCCGGTGATGAAAGCTGTCGGCGTGGCCGAGGCAGGCGATCTGCCCAAGATTGCCGGTTATGAGGCCGTGGCCGATCAGATTTTGCTCGATGCCAAAGCCCCGAAAGGGGCGGCGCTGCCCGGTGGCAATGGCTTGGCGTTTGACTGGCGCCTGATCGCGGATCGCCAATGGACCAAGCCGTGGATGCTGGCCGGAGGGTTGACGCCTGAGAATGTAGCTGAGGCGATCCGTCTGACAGGCGCGCGTCAGGTTGATGTATCCTCGGGCGTTGAAAGCGCGCCGGGGGTCAAGGATGCGGACCTGATCCGCGCCTTTCTGAACGCTGCGCGCGTTTGAGGCGCTGGGGGCTGTCTGCCCCCAGACCCCCGAGGATATTTGCATCAAGAGGAAGATCAGCGTGCTTCCTCTTGATCAAAATATCCCGGGGGTGAATGGCGCAGCCAGAGGGGGCAGCGCCCCTCGCCCGCTAAGATCTTGGGCTATGACGTCAGAATTGCCGCGCCGGGCGCTTTATCTTGACGCGCTTTGTCGCTACATCCCAGACAAGACAATCGCGCGAGGTAAGCCATGGCCGACGATCTGATCAACTCTTTCATGAATGTGCCTGACGATAACGGGCGCTTTGGCATTTTCGGCGGGCGCTTTGTGTCTGAGACCTTGATGCCGCTGATCCTCTCGCTTGAGGCGCAGTATGAGCATGCTAAGACCGATGCGTCTTTCTGGGCCGAGATGGACGATCTGTGGAAGCATTATGTGGGTCGCCCCAGCCCGCTGTATTTCGCGCCCCGTCTGACCGAGGAACTGGGCGGCGCCAAGATTTATCTTAAACGCGACGAGCTGAACCATACCGGCGCGCATAAGATCAACAACGTGTTGGGCCAGATCCTGTTGGCGCGCCGCATGGGAAAAACCCGGATTATCGCTGAGACTGGCGCGGGCCAGCATGGCGTTGCCACCGCGACGGTTTGCGCGAAATTCGGTTTGAAATGCGTGGTCTATATGGGCGCAACCGATGTCGAGCGTCAGGCCCCCAACGTGTTCCGCATGCGTCTGCTGGGCGCCGAGGTGGTGCCGGTCAAATCGGGCCGTGGCACGCTGAAAGACGCGATGAACGATGCGTTGCGCGATTGGGTGACCAATGTGCGCGACACGTTTTACTGCATCGGCACCGTTGCAGGTCCGCATCCCTATCCCGCGATGGTGCGTGATTTCCAGTCGATCATCGGCAAGGAAGTGCGCTGGCAGCTTGAAGAGCAAGAGGGCGAGGGCCGTCTGCCTGATACGCTGATTGCGGCGATCGGCGGGGGCTCGAATGCGATGGGGCTGTTTCACCCGTTCCTTGATGACCCGTCGGTTAATATCATCGGCGTCGAGGCCGGGGGTCACGGCGTGGATGAGAAGATGGAGCATTGCGCCAGCCTTACCGGCGGACGCCCCGGCGTGCTGCATGGCAATCGCACCTATCTGCTGCAAGATGCGGATGGCCAGATCCTTGAGGGTCATTCTATCTCGGCGGGGCTGGATTACCCCGGCATCGGGCCGGAACACGCTTGGTTGCATGACACGGGCCGCGCGCAATATGTCAACATCACTGACAAAGAGGCGCTGGAGGCATTCCAGTTCTCGTGTCGTCTTGAGGGGATCATCCCCGCCCTTGAGCCGAGTCACGCGCTTGCCCATGTGATGAAAATTGCTCCGAAACTGCCTGCCGAGCATATCATCGTGATGAATATGTGCGGGCGCGGCGACAAGGATATTTTCGCTGTCGCCAAGCATCTGGGCTTTGACATGGACGTTTAAGCGCCCCGTAATCCGCGATATCGGCCTTGACCTTGGACCTATGAGCGCTTCTTTAGAGTTGAACCCACGAACCTTCGAACCGAGTGAGGATAAAATGGCTTTTGAACTTCCCGATCTTCCCTATGCCCATGACGCGCTGGCGGGGCTTGGCATGTCGAAAGAGACGCTCGAATATCACCACGATCTGCACCACAAGGCCTATGTCGATAACGGCAACAAGGCCGTTGCCGGCACCGAATGGGAAGGCAAGTCTGTGGAAGAGGTCGTCAAGGGCACCTATCAGGCCGGTGCCGTTGCGCAAAATGGCATCTTCAACAACGCCTCGCAGCATTGGAACCACACCCAGTTTTGGGAGATGATGGGGCCGGGCGGCGACAAGATGCCGGGCGAGCTGGAAAAAGCACTGGTCGACACGTTCGGCTCGGTCGACAAATTCAAAGAGGCATTTGCAGCCGCCGGTGCAGGTCAGTTCGGCTCGGGCTGGGCTTGGCTGGTGAAAGAGGCCGATGGCGGGCTTAAGGTCACCAAAACCGAGAACGGCGTAAACCCGCTGTGCTTTGGTCAGACCGCGCTGCTGGGCTGCGATGTGTGGGAGCACTCCTACTACATCGACTTCCGCAACAAACGCCCGGCGTACTTGTCGAACTTCCTCGACAAGCTGGTGAACTGGGAAAACGTGGCCTCGCGTCTCTGATTGCGCAGCCAGTTCGTTTCCAAGGGCGTCCCTGCTGGGGCGCCCTTTTTCTTTGCCTGCTCATTGCTTGCGCAGTAGACTTCGCAGGAACCAGCCCGCCTTGCCGGGTGTTTCTTTCCCAGACACTCACAAAAGACCGGAGGAAGAGATGGCACAGCGCACAGGCTCCAAAGATATCCAGCGGGAGACCGAAGAGATACTGTGCCTGCGCCCGGCGGATATCGACACACCCGCAGGGCAGGGCAGCGCCGGGGGCAATCTGCAACACAAGATCGGCACGCGCGACGAGAAGAAGAAGCTGGATGAGACTTCGGCGGGCAAGACGCGCCCCTTGGGGGGCGATCACCGCGACAGCAGTAGCAAGGAGAAGATGTGATGATCAAACTGACCAAAAAAACCTGGGTGGTGATCGCGGATGGCGAGAAGGCGCTGTTTCTGGAAAACATGATGGATGCGCAGGACCCCAACTTGGTGGTGCGTCGGATCGACGAACAAGACAATCCGCCCGATAGCGAACAGGGCACAGACAAGCCGGGGCGGATGGCCGATAGCGGGCCGGGGCAGCGCTCTGCGCTGGATGAGACGGACTGGCATCATCTCGCCAAAATGCGGTTCGCCGATGATCTGGCCGACACGCTGTTCAAGATGGTGCATCAGGGGCGCATCAAGCGGCTGGTAATCGTCGCCGCGCCGCGCATCCTCGGCGAGATCCGCCAAAGTCTGCACAAAGAGGTTGAGGCGGTGCTGGTAGGTGAGATCGACAAGACGCTGACCAATCACCCCATCGACGAGATTGAAAAGATCGTGATGGATGAGTTGAGCGACGCCTGAGGCGCGCTGGTCGGGGCGGTCGTATCTATCGCCCCGGCCCCTTTCCCTTGGCCCCCCTTTTCTTTCCCGCCGCGATCCGTCAGCTTGCGCGCAAACGCGAGGGACGCATGATGAGCGAGGCTGTCAAAGGGTTTTGGGCGATGGTGACAGTTTGCATCGTCTGGGGGTTGTCGGGGCTATATTACAAGATGCTTGATGGGGTGCCTCCGATTGAGGTGCTCGCCCATCGCACGCTTTGGTCGCTGATCTTTTTCGCGCTGATCCTAGGGTTTCGCGGGCGGTTATCTGAGGTCGTGCGGGTCTTGCGTGCGCGTCAGGGGCGCAGCGCTGCGATGGTGGCGCTGGCGGCAATCATGATTTCGGCCAATTGGTTCACGTTCATCTGGTCGGTGCAGACGGGTCATGCGGTGCAGGCGAGCTTGGGCTACTACATCTTCCCGCTGGTCGCCGTTGTGCTGGGGCTGATCGTTTACCGCGAGAGCCTTGGCAGCTTGCAATGGGCGGCGGTGGCGTTGGCGGGAACGGCGGTGGCGGTGTTGACGCTGGGGCTGGGCATTGCGCCTTGGATATCGCTCATCCTCGCCTTCACTTTCGGCACTTACGGGCTGATCAAAAAGGGGCTCAAGGCCGGTCCAATGGTATCGGTTTGCGCCGAGGTGTTGTTGCTGTCGCCCATCGCGCTGGCGGTGCTGGCTGGCTATTATTTTGGCTGGTGGGGTAGCGCGCCGGGTGCCGGTGCTTTTGGCAAAGACTGGCAAACCTCTGCGCTGCTGGCGTTTTCCGGCCCGCTGACGGGTGTGCCGCTGTTACTGTTTGCCTACGCCGCGCAGCGGGTGCGGCTGGCGACCGTGGGGCTGGTGCAATATCTGAACCCGACGCTACAATTTGGTGTGGCGACGCTGGCCTTTGGCGAGCGGGTCACGATTTGGCACGCAATTGCGCTGGGGCTGATCTGGTGCGCGCTGGCGCTGTATTCCACGGCCAGCCTGCGCCCGCGTCGTGTCACCGCTGCCCCGCCCGAGGCCGTCTAGGCGAGGGCCGCGATCAACGCGGTTTCCAGCTCGGCCACGCTGTCCACCGCCACGATCAGGTCGCGCAGCGAGGCGTCGGCAAAGCCCTCAGTGATGATATGCGCGATCATGTTCAAAAGCGGTGTCCAGTAGCCCTCGATATTGAGCACGAAAATCGGCTTTTCATGCAGCCCGATCTGGCGCCATGTGAGCACCTCGAACAGCTCGTCCAGACTGCCCGCGCCGCCGGGCAGAACCACAACCGCATCGGCATTCATGAACATCACCTTCTTGCGTTCATGCATCGTTTCAGTGACCACGAAGGTCGAGAGGTCACGCTTGCCGACCTCGTGCGGGAACAGGTGCTCGGGGATCACCCCGAATGTGCGCCCGCCCGCGGATTGCGCGGTGCGCGCAACCTCGCCCATTAGCCCGACATCGCCGGCGCCATAAACCAGTTGCCAACCGCGCGCGGCAAGCATCGCGCCCGTGGCGCGCGCGCTCTCGGTATAGGTTGGTCGCACGCCCGGACGCGAGCCACAATAAACACAAATAGATCTGGAAATGCTCATGGCGCGGCTCCGGTGCTGAAAAGGCTGTTCTTGCAGGTTTGATAGCGAGGTTGTTAAGGTCACTCAAGGTGTGGCCTCGCAAGAAGGTCTGCGCGAGGCGAAAGGGACTTTGATGGCACAGCGTGACGCGCAAGGCGATAAGGCAAAAGCAGCAGGGCGGTCGGGTGCGCTACTGGGCGGTGGCGCGGCTTTGGCGCTGGTCGTGGCGGCGCTGATTGGCTGGGCGGTCTTGGGGCCGGATAATGCGCCCGAGGCGGATGGCGATAGCACTGCGCCGACGACGCAGAAGGCGACCCCAGCTAAGGCCGCAGATGGAGCCATGGCGCGCATTGACGTGCCTGACGCGGGGGCATCCGGAACGCCAGAGACTGCGCCCGCCGCTTTGGCAAAGACGGAGACGTCGGGGTCATCTCCAGCCTCTCCACCATCAAACGCCCAGACCGCAACCGTGCAGTTTGATGCGCTGCGTGCGGCACCCGATGGCTCGGTTACACTGGCAGGCCGCGTCGAGCCAGACGCAAAGGTTGAAATTCTGGTGGACGGCCAGACGGTTGCACGCGAGACAGCCGATGGTGCGGGCAATTTTGCCTCGTTGTTTGATTTGCCCGCAAGTGCGAGTGCGCGCGCGCTGTCGCTGCGTGTGACCAGCGCGGATGGCGTGGCGCGTGACAGTGCGGAAAGCCTTGTGTTGCGCCCCGCGCAAACCGAAATCGCCACGGCACAAGAGGGCGCAGACCCAAGTGCGACGCCAGCGGCTGACGAAATGGCGCAAGCGACCCCCGCGCCGATTGTGACCGATGCTACGGGCGCACGGCTTTTGGCGCCCGCCAGCGACACGTTGGTGATCGACACAGTCGCGTTCGGGCAGGGGCTCAGCGCGAGTGCCGAGGGGCGCGGCGCGCCTGAGGGCACCAAACTGGGCGCGTATCTCGACGGCGAATTGGTGGCGCAAACGCAGGCTGGGCGCGACGGGCGCTGGTCGCTGGATTTGCCGGGGTTAAGCGCAGGTGCGCATAAGCTGCGCATCGACGCGACGGGTGCTGCGGGAAAGGTGATTGCACGCGCCGAGACCGCGTTTGAGCAGCCCGACCAGATCGTTGTGGCCACTGCGGGCGCATCCTCACAGGCCACATCGGATGCGGTGGACGCTGCGAGAGGCGAGGGTAACGCAGTCAACGTGGTGCAGATCGTGCAAGGCAATACGCTTTGGGCGATTGCGCGCGAGGTGTATGGCGATGGCGTTTTATATGTGCGGGTGTTCGACGCCAATCGCGATCAGATCCGCAATCCCGACCTGATTTATCCCGGCCAGGTTTTTACCATTCCGTCACAGCAATAGCGGCGGCTGCGACACAATCGGGGCTGGAACCTCGGGGCGCGCAGCGTTAGCGTGCGCGCCTGCCGAGCGGTGCCGGGGGCCAGCCCCCGGACCCCCGGAGTATTTACGGCCAGATGAAAGAAAGGGCATGCGATGCCTCCGTCTCAGATCACCACAACCGGGAAAATGTCGCGCGACGAACGGTCGCGCGGCTGGCGCACGATCCGCGCTGTGTTGCCGTTTTTGTGGGCGCATGAGGCCCCTTGGGTGAAGCGTCGGGTGGTGCTGGCGATGCTGGCGCTCGTTGCCGCCAAGTTTATCTCGGTCTTTACGCCTTTCATCTATCGCGCGGCGGTGAATATGCTGTCTGGCGAGGGGGTTAGCCCCGCTTGGGCGCTGGGCGTGGGCGCGGTGGGGATCACCGTGGCTTACGGTGTGGCGCGCCTGATGACCGTGGCATTCGGCGAACTGCGCGATGCGATTTTCGTGCGTGTGGCGCAGCGGGCGTTGCGCCATCTGGCCTTGCAGACATTCACCCATATTCACCGTCTGTCGATGCGCTATCATATCACCCGCAAGACCGGTGGCTTAAGCCGTGTAATTGAGCGCGGGGTGAAGGGCGTCGAGTTCCTTTTGCGCTTCATGCTGTTTTCGGTCGGGCCGTTGATCTTGGAACTCACGATGGTCACGATCATCTTCGCGGTGGTGTTTGACTGGCGCTATGCGGCGGTCGTGGTTCTCACGGTGGCCGCCTATGTCAAATTTACCTTCAAAGTGACCGAATGGCGCGTTGCGATCCGGCGCGCGATGAACAAGGCCGACACGGATGCCAATCAGAAAGCCATCGACAGTCTGCTGAACTTTGAGACGGTGAAGTATTTCGGGGCCGAAGCCCGCGAGGCCGAGCGCTATGACGAGTCGATGCGTGGCTATGAGCAGATGGCGGTTAAGACTGGCCAGTCGCTGGCGACGCTGAATGCTGGGCAATCGCTGATCATCACAATTGGGCTAGTGACGGTGATGGTGATGGCCGCGATGGAGGTGCAAGCGGGCACGTTGACGGTCGGTGATTTTGTCATGGTGCAGGCCTATATGATCCAGATCACCATGCCCCTTGGGTTTCTGGGCACGGTTTACCGAGAGATCCGGCAGGCTTTGGTCGATATGGGCGAAATGTTTGATTTGTTACATCAGCCCTCGGAAATTCAAGATAAACCGGGCGCGAATGTTCTGAATGTGCAGGGCGGTGCAGTTACGCTGGAGAATGTAGAGTTCCACTATGATCCCACACGCCCGATCCTGAAGGGGATTTCGCTAAGCGTGCCTGCGGGGAAAACCGTGGCGCTGGTTGGGCCGTCTGGATCTGGAAAATCGACCATCGGACGGCTGTTGTTTCGGTTTTATGATGTCACCGGCGGGGCGATCAAAATTGATGGGCAAGACTTGCGCGATGTGACTCAAGACAGTTTGCACGATGCGATTGGCGTGGTGCCCCAAGATACCGTGCTATTTAACGACTCGATCCGCTACAACATCGCTTATGGGCGCGCCAATGCCAGCCAAGACGAGATTGTCGCCGCTGCGAAAGCCGCCAAGATCCACGATTTCATCATCGACCTGCCCGATGGCTATGACACCTCGGTGGGCGAGCGCGGGCTCAAGCTGTCGGGGGGCGAAAAGCAGCGCGTGGGCATCGCGCGCACGATCCTGAAGAATCCGCCGATCCTGTTGCTGGACGAGGCGACCTCGGCGCTGGATACCCAGACCGAGCGCGACATTCAGGACAGTCTCAAGGCGATGGGGCAGGGGCGGACGGTGATCACCATCGCGCACCGGCTGTCCACGATTGCCGATAGTGACGAGATCGTGGTGCTGGAGAAAGGCGAGATCGTCGAGCGCGGACATCACGAGGACCTACTGGCGCGCCACGGGCGTTATGCGGCGATGTGGGCGCGCCAATCGGCCGAGGAAGAAGAGGCGCAGGAAGGGGCGGCGTAACCTGCCTTATTCCGCTGCGTCGCGACCTTGCAGGAGATGGGGTTTCGCGCCGCCCTCATGGGGCAGGGCGTCGTCCCAGATTAGCTCGCGTCCACGCATCTTGCGCATCGCGCGCTCTAGCGCCAAATCACGTGCGGCGCGGCTGTCGATGCCTTGCATCAAGGCCGAAAGCGCGCGCGTTCCGCGATAGGCGCCCGCGTTGATCCAGACCCGGATCGACAGCAGTGCTGGCGTCAGCACCAGCGTCAGCACCGTCGCCGTGCCCAGCCCGAAGACCACCGCCGTGGCAAGCTGTTTCCACCACATCGCTGTGGGGCTGTTGATCGAATAGCCGCCATTGAAGAAGTCGAGCGAGAGTCCGAACATCATCGGAGCAAGCCCGGCCATCGTGGTGATCGTGGTTAGTAGGACGGGGCGCAAGCGGGCCTCGGCAGTGCGGATGATCGCCTCTATCTGGGGCATGTAGCGCGAGAATTCCTGATAGGTGTCGATCAGGATGATGTTGTTATTCACCACAATTCCCGCCAGCGCCACGATCCCTACGCCGGTCATGATGATCGAGAATTGCTGGCCCATCACCAGCATCCCGATCAGCACCCCGGCGGTGGACAGGATCACTGCAAGAAGCACCAGTACCGCGTTGTAAAAACTGTTGAATTGCGCCAGCAGGATCACGAACATCAGCGCCAGCGCGCCCGCGAAGGCCTGCATCAAAAAGGCCTGGCTTTCGGCCTGTTCCACCATGTCGCCCGACCATTCGTAGCTGACGCCATAGGGCAGCTCGGCCTTCGTGCTTAGCCAATCCTCAAGGGCGGCAATGCGCTCGTTTCCCGTGATCGGAGCGCCTGCGTCATTCGTCAGCCCGGTCGCCACATCGGCCTTGATGTCATAGTATCGCGTCTGGTCGATCCGGTCGATCTGGCCGAGTTTGGGCACCGGCGTGCGGGTGATGAAATTGGCCAGCGGCACCAGCCCCTCGGAGGTGCGCAGCTTGAGCGTATCGAGCGTTGACAACACGCGGTCCTGTTCGGGCAGGCGGGCGCGGATCTCGATTTCTTCATCAGAACTTGGCACCCGCATCGTATCAAGCAGGATGCCGCGTGTCACAAGTTGCACCATGCCGCCCACTGTGGCCACATCGGCCCCGAAACGGCCCGCGCGGGTCACATCGACGTCGATTTCCCAGTCGATTCCGGGCAGGGGGCGGGTGTCTTCAATGGCGGTAACGCCTTTCATTTGCGCCATATGCGCCTCGACAGCATCGACCGCCTGACCGAGCGTTGCGAAATCATCGCCTTTGAGGCGCAACTGGATCGGCTTGCCCGAGCTTGGCCCGCGATCTTGCGCCAGATAGTCGGCCTTGATGCCGGGGATCGTGGCGATTTTGGCCATGATCCCTTCCATCACCACATCGCCCCTCAGATCGGCGTCGGATTTGCGCGTCTCCCACGGGGTCATTTCAACCTGAATCTGCCCGATCGTGTCGCGTGGGGCACTGGCGCCGCCGGTGTTCTGGTTCAAGCCGCCCACACCCGCGAAGGAGAACACGGCCCCCACGCCCGGCGTGCCGATCACGCGGGATTCGGCTTCGCGCAGTAGGGCGTCCTTTTCCGAGAGCGACTGGTTGCCGCGTGCGCGCACATAGATGATCGCCTGCTCGACCTCGGAATCGGTAAAGAATTGCGTGCCGTTATTGTGCTTGCCGAAATAGCCAAAGGTAAAGATCACCGCGCCCACGATCAGGGCCACGCTGACCAGTGGCATGATCGGATTGCCCGCGATAAAGGCGGTGACATGGCCAAAGGGGCGGCGACGATAGCCAGCCTCAACGGGGCGGCGTTTGCGCACAGGCTTAGCCGCGGTCAGCGTGATCGAGGCCGCCATCGCGGCGAGCACGAACAGCACCGCACCGGGCAGCGAGGCGGCGAATTGCCCCGAGGGCGTATGCCCGCCCGACAGGTAATCGGGGTTCAACGTCAGCATCGCGCCAAGGAAAACCAGCGCGACCGAGACCACCGCCAGCGCGAGGCGCAGCGGGTAGGGCCAGTGATTGATCACGCCCGCGCCCATCTCAAGGCGGCGCGACAGACGCCCCGCGACGCCCCCCATCACCGGCAGATAGACCAGCGCCACCACCAGCGAGGCCGAGAGCACAAAGATGATCGTGATCGGCAGCATGCCCATGAATTCACCGGGCACGCCGGGCCAGAACAGCATCGGCAAAAACGCGCAAAGCGTGGTGGCGGTGGAACTGACCACGGGCCAGAACATGCGCTTGGCGGCCTCGGTATAGGCGGCCATCGGCCCCGAGCCTTCAGTAATGCGTTTGTCGGCATATTCCACGATGACGATCGCGCCATCGACCAGCATCCCCACCGCCAGAATCAGCCCAAACATCACGATATTGGAAATTGGCACGCCCATCGCGCCGAGCAGCAGGAAGGTCAGCAAGAACGAGGTCGGAATCGCAAAGCCCACCAGCAGCGCCGAGCGCGTGCCAAGCGTCGCCAGCACCACGATCATCACCAGCGCAATCGCCGTCAGAACTGACCCCTCAAGCTGGCTGACCATCGCGCCCACGGTTTTCGACTGATCGAGGGATACCCCCACATCGACCGCGCGTTGCAGCGGTTCGGGCCAGCGCGCCTGCGCATCCGCCACCGTTTTGCGCACCAGATCGACCGTGTCGATGATGTTGTAGCCCTTGCGCTTGACCACTTGCAGCGCGACCGTGGGCTGGCCGTTAAAGCGCGCGGTGCCGGTGCGGTCCTCGAATGTCAGGCGAATATCGGCCAGATCGCCCAGCGTCACCATGCGCTCGCCATTCTTCTTGACGGGCAGGTTATATACGTCTTGCGCGGTCTCGAACGTGGCGGGGATCTTGATGGAAAACGCGCCACCCTCGGTTTCCACCACGCCCGCTGCGATCAACTGGTTGTTGGATTGAACGGTGGCGATCAATTCAGGCGCGGTGACGTTGTAGGACTCCAGCCGCAGCGGGTCGATCACCACCTCAAGCATCTCGTCGCGATTGCCCGCGATCTGTGCCTCAAGGACGGGTTCCAGCCCCTCGACCTCGTCTTGCAGATCGCGCGCAAGGCGTTGCAGCGTGCGTTCGGGCGCATTGCCCGACAGTGTGACGACGACGACCGGAAACTCTGAGAAATTGATCTCGTTGATCGAGTATTTCTCATAGCCATCGGGGAATTTCCCCTCGGCGGTGTTCATCGCGTCGCGCACATCGGCGATAATCTTGGTCTTGTCCCAGCCGAAATCGAACTCCATCATCACGCCGGCATAGTTTTCCTGCGCAATGCCGGTCAGCTTGTCGAGCCCGTCGAGCCCCGCCAGTTCGGTCTCCATCGGCTTGACCAGCAGCTTTTCAGAATCAGCCGCCGAAATGCCGGGGAAGGGGACCGACACAAACAGCATCGGAATTTCGATGTCAGGCTCGCCCTCTTTGGGCAGGCTGAGATAGGCCGCAAGCCCCGCAACGATCGAGATCACCACGAAGGCAATCACCATGCGCGCGCGGGCGGCGGCCCAATCGACGATGCCAGTCATTGTGCGGGGGCCGGGGTGGAGGCGGCATTGGGTTCGGGCGTGCCGGGACGCGGAGTATCGCGCGCCACATCGCCGGGGGCGTGATCGACCAGCGTGACGATGACGGGCGAACCCTCGGTGACGTAATCCTGACCTACGACGATCACTTCGACTCGCTCGGGCAGGCCTGCCAGCCAGACACCGTCGGCGGTGTCGCGCAGGAAGGTGACGGGGGCGAAATGGGCCACGCCGTCGCGTGCAATCCGCACGCCCAATTGCCCGTCATCATTAAGCGTCATCGCCGAGGCGGGCAGGAAATGCGCCTTGGTGCCATCAGCGGCGATGATCATTTCCACAGTCTGGCCCTCGCGGATCGTGGCGTCGGGATTGGCGACCTCGGCCTCCACGGTGAAGGTGCGCGTTGTCGGATCGGCGCTTTGCGCGACATAGGTGACGCGGCCCAAAATCTCGCGCCCCGTGGCCAGGCGCCCGCCGACCTGCGCGCCCATTTTCACCCGGTCGATTTCGGTTTCTGGCACATATCCGACCAGTTTGATCGGGTTGAGCGCGATCACCGTTGCACACAGCCCACCCGAGGCGAGAAATGATCCAAGCTCAGCGGTTTCGCCCTCAAGAATACCGGCGAAAGGAGCGATGATTTTAAGGCGTGTTAACTCGGTTTGCGCCGCCTCGACGCCTGCGGTTGCGGCCTGAAGTGCGGATTGCGCTGAGGCCGCTGACGTGTCAGAGCGATATCCCCCCGCCTGCAATTTCTGTGCAGCTGTGGCATTGAGCCGCGCCTCGATCAGCCGGGCCTGCGCCTCGGCCAGCGCGGCGGGGCGGGTGCCGGGATCAAGCGCGCAGAGCACATCGCCCTGCGCGACGGCGTGACCCTTGGCCAGCGGCTCGGAAATCACGCGTGCCGAGGTCTCAGCGCGCAATTCAACCCGGCGCGCCGCCTCGGTCTGACCTCGCGTCAACACGCCCTGATCCAGCGCACGCGCGCTTGAGGCCACGGCCTGCACCGGCACCGCACCCTCGGGAGTCTCGGCTTGCGCGACAATTTCTGCCGTGGGCTGCGAACCCGATTTGCCCGCAAAGCCCATCAGGCGATCGCGCTCAAACACCAGTAAATACAGCACACCCAGCACGAGGACCGCGTTGATGATCGGGATCGGGCGCATGAAATGGCTCCTGACGCGGGCGGTATGGAATTGGGCGGATAGGGTAGGGTCAACCGTATCGTTCAACTTAAGGTGAGGTTTGCGTGATCTCAAGGCCTTGGCTGGCAGAACTCAGCGGGCCTTGGCAGGCTTTGTGCAGCCGTGTAAGAGGGGCCGGAAGACTAGCGAAAAGAGGCACGCGTGAGCGAGACCGACAGTTTTATCGACGAAGTGACCGATGCGGTCCGCCAAGACAAACTTTTTGCGGCATTTCGCAAATGGGGTTGGATCGGTGGCCTGATTATTTTGGCCATCGTGGGCGGCACCGCGTGGAACGCCTATCAAAAAGAGCAAGCCAACGCCAAGGCGCGCGGTTTTGGCGATCAGGTGATGGCGGCGATGAATGGTCAGGATACCGATCCGGCGCTGGCAGCAATTGCCCCAGACGGTGCGGGGCGCGCGGCTGTTCTCAAGATTTTGCAAGGCGATCAGGCCGTAAGCGCGGGCAAAACCAAAGAGGCGCTGGCGTTCTATGACGCCGCCGCTGCCGAGCCGGGCTTGCCGGTGTCGATCACGCAATTGGCGCAACTTAAGTCGGTGATCGTGGCGGGGCCGGATATGGACCCCGCCAAACGTGATGCTACGCTGGCGTTTCTGGCGACGCCGGGCGCGCCTTATCGTCTATTGGCGATTGAACAACAGGCTGCGGTCAAGCTGGCAAGCGGTGACAAGGACGGGGCCATCGCCTTGGCCAAACAAATCCTTGAGGACGCCGGGCTGACACCGGGCTTGCAACAACGCGCGACAGAGTTGATTGTGGCGTTGGGTGGCGAAGTGCCGCCCGTGCCGGGGGCGGCTCAGGCGGCTCCGCAAGAGTAACGTGACGATCAAAACGGGTTTGCTGCAAAAGCGAGCTGATACAAGGCAGGGGGAACGGGCGTGAATCTGAGCAAGACTATCTTCGTGCTGGGGATGGCCGCGACATTGGCGGGCTGTACCAAAGAGGTCATCTTGCAAGGCGAACGCCTGTCGCCCCGCGACGCGTTGCGCGCCGACGAGGGGTTGCCGCCTTTGCCGACCCCGCAAGATCAGGCCCAGCCAATCAGGTTGCCCGCGCAGGTTTCCAATAGCGAATGGCCGCAACGCGGTGGCGCGCCTACTCATGCGCTGTTCAACGCCGCCATAGGGGCTGGCACCACCCCGATCTGGTCGGCCGATATCGGGGCAGGCAATGCCAAACGCTACCGCATCACCGCTGATCCGATTGTCGGCGGGGGACGTGTCTATACGCTTGATAGCCAAGCCCGTGTCAGTGCAACCGCGCTCAACGGCGCGCGTGTTTGGCAGACTGACATTACACCGCCCGGCGATCACGAGGGCGATGCCTCGGGCGGCGGCGTGGCCTATGACAAGGGCACGGTTTACGTCACCTCCGATTTCTCGGAACTGGTTGCGATTGACGCCGCCAGCGGTGCAATCAAATGGCGCCAGTATTTCGATGCCGGTATCGGCGGGGCCCCCACGGTCGAGGGCGGCACGGTCTACGTTGTGGCGCGTGACAGCTCGGCTTGGGCGATCCGCGCGAGCGATGGCAAAGTGCTTTGGCAAGTGCCCGGCGCGCCGTCGGATTCCGGCATGACGGGCGTGTCCTCGCCTGCGGTCAACGGTCGTATGGTCGTGTTCCCCTTCCCGTCGGGCTTTATGTCGGGCGTGTTGCGTCAAAGCGGGATGCAGCTGTGGCAATCCAAAGTGCCGGGCGCGCGTCCCGGTGTGGCTTATGCCTCAATCGTGGATCTCACGGGCGATCCGGTTATCGTAGGCGATACCGTTTATGCGGGGGCTTCGACGGGCAAACTGGCGGCGTTTGATGTGAATTCGGGTGCGCGTCTTTGGACGGCAACCGAAGGCGCGAACTCGCCGGTGCAAGTGGCGGGTGGTTCGATCTTCCTGACCTCGGATGCGGGTCAGATCGTACGCCTTGATGCGGCGACGGGCGCGCAGATCTGGGCGCGCGATCTGCCCTATTACGTCAAGGATAAGCCTAAGAAACAGCGCACGATCACCGCCAACTATGGCCCGGTCCTAGCGGGGGGCAAGCTGTTCGTCGCCTCGTCTGACGGCATCTTGCGGGTGTTCAGCCCGGTCAATGGCACCCTTATCGGTCAGGCAAATATCCCCGGTGGCGCGGCCTCTGACCCGGTTGTAGCGGGGCGCACCCTGTATGTTGTGGGCGGTGACGGGAAACTGCACGCTTTCAAGTGACGCCATTCGGGTGTAAGGGGGCCGCTCGTATCCGCCCAAGGAGGGCAACATGAGCTTTACCCTGGCCATCGTCGGCCGCCCGAATGTCGGCAAATCGACCCTGTTCAACCGTCTGGTGGGCAAGCGTTTGGCGCTGGTCGACAACACGCCCGGCGTCACGCGCGATCTGCGCGAGGGCGATGCGCGGCTGGGCGATCTGCGCTTTATTGTCATCGACTCAGCCGGTCTGGAACTGGCCGAGGATGACAGCCTGCAAGGTCGGATGCGTCGCCTGACCGAGCGCGCGGTCGAAGAGGCCGATATCTGCCTGTTCCTGATCGACGCGCGCGTTGGCGTGACCCCGGCGGATGAGATTTTCGCCGACATTCTGCGCAAAAAGAACGCCCATGTCATTTTGGCCGCCAACAAGGCCGAGGGCGCTGCGGGCGATGCGGGCGCGCTTGAGGCCTGGTCTTTGGGTCTTGGCGAGCCTTTGCGCATTTCGGCAGAGCACGGCGAGGGTCTTGATGATCTTTACACCACTCTGGTGCCGCTGGCCGATGAGTTTGCCGCCAAAAACGCTGCCAACACGCCTGAAACCGATGTTGTGCTTGATGATGAGCTAGAAGAGGGCGACATTCCCGCCTACCAGCCGCCCTCGGCTGCGAAACCGTTGCAACTGGCGGTGATCGGGCGGCCCAATGCGGGCAAATCCACGCTGATCAACAAGATCATCCGCGAAGACCGTCTACTGACTGGCCCCGAGGCGGGGATCACGCGGGATGCGATTTCGGTGACCAATACGTTCATGGGCACGCCGATGCGGATCTGGGACACCGCCGGGATGCGCAAACGCGGCAAAATCAACGACAAGCTGGAAAAGCTGTCGGTGGCGGATGGCTTGCGCGCGGTGCGCTTTGCCGAGGTCGTCGTGGTCTTGTTAGACGTCAATATTCCCTTTGAAACCCAAGACTTGCGCATCGCTGATTTTGCCGAGACCGAGGGGCGCGCAGTGGTGGTTGCCGCCAATAAATGGGATCTCGAAGAAGACAAACCCGAAAAGCTGAAAGAGCTGCGCGAGGCGTTTGAACGCTTGTTGCCCCAGCTGCGCGGCGCACCGATGGTCACGGTTTCGGCCAAGACCGGCAAGGGGATCGACCGGCTGCATGCCGCTATTTTGAAGGCGCATGAGGTCTGGAACCGTCGCGTCACCACGGGCAAGCTGAACAACTGGCTCGGCGCGATGGTCGAGGCGCATCCGCCGCCCGCTCCGGGGGGACGCCGCATCAAGCTGCGCTACATCACGCAGGCCAAGACGCGCCCGCCGGGCTTTGTGGTGAAAACCACTTATGCCGACAAGATCCCTGCGAGCTATGAGCGCTATCTGATCAACGGTCTGCGCGAGGCGTTTGACATGCCCGGCACGCCAATCCGGCTGTATCTGCGCGATCAGGGGCAGGATAACCCGTTCAAGGATCGCAAAAAGTCGATCCCGTCGCGTTTGAAGAAACACGTTGATGCCAAGAAAAAGGCCGATCACAAAGAAACCGCGCGCAAGCGGCGTGAGAGCAAAAAGACCGACTGACACGGCGTTTCGAGTTAAAAAAGGGCCCCGCGATGGGGCCCTTTTTCATGCGGTATCAGTAAGATCAGACCAGCGCGCCATCCACGAGCCGCGTTTTGCCGCCCAGATAGGGGTGCAGCGCGGCGGGCAGGGTGACCGAGCCATCCTCTTGCTGACCGTTTTCCAGCACCGCAATCAGGCAGCGCCCCACAGCCAGACCAGACCCGTTCAGCGTGGCCACGAAATCGGGCTTGCCGCCATCGGCGGGCTTGAAACGGCCATTCATCCGGCGCGCTTGGAATTGACCGCAGGTCGAGATCGAGGAAATCTCGCGATAGGTGTTTTGACCGGGTAGCCAAACCTCAAGATCATAGGTTTTCTGCGCGCCAAAGCCGATATCGCCCGTGCAGAGCACAACGCGGCGATAGGGCAGCTCCAGCGTCTCTAGCACGGCCTCGGCGCATTTGGTCATGCGCTCGTGTTCGGCTAATGCCTCGTCTGGGTGGCAGATCGTGACCATTTCGACCTTCTCGAACTGGTGCTGACGCAGCATCCCCGAGGTGTCCTTGCCCGCCGATCCGGCCTCGGAGCGGAAGCAATTCGTATGCGCGCACATGCGTTGGGGCAGGGCAATGGCGTCGAAAATTTCATTCGCGGCGTAATTGGTCAGCGTGACCTCGGCGGTAGGAATCAGCCACCAGCCATTCGTGGTCTGATAGCTGTCTTCGCTGAATTTCGGCAATTGCCCGGTACCCAGCATCGCGGAATCGCGCACTAGGACAGGGGTGATGTTTTCGCTTAGCTCGTGCTCATCGACATGCAGATCGAGCATGAACTGCGCCAAGGCGCGATGGACCCGCGCCACCCCACCTTTCAGCACCACAAAGCGCGCGCCTGACAGTTTGGCGGCTGTTTCGAAATCCATCGCTTTGCCGACGGCGGGCAGTTCGTAATGTTCCTTGGGTGCGAAATCAAAGCTGCGCGGGCTGCCCCAGCGGCTGACCTCGACGTTTTCGTCCTCATCCGCGCCTTCTGGTACCTCATCAAGAGGCAGATTCGGGATCGTCAGCAGCAGATCCCGCATCTTGGCGTCCAGATCGCTGGCCTCGGCCTGCATCGCGGCCACTTCGGATTTCTTCTCGCCCACCAAAGCGCGAAGGCGTTCGAACTCGGCGTCATCGCCCTTGGCCTTCGCGGCGCCGACCTGTTTGGAGGCGGCGTTTTGCGCGGCTTGCGCGGTTTCGGCGGCGTGAATCGCGGCGCGACGTGCCTCGTCCAGTGCCAGCAGCTCGGGTGAGATCGGCGAGAGCCCCCGGCGCGCAAGTTTGGCGTCGAAATCAGCGGGGTTTTCACGGATTGCGCGAATATCGTGCATCTCATCTCTCCAAGACTGTTGCGCCCACGGCTTTAGCGCATGAAACTGGCGCGTGAAAGCCCCCGGCCGATGCAGCCGCGACACAGTGCCCAACCCAGTAGGCTTGCGCGGCGGTTGAATTTTGCTGTAAGGGGTCACATTCAAGAACCGGAATATAACCGGGGAAACGCGCGTCCTCCGGGATGGAAGGGAAATCGAGATGAAACTGATAGTCTTGCCGCTGACATTTGTCCTGATGGTCTTGCCGGGATTGGTCATCGCCGCCGATGGGCCGATCACAATCGAGCCCCAGATCGTGACAGATTGGAAATCGGTTTACGGTCAGGTCGAGGCCAAGAACACCATCGCCGCGCGCGCGCAGCTTTCGGGCACCATCACCGAGTTGGACGTGACCGAGGGCGACAACGTGACCGCCGGGCAAACCATCGCCAAGATTGTCGATCAGACGCTAGTCTATCAGATCGGCGCGGTGGATGCGCAGATCAACGCGTTGCAGGCGCAGCTTGGCAATGCCCAAGCAGAATTGAAACGTGGTCAGGATCTGATGGCGCGCGGCGTGTCGACCTCGCAAAACGTCGATAGCTTGCAGACGCAGGTTAACGTGTATGAGGGCCAGATCGCGGCGCAAAAGGCGCAGCGCGAAGTCTATCAGCAGCAGGAAAAATACGGCACGGTCACGGCCCCGATTGCGGGTAAGGTGGTGTCGGTTCCCGTGACCAAAGATGCGGTGATCATGGCGGGCGAGACGATTGCGACAATCGGCGGGGGCGGATTTTTCTTGCGTTTGTCGGTGCCTGAACGCCACGCGGATACGCTTAAGCAGGGTGATACGATCATGATCACCGATTCCGATGGCAAGGAAATCGAGGGCAAGCTGGCCAAAATCTACCCGCAAATCGAGGGCGGACGCGTGCAAGCCGATGTCGAAGTGCCTGATCTGAACGCGCGTTTCGTGGCGGCCCGTTTGTTGGTGAAACTGCCGATGGGCAATCGCCAGACCATCGTGGTGCCCGCGAGCTATATCGCGACCCGCTCGGGGCTGGATTTTATACGCGTGAAGGATGGTGATCGCACCTATGAGCGCACCGTCGTGCCGGGTGTTCGCGCCAATCTTGATGGGCAGGAGATGCTGGAAATTCTCACCGGGTTGAACCCGGGCGATGTGGTGGTGCCTCATGAGTGAGAAGACAACCGGGCCCGAGACGCCCGAAGACGAAAAAATCCACGGCAAGCTGGGCATTGCCGGGGCGCTGACGAAATCGTTCATCCGCTCGTCGCTGACGCCTTTGATGGTTCTGGCCGCCGTTGCGGTGGGCATGGTGGCGCTGATCTCGCT
The DNA here is from genome assembly GCF_048263065.1 of Thioclava sp. Classification (NCBI taxonomy): domain Bacteria; kingdom Pseudomonadati; phylum Pseudomonadota; class Alphaproteobacteria; order Rhodobacterales; family Paracoccaceae; genus Thioclava; species Thioclava sp. The sequence continues at coordinate 60,747 of NZ_JBLXEM010000002.1, forward strand.
GCCGCGTGAGGAAGAGCCGCAAATCGCGGTGCCGATGGTTGATATCCACATTCAGGCGCCGGGGCTAAAGGCCGATGACGCGATGAAACTGGTGACCGAGCCGATGGAAACCATCGTGCAGGGCATCAATCAGGTCGAGCACGTCTATTCTCAAACGCAGGACGACTACGCGCTGGTGATGGCGCGCTTTAAGGTTGGCACCTCGGCCGATGCCGCCGTTTTGCGCGTGCATGAAAAGATGCAAGCCAACATGGATCGCATCCCCAAAGGCATCCCGGATCCGGTGATCGTGGGGCGCGGGATTGACGATGTGGGGATTGTCTCGCTGACCTTCACGGGCAAGGACGGCGCGCAGATCGACAGTGATGAGCTGACCCGGATCGCGCGCGAGATGCAGACCGAGGTTACCAAAATCAGCAATGTCGGTCTGACCTATATCGTGGGCGAGGCGACCAACGAGATTCGCATCGAACCCGAGCCCGACAAGCTTGCGCTTTATGGCGTCACCTTGCAGCAGCTCTCGCAAAAGGTCACGCAGGCCAACCGCTCGTTCAACACCGGCACGATCCGCAATGAGGGCAAGCAAATCTCGCTGGCTGCCGGTAAGACGCTGGTCGCCCCGGCTGAAATCGCAGGGCTTTTGCTGACCACGCGCGATAACCGCCCGGTCTATGTGGCCGATGTGGCCAAGGTGTCTTATGTGCCCGACGCTGCGGATATGATCGTGTCGAATGTGCAGCGCGATAAGGACGGCAAGATTGAGCGCACCCCGGCGGTGACGCTGGCGATTGCCAAGCGCGCAGGCTCGAACGCGGTGGTCGTCGCGGAACAGATCCTCGAGCGGATGCACCAGTTGCACGGCACGCTGATCCCCGATGATGTCGAGGTCAAAGTCACCCGCGATTACGGCGAGACCGCCAACGAGAAAGCCAACGAGTTGCTGTTCCACCTTGGACTGGCGACAGTGTCGATTATCGGCTTGGTTCTTGTGGCGATTGGTTGGCGTGAATCCATCGTGGTGGCGGTGGTCATTCCTGTGACCATTCTGCTGACGCTGTTTGCGGCTTATGTGATGGGCTTTACGCTGAACCGGGTGTCGCTATTCGCGTTGATTTTCGCGATCGGGATTCTGGTCGATGATGCCATCGTGGTGATTGAAAACATCGCACGACATTGGGCGATGAAGGGGCCGGGGTCACGCGTGACCAAGGCGATTGAGGCGGTAGCCGAGGTCGGCAACCCCACCATCGTGGCGACCCTGACAGTTGTGGTGGCGCTTTTGCCGATGCTCTTTGTGTCGGGCATGATGGGGCCGTATATGTCGCCGATCCCGGCGGTGGCCTCGGCGGCGATGATTTTCTCGTTCTTCGTGGCCGTTATCATCACGCCGTGGCTGATGGTGAAAGTGGCTGGCAAGGCACAGCTGCATGGTCACGCCGATGGCGAAGGCGGGCATCAGGCAGGCGGGCGGCTTGGTAAGCTATATGCCTCAGTCGCGCGCCCGATCCTCAAGACCAAGGGGCGCGCCGGGCTGTTCCTGATTGTGGTGACGGTGCTTAGCTTTGGCTCGCTCGGGCTCATCTACACCAAGCATGTCACAGTCAAGTTACTGCCTTTCGACAACAAGTCCGAGTTGTCGGTGGTAATCGACATGCCAGCGGGCACCTCGGTTGAGGAAACCGACAATGTTGCGCAGCGTGTCGCTGATATTGTGACGGAAATGCCCGAAGTGCTGGCAACGCAAACCCATGCAGGTACGGCGGCGCCCTTTAACTTCAACGGGCTCGTGCGCCATTACTACCTGCGCGAAGGGGGCAACAAGGGCGATGTCGAGATTCAGCTGTTGCCCAAGGCCGAGCGCAACCGCTCCAGTCATGAAATCGCAATCGAGATCCGCGACAAGATCAAGGCGATCAAACTGCCCGAAGGCGCAAGCTTAAAGACGGTCGAACCACCCCCCGGCCCACCGGTGATCGCCACCCTTCTGGCCGAGGTCTACGGCCCCAACCCGGAAATCCGGCGTGCAGCGGCGCGTCAAATCGAGAAGGCGTTCAAGGAAGTGCCTTATATTGTGGATGTGGACAATTCGTTCGGCATCCAGCCCGATAGGCTGCGCGCGACGGTGAATTCTGACGATCTGGAATTCTACTCGGTGCAAGAGGGCGATGTCTGGGACACGCTGGCGATGTTGAACGGCTCGACCACGGTGGGCTATTCCCATCGCGGCCAGGAACGCCAGCCAATCCCGATCGTGATGGAGCGCTCGAAATCCAACAAGGTGATGAACGAGAACACGCTGTCCACCCCGATCCCGGCCAATGTTCTGCCCGGCGCGCGCGGCGTGGTGGAGCTGGGCGATGTCGTGAGCGTGGCCAAAGAGAAGGCGTCCTATCCGATCTTCCGCCATAACGGGCGCGAGGCCGAGATGGTCACCGCCGAACTTGCTGGCCAGTTCGAGGCACCGCTCTATGGCATGTTGGCCGTCGATAATATCATCAACAACATGCAATGGGCGCCGGGCGAAAAGCCCACGATTTCGCTGCACGGTCAGCCTCAGGATGAAAGCCATGTCACGCTGCTTTGGGATGGCGAATGGGAGGTGACGTGGGTCACGTTCCGCGATATGGGCGCGGCGTTTGCCGTGGCGCTGCTGGGGATTTATATCCTCGTGGTGGCACAATTTGGCAGCTTCCGCCTGCCGCTGGTGATCCTGACGCCGGTGCCGCTGACCTTCCTTGGCATAATGCTGGGCCACTGGATCTTCCACGCGCCGTTCTCGGCCACCTCGATGATCGGATTTATCGCGCTGGCGGGGATTATCGTGCGCAACTCGATCCTGCTGGTCGATTTCATCCGACACGCGGATGAAACGGACAAGACCAAGACCGAGATCCTGATCGAGGCTGGCGCGATCCGCTTTAAACCGATCTTGTTGACGGCGGTGGCGGCGATGATCGGCGCGGTGGTAATCTTGGCGGACCCGATCTTTCAGGGTCTGGCGATCTCGCTGCTGTTCGGTCTGCTAAGCTCGACCTTGTTGACGGTGCTGGTGATCCCCGCGATTTACCGGATCTTCAAGACCTGATCGGGCTGCTCCTGAAAACCAACGCCCGCGCGAGGATACCCCTTCGCGCGGGCGCTTTTATGTGGTTTTGCTGCCTACGCAGCGGCGCGTTTGGGGATAGGACAGGCGCCTCCGGCGGGAGTATTTTTAGCCAGATGAAAAGGGAAAGCGTTTGTATTTCATCTAGCCAGAAATACTCCCGCCGGAGGCATCCAACGGAAAAATCCAGCGCTGCGCGATGAGGGGCTTATTCGGGTTGGAAGCCGTGGATCAACTGGCGCAGGCCGATCAGCCCGCCGATTATGATTGAAGCGAGTGTCACAGGCGCCGAAAAGGCCAGCACTGACATTGCGCTCACGCCTTGCCCGATAGAGCATCCCAGCGCGATTGTGCCGCCGATCCCCATCAAGGCCGCGCCGCCGACTTGGCGGCCCAGTTCACGGGGGTCTTCGCAGGCTTCCCAGCGAAACAACCCGCGGATCAACGAGCCGGAGAGAGCACCCACAAGCACGCCCCCGACCAGCCCGACGGAAAAGGTGATTCCGCCCGCTGTGGAGGTCATGAAATACAAGATGGTGCGCCCCAAGGGGGCGGTAAAGGAGGGGGCCTCGACCCCGGTTGCGCCCATGCTTTCGCCATACAGCCACGAGGTTCCGATCAAGCACCAGACCACCGCGAGACCCGCAGCTATGCCCCATGCCACGCGGCGCGTATCCGTGCGCAGCGGTTTGTAAGACAGCCCCCACGCAAGAAAGCCCGCCGCCACCGGGAGCGCAAAGACCAAGGGCGGCAGACCGCTGCGCGCGGCGAGCCAATGCGCGATGCCTTGGGGGGACGTTGCCGGGTCTTGCGAAAAGATCAGCAGGCGTAGATGGGCAAGCGGCCCTGACAGCGTGACAAACGCAAAGATGCCCATCACCACGACGACAACCAGCGCGCGCAGATCCCCGCCACCAAAGCGCACCAGCGCGCCAAAGCCGCAATTGCCCGCCATCGCCATGCCATAGCCAAACAGCAACCCGCCGACGATTGACGCCAGCGGCGACCATTGGATCGTGTGATAGAAGCTGTGCGTGATATCGGCCCAGCCCAATGCCTCGGCCAGAAACGAACCGGTGATCGCCACGGCCAGCACCACGCCCCAAAGCCGGACCCGGCGCTGATCTTCGCCGTAAGCGGCGCTTTCCAGCGCGCCCAGCGTGCAGAAATCACCCAACCGGGCTGCCAATCCCAGCACCGCGCCGCCGATCAACCCGACCAAAGCGGCCAGCACACCCATTGGAAGGTGTTCCATTTCGCGCCTCCCCTCCGGGCAAGTCTGGCCCGGCTTCTAAACTGAACGCCTTGCAAGACCTACGCCTAGTCGGTGCTGCAAAACATTTCGTAGACCACCTCGATCAACCGCCGCGCGCGCGGATCAGACAGGGTGTAATAGATCGCCTTGCCCTCTCGGCGTGAACTGACAAGCCCCTCAAGGCGTAGCCGTGCAAGCTGTTGGCTGACCGCAGCCTGACGCGATTCGAGCAGGTTTTCCAACTCGGTCACCGATTTCTCACCCGAACTGAGATGGCACAGAATCATCAACCGCCCTTCATGGGCGAGCGCCTTCATCAGGTTAGAGGCATCTTGGGCGCGCAACAGCAGCTCTTCGGCGTCCAAACGTGCGCATTTCCCGTCCTGACCGGGAACGGGAGGGGTAAGGTCGTGATCGCGCCCATCTGGTGCCATTTGTCGCACCGCCATTTCCTTCTTGCAGGCCACATAAATTAGCGCAGCCGACTGGTAAAACTATACAGGCTTTAGCACGGCGATTCGCCGGAACAAAGCCTCGCCGCTCATATTTCGACGAAAACGCAGCGGCTATTGCGCCGGTGGCGGCAAATCGGCACCCGCCCTTTGCAGCGCTTGACCCAGCAATCCCCAGAAGAAATCTTCGCTCGCATAGCCCTCAATCCGCGCAATTTCAGTACCATTATCGAGTAAAACAAAGGTCGGCGTATAGATCGTCTTGCCCCCCGTAAGGGTCACGTCCTCGGGCATGGGCTTGTGTAAATCGGCGCGTTCGAGCGGCGCAATTTTGCCCTCGGGGGTCTTCGGATAGATCGGACCAAGATCGTGATTCCACATCCGGCAATAGACGCAGCCTGCCTGCTCAATCATCAGCAGGCGAAAGCGCGATTGTGTGGCGGGGGCGGGCTTGGTCGATGCGCTCGCGGGCGCATTGGCGACCGGATCCGGAGTTGGGGCGCTCTCGGCCCACCCGAATGTTGGCCCTGCCACCATCACGGCAGCGAGAAAAATCGCGCAAGCAGACTCACGAAACATTGACGGCACTCCCATTACATATAAATATCGTAATATGTTTCACGGGGGCGTCAAGAAACGGTTAGGAGGCCGGGGCGCTAATAAGGGAGGTGTTCGTGCCAATTGATCCAAGTTTCGGGGGCGCATTTTTCGCCGGGTTATTGTCATTCCTGACGCCCTGCATTTTGCCTATGGTTCCGTTTTATCTATCTTATATGGCTGGCCTGTCGATGAGCGAGCTGCGCAGCGACGGGGCGATTGCGCGCGGTGCGCAGATGCGCATGATCGCTTCGGCGGTGGCGTTTGCTTTGGGTGTCACCACGATTTTTGTGCTGATGGGGATGGGCGCAACCGCGCTTGGCTCGGCGTTTCGCGAATGGATGGGGCCGCTTTCCTATGTTGCGGCGGCGATCTTGCTAGTCTTCGGGCTGCATTTTCTTGGCGTGATCCGCATTCCGTTCCTCTACCGTGAGGCGCGCATGGAATCCAAAACCGACCCGACCACGTTTTTCGGGGCCTATGTGATGGGGCTGGCTTTTGGCTTTGGCTGGACGCCCTGCGTTGGCCCGGCACTGGCTGCGATCTTGATGGTGGCCTCGGGGATGGGAGATATCACTCAGGGCGGGTTGTTGCTGTTTGCCTACGGGGTGGGGATGACCTTCCCCTTTGTGATAGCAGCATTTTTCACCAAGCCGTTTCTGGCCTTTATGGCGCGCCACCGTGCCAAGCTGGGCTATGTCGAAAAGGCGATGGGAGTTATGCTGATCGTGTTCGCGCTCCTGATCGTGACGGGCGGGCTGCGCTGGATCGGGCAATTCCTGATCGAGGTTATGCCCAGCGGAAGTTTGGGTTAAGAATAGGGAGAGAGAGAATGCGTTTTTTGACTGCCATGTTTGCCGCGCTGGTCGCGAGCCTGATGTTGTCGCTGCCGGTAGCGGCCGCGGAACTGGGCGATGACGGGCTGCACAAAGAGCCGTGGTTCCAAGAGACCTTCAAGGATATGTCCGACGATTTGGCCTCGGCCAATGATGCGAAAAAGCGTCTTTTGGTGATCTGGGAACAGCGCGGCTGTATCTATTGCAAGAAGATGCATGAAGAGGTGTTCTCGGACCCCGAGATCGCGAAAATGATCACCGACAATTATTATGTCGTGCAAATGAACCTGTTTGGCGATGTCGAGGTCACCGATTTCGACGGTGAATCGCTGCCCGAAAAGGACATGGCGATGAAGTGGGGGGTGATGTTCACGCCCACGATGATGTTCTTCCCCGAAGAGGTCGACGACGTGGCCGCAAACAAGGCTGCCGTGGCGCAGATGCCCGGCGCTTTTGGCAAGGGCACGACGAAGGCACTTTTGACCTGGGTGAAGAATCACGGCTACGAGAGCGGTCAGAATTTTCAGAAATATGTTGCCGAGCAGATGGCGCAGTAATCACGTCGATTTGATCTATTTTTCAGTAAGACCCCGCATAGAAAATCCTGTGCGGGATCTTTCTGCACCTGCGAGATATCTTGATTTAAAACGATTTTTTTGATGTGTTTGGGTAAACATATCGGAAAATATGCCAAATTTTGAATTTATCGTTGCGCCTCGCTAACGCACTCGCTTAAATGTGTCTCAGGGAGAGAATTTGGGAGGACTTCTATGAAACGCCACGTTGCGTTGGCCGCAGTGGCCGCCACGTTCGCCGCTACCGCCGCGTTCGCCGAGACCGCGCCGATGGATGTAAAGTTCACCGATGTCGGGGAAGTAACCGAGTCACTGACTGGCCAACCGGGCGATCCGACAAAGGGGGCAGAAGTTGCATCGACCAAATCGCTGGGCAACTGCGTGTCCTGCCATGTCGTGTCTGCGCTTGATGCGTCCTTTCAGGGCAATATCGGCCCTGAGTTGAACGGTGCAGCCGATCGCTGGAGCGAAGCCCAGCTGCGCGGTATCGTTGTTGACGCCAAGCACACGTTCGAAGGTTCCGTGATGCCTGGAATGTATAAAACCGGACCGTTCATTCGTCCCGGCGATGGCTATACCGGCAAGGCTGCGCCTGCCGATCTGCCGCCGATCCTGAACGGTCAACAAGTAGAGGATGTGGTCGCATTCCTTATGACGCTTAAGGAAGAGTGACCTTTTCTGAGTAACCCGAGAGGAGAGAGACAAGATGACGATGACCAGACGTGACGCGCTGGCGCTGGCGATGGGTGGTTTTGCTGCCTCGGTGCTGCCGCTGCCCGCGCTGGCCGATGCTACGGCCGATGCGATCGCGAAGTTCACCGGCGGTGCAGCCGCAGGTGAGGGTGGCCTGACGCTGACCGCTCCCGAGATCGCCGAAAACGGCAACACGGTCCCGGTTTCGGTCGACGCACCCGGTGCTACCGAGATCGCGATTTACGCCCCCGGCAACCCGACGCCCGACGTTGCGGTGTTCAAATTCGGCCCGCTGGCAGGTTCGCAAGCCGCCTCGATCCGCATCCGCCTGTCGAAAACGCAGGATCTGGTTGCCGTTGCAAAGATGGCCGATGGCAGCTTCGTGCAAGCGAAATCGACCGTGAAAGTCACCATCGGCGGCTGCGGCGGCTGATCGGATAGCAGGAGAGACATGATATGAAAAACGTCAAACCCCGCGTGAAAGTGCCGAAGTCAGCGTCCGCCGGTGAAGTCATCACCATCAAGACCCTGATCTCGCATCCGATGGAATCGGGTCAGCGCAAAGACAAAGACGGCAATGTGATCCCGCGGGAAATCATCAACCGTTTTACCTGTGATTTCAACGGTGAGAACGTGATCGACGTCACGCTCGACCCGGCTGTTTCGACCAACCCCTATATCGAATTCGACGCCAAAGTGCCCGAAGCCGGTGAGTTCAAATTCACTTGGTATGATGATGACGGGTCGATTTACGAAGACAGCAAGACGATCGCGATCGGCTAAGCCATAAGGCAATGCCGCGGGGGCGAAGGGAATGCCCCCACCAAGGATAACTCTGCGCCCGATGGGGAGATCGACGGGCGCAGAGGTCACCCAGGGAGGACCAGAGATATGACGCTGCGCACCAGCCGCACCATCCTTGCCGCCACCGCCGTTCTGGCGCTGTGCACTGCGCCTTTGCGCGCAGAAATGGCGGATGACGAACTTAACATCAACGGCGATACGCCGATCGTAACCAAGGCGCCTGCCGCCGATTTCCTCAAGGGTCACCTTGATGAAGTTTACTCGGGCTGGCTGTTCCGCACCGACAGCTCGCGGGCGATGGAGCAAGACGACTTCGACAATCCGATCATGGTCTTTGGTGAACAAGGCATGGACAACTGGAATGTCGTTGACGGTTCCGAGGGCAAGTCCTGTGCCTCCTGTCATGGCGATATCGAAGAAGGCATGAAAGGCGTGCGCGCCAAGATGCCCCATCTCAACGCCAAGGGCGAGCTGTGGTCGATGGAAAACTACATCAACGACTGCCGCACCGAGCGCATGGGCGCCGAGGCTTGGGGCTGGGATAGTGGCCCGATGAAGAACATGACGGTTGCGATCGCAGTTCAGTCGCGTGGCATGCCTGTGAACGTCAAGATCGACGGCGATGCCGCCCCGTTCTGGGAAAAAGGCAAAGAGATGTATTACACCCGCTATGGTCAGCTTGAGCTGTCCTGCGCGTCTTGCCATGAAGAAAACTATGGCAATTACATCCGCGCCGACCACCTGAGCCAGGGTCAGCTGACCGGTTTCCCGGTCTATCGTCTGAAGAATGCGGGCGTGGTTTCGATCCACAACCGCTTTAAGGGCTGCATTCGGGACACCCGCGCTGAGACCTTCAAGCCGGGTTCGCAAGAGTTCCGCAATCTTGAGCTGTATGTCGCATCGCGCGGCACGGGGCTTGAGATCGAAGGCGGCGGCGTTCGTCCGTAAACTATGCTGCGCGCGGGGCAGGGGAAACCTTTGTCCCGCGCGCGTCTTTCGGACATATTCAATTTTTACTATCTGTTTGAATTCGTTTGTCAATTTAGAGTTTGAGACGGTGCTTTTTCCGCCCATCGGAAAGAGGAAAAGAAGGAGAGACACAGCATGATTTCCCGGCGGGAATTTCTTCAGGCAAGCTTGGCTGCCTCGACCATCCTTGGTGCATCTGGCCTTTCGCGGTGGTCACGCGCGATGGCACAACAGACGATGACGCAAGACCAGCTTTTGCAGTTCGAACCGCTGGGCAACGTCACGTTGATCCACATCACCGACATTCACGCGCAAGCGATGCCGATCTATTTCCGCGAGCCGGAAATCAACCTTGGTGTGGGCGATGCGCGCGGCAAGCCGCCCCATGTCACGGGCAAAGACTTCTTGAATATGTTCAATATCAAGCCCGACACGCCCGACGCCTACGCGCTGACCTATGACAACTATGTCGATCTTGCCAAATCCTATGGCAAGATGGGTGGCATGGACCGTGTGGCGACCGTGGTCAACGCGATCCGCGCCGAGCGCCCCGAGGCGATCGTGCTGGATGGCGGCGATACTTGGCATGGCTCGATGGTTGCGCTTAAGACCAAGGGTCAGGACATGGTTGATATCATGAACCAGCTTGGCACCGATGCGATGACCTCGCATTGGGAATGGACGTACGGCGAAGACCGCGTGAACGAGATCGTTGACACGCTGCCCTTCCCCTTCCTCGGTGCCAATATCTTTGACGCGGAATGGGATGAACCGGCCTACGAGCCCTACAAAATCTTTGAGCGCAACGGCACCCAGATTGCGGTGATCGGGCAGGCGTTCCCCTATCTGCCGATCGCAAACCCGAAATGGATGTTCCCCGATTATTCGTTCGGTATTCGCGAAGAGCGGATGCAGGCGATGGTGGATGAGGTGCGCGCCAAGGGCGTCGATCTGGTCGTTTGTCTGTCGCACAATGGCTTTGACGTGGACCGCAAAATGGCGGGCCGCGTGAAGGGCATCGACGTGATCCTGACCGGGCACACCCATGACGCCGTCCCCGAGCCAGTTCTGGTCGGTGAGACGATCATGATCGCTTCGGGTTCGAACGGGAAGTTCGTGTCGCGCATTGATCTGGACGTGCGCGATGGCAAGATGATGGGCTTCCGTCACAAGCTGATCCCAATCTTCTCGGATGTGATTGAGCCGGACAAAGACATGGCCGCGCTGATCACCAAGACCCGCGAGCCGTTCAAATCGGAACTCGAGGAAGTCGTGGGCGAAACCTCGAGCCTTCTCTATCGCCGGGGCAACTTTAACGGCACCTGGGATGATCTGATCTGCGAGGCGATGCTATCGGAACGCGACGCAGAGATCGCGATGTCGCCCGGCGTGCGCTGGGGGCCGTCCTTGCTGCCCGGTGACAAGATCACGATGGAAGATATCCTTGGTGTCACCTCGATGACCTATGGCGAAACCTACCGCACCGAGATGACCGGCGAGACGATCAAGACGATCCTTGAGGATGTGGCCGACAATCTGTTCAACACCGACCCTTATTACCAGCAGGGCGGTGACATGGTGCGCATTGGCGGCATGGGCTATCACATTGATGTCTCCAAGCCGATCGGTCAGCGCATTTCGAACATGACCTCGCTCAAGGATGGGGCCGGCATTGACCCGACGCGCAGCTATGTCGTGACGGGCTGGGCCTCGGTCAACGAGGGCACCGAAGGGCCGCAAATTTGGGACGTGATCGCAGACCATATCCGCAAGATCGGCACCGTCGATCTGGAACCCAATGACTCGGTGGTGGTGACGGGCGTCTAAGACAGAACTGCAACTGATGACGAAACCCCGAATGGGGCAAGAGACTGGAGGAGACTACATGGACGAGAAGGAACGCCACGCCACTCCGGCCACTGGCACCGGCTACAGCCGCCGCGGATTTCTGCGGGCAGGGGCTGCGGCAGGGGCAATGGCTGCGGGGGCAGGTGCCGCGCGCGCAGAGCAACAACCCGATCCGTTGATCACCGAAGTGCAATCCTGGGCTCAGGGTTGGGGCGACGGTGTCGATGCCACGCCCTACGGGCTGCCGATTGAATTCGAAAGCGATGTTATCCGGCGCAATGTCGGCTGGCTAACGGCCGATGTGATCAGCTCGATCAACTTTACGCCAATCCACGCGCTGGACGGCACGATCACCCCAACGGGTTGCGCGTTTGAGCGTCACCACTCGGGCGCGATTGAGCTGAAGAAAGAAGACTACCGTCTGATGATCAACGGTCTTGTCGATAAGCCGCTGGTCTTCACCTACGAAGATCTCGAGCGTTTCCCGCGCGAAAACCGCACCTACTTCCTCGAATGTGCGGCGAACTCGGGCATGGAATGGGCGGGCGCGCAGCTGAACGGTGCGCAGTTCACCCAAGGCATGATCCATAACATGCAGTATTCGGGCATTCCGCTGCGCACGTTGCTGGAAGAGGCTGGCGTTCAGACCGAAGGCAAGTGGCTGTATGTCGAAGGCGCGGATGCGTCCTCGAACGGTCGCTCGATCCCGCTGGAAAAGGCGATGGACGACTGCCTTGTTGCGATCAAGGCCAATGGCGAAGCCCTGCGCAAAGAGCATGGCTATCCGGTGCGCCTGGTCGTTCCCGGTTGGGAAGGCAACATGTGGGTGAAGTGGCTGCGCCGCATCGAAGTGACCGACGAGCCTGTGCAGGCGCGTGAAGAAACTTCGAAATACACCGACACGCTGGCCAATGGCATCTCGCGCAAATGGACGTGGGTCATGGATGCGAAATCCGTGGTCACCTCGCCCAGCCCGCAGATGCCGATCAAGCACGGCAAAGGCCCGCTGGTTATCACCGGCATGGCATGGTCGGGTCGGGGCGCTATCACCAAGGTCGACGTGTCGATCGACGGTGGCGCAAACTGGCAAGAGGCGCGTCTGGCAGAGCCGGGCGTCGATAAGGCAATGTCGCGCTTTTATCTCGACATCGACTGGGACGGTTCGGAAATGTTCCTGCAATCGCGCGCCACCGATGCCACGGGCTACGTTCAGCCCACCAAAGACGCGCTGCGCGCGATCCGCGGTGAGAACTCGGTCTATCACAATAACGGGATCCAGACTTGGTGGGTCAAAGAAAACGGGGAGTCTGAGAATGTCGAAGTGTCGTCGTAATCTCACTCTGGTAGCCTTGCTCGCAGCACCATTACTGGCCACGCCAGCGATGGCAGAGACCTACAATCTGGGCCGTCCCGCACTGCCCGCCGAAATGAAAGCTTGGACGGTTCAGGTCTTCCCTGATGGCAAGAACCTGCCCGAAGGATCAGGCTCGGTCGCTGACGGCGACAGTCTGTTCGCCGATAAATGCGCGGCCTGTCACGGTGATTTCGCCGAAGGTGTAGACAATTGGCCCAAGCTGGCTGGCGGTGCAGACACTCTGGCACGCAAGGACCCGGTCAAGACGGTTGGGTCGTATTTCCCCTACCTGTCAACGGTGTGGGACTACGCTCACCGCTCGATGCCTTTCGGGGATGCGCAAACGCTCACGGTCGACGAGACCTATGCAATCGTGGCCTATATTCTTTACTCCAACGATCTCGTCGATGATGACTTCGTCTTGAGCAAGGAAAACTTCCTCGATGTGAAAATGCCCAATGCGGATGGTTTCATCGTCGATGATCGCCCTGAGACGGAATACCCGTTGTTCTCTAAAGCGGGGTGTATGTCTGACTGTAAGAAAGACGTGCATATCACGATGAAGGCGACCGTTCTTAACGTCACGCCCGATCAGGGTGGCGATGACACCGCCGCTGCCGATACGGCGGCGGATGCGCCTGCCGACACGGTTGTGGCCACGGCTGCAAGCGAAGGTGCTAGCGAGGAAGCGATGGCACAAGACGCCCCTGCTGCTGCCGAAGAGCAGGCAGCTGCGGCCCCCGCGGCCACGGAAGAAACGCTTGATGCCGATCCCGCGCTCGTCGCGGCAGGCGAAAAGGTCTTCAAAAAGTGCAAGGCCTGTCACCAAGTCGGAGAGAAAGCCAAAAACAGGGTTGGTCCGGTTCTTAACGGGTTGATCGGGCGTCAGGCGGGCACTGTGGACGGCTTCAAATACTCGAAGTCGATGCAGAAGCATGGCGAAGATGGTCTGGTTTGGAACGAAGAGACCGTGCAGGCCTATCTTGCTGATCCCAAGGGTTATATCCCGAAGAACAAGATGTCCTTTGTAGGCCTCAAAAAGGCTGACGATGTGAAAGCCGTGTTGGCCTATATCGAAAGCCAAGGGGGCTGATTTCCTCCCCGGTGGGGGCGTTCGCGCCCTCACCAATCGGATACTGCAATTTCTGTAATTGTCATCGAAACGCTCGCGATCTTCGCGGGCGTTTCTTTTTGCGCGGCGCGAAAGCCATGAGCACCGGCTTGCGGAACGCCGCCTCGCGCGGATACTGGGGCCAGACTAAAGGGGAATATCATGTCCGATCTCGACCAAAAGGTGCGCGCAATTTTTGACGCAGGCGTTGCTGCGGCCGATCCCGCGCGCGCGGTGGCGCAGGCGATGGATTGGGCGCGCGAGGATGCGCCGGGGACGAGCGGACGTTGGCAGGTGATCGCGCTTGGCAAGGCGGCGCTTGCGATGGCGGGCGCGGCTTTGGCCAGTTTGCCAGACGGGACAGCCGCTTTGATTGTAACCAACCCCGAGAACGCTGAAGGCGCAGACCCGCCCGAAGGCGCGTGCCTGATTGTGGGCGATCATCCGGTGCCGGGTGCGGGCAGTGCAGCAGCGGGGCGCGCGATCCTTGAGACGCTGGCTGGTGTTGGCGCGCAAGACCGTGTGTTGGCGCTGATTTCGGGCGGTGGCTCGGCCTTGGCGGTTGCGCCTTGTGAGGGCTTGAGCCTGTCGAACAAGGCGGAGGTCAGTCACCTCCTTCTGGGTTGCGGCGCCGATATTGTGCGGATGAATCTGATCCGCCAGCAGCTTTCGCAGATCAAAGGCGGGGGCTGGCTCGCGGCCAGCGCCGCGCCGGTGACGGGGCTGATCTTGTCCGATGTGCCGGGCGATGATCTGGCGGTGATCGCCTCGGGGCCGACAGTTGCACCGATTGGCACGCGGGCGCAGGCGCATGACCTGTGCCACGATCTAGGGATATTTGACGCATTGCCTGCGTCAGTGCGTGCGCATCTTACCCAACCCGATGCGCAACGCGATTTACCGCAAGCGCGCAACCGTCTGGTTGGGGCCAACGCGATCTCGGTCGCGGCAATGCTGGGCGTGGGGGCGCAAGCTGCACCGTTTGAGTTGAGCGGCGATGTGGCCGATCTGGCTCCGCGGATTGTGGCCTTGCTGGCGGAACTGGCTCCGGGCCAAGTGCTGGCGTTTGGCGGTGAAACCACAGTGACCTTGCGCGGCGATGGGCTTGGCGGCCGCAATCAGGAACTCGCGCTGCGTGTGGCGCAACTGGCCGAGCAGGCAGGTGTGTCGGGGAAGTGGCGGTTTTTGTCGGGCGGGACGGACGGGCGCGACGGTCCGACGGATGCGGCAGGGGGGCTGGTTGGGCCCAATACCTGCCAAGCCATTCGCGAGGCTGGCGAAAACCCAGATGCGCTGTTGGCAAATAACGATTCTTACCGCGCGCTAAAGGCGGGGCAGGCGTTGCTGCTGACCGGCGCTACGGGGACGAATGTCGCTGATCTTGCGGTGTTGGCGCGCGGCTGATTTGCGCTGCATTCGCAGGGGCTTAGTTGCCTGCCGGAGCGTCTTGAGCCGGGAAGAGACGCATGACAGCCTCGCGTAGCAAGGCGACGGTGATAATGGCGATGGCGATGGCGTCAAATCCGAACATGGCAGTGTTCTCCAAGCTAAGCCGTGATCCCGTGTTGAGATCGTTGAAGCCGTTTTCACGCCAAAATGGGGCATGAAAATGGCACGCGCGGGGCAATTGCGGACCGCTTTCACGGCACCCTGCCTGCGCCGCTGTCCCACAACGCTACGCCGCCGCGCGCAAGTGTTTGACAGCACCGCGCGGGGTCGCGATAGTCGAGACGGGAGAGGGAAAATGCACCAACGTCAGGTTCTGTTGATCGAGGATGAACCCCATATCGCCGAGGCGATCCGCTTTATCCTGTCGCGCGCGGGATGGGGTGTGTCGGTGCTGGCCGATGGCGCGCAGGCGCTTGGCCAGATTATCGCGCAAGCGCCCGATGCGGTGATTTTGGATCTGATGTTGCCGGGGCGCTCGGGGTTGGAAATTCTGGCCGATATGCGCGCCGATCCGACACTTGCCGCGCTGCCGGTCTTGATGCTCAGCGCGCGTGGCCAAGACCGGGATCGTGAGGCCGCCGAGCGCGCGGGTGCGACCGCATTTCTGGCCAAACCCTTCGCCAATTCCGACGTGCTTGCTGGGCTTGAGGCAATCACGGGTGGTGCGCAAGGGACGCCCGTCTGATGCCGCAATCGGGTCAGCCGCTGTTTCTGGCGCGCCGTTCATATCGGCGTCGTCGGCTGATGGATGCGGCGCGGTTGCTGCCTGTGCTGGGCATGGTGCTATTCGCGCTGCCCGGTCTGTGGCATCCCGCCGAAACGCCAACACCTGATACCGGGCGCGGCGGGCTGTATTTGTTTGCGGTCTGGATTGGCTTGATCTTTGCAGCCTTTCTAATCGCGCGGGGTCTTGGCCCTGTTCTGGATGCCGAGGAACTGCCCGAAGAGGGTAACGCCCCGCAGCAGGAGCCAGAATAAGATGGGGTTCAACAGCCTTGTCGCGGTCTGTGTGGGCTATGTCATCGTCCTGTTCGGGGTCGCGTTTCTGGCCGAGCAGCGCGCGGGTCGCAATCGCTTGCGGTTCTTGCGCAGCCCGTGGATCTATACGCTCTCGCTTTCGATCTATTGCACGGCCTGGACGTTTTACGGTGCGGTCGGCTATGCGGCGCGCTCGGGGCTGGAATTCGTTACGATCTATCTAGGACCGACGCTGGTTTTCGTCGGCTGGTGGTGGGTGCTGCGCAAGCTGGTACGGATCGGGCGCACGCATCGCGTGACCTCAATCGCGGATCTGATCTCCAGCCGCTATGGCAAATCCAATGCCTTGGGCGTAATCGTGACGGTGATGTCGGTCGCCGCCGCAACGCCCTATATCGCGCTGCAATTACAATCGGTTACGCTAAGTTTCGGAGTCTTCGCATCCGAGGCACCCGAGGGATGGGCGCTGCCAGATCAAGGGGCAACGGCGCTATGGATCGCAGGCGGTCTGGCGCTGTTTACGATCCTATTTGGTACCCGCAATCTGGATGCGAATGAACGCCATCACGGCGTGGTCACCGCCATCGCACTGGAGGCAGTGGTCAAGCTGGTTGCGTTGATCGCGGTGGGGGTCTTTGTGGTTTGGGGCATGGGCGACGGCGTGGTGGATATGCTGGCGCGCATTGATGCCTCAACGATTTCCGAGTGGAACTTGCAGCCGGGGCGCTTTGCCGGGCTGACCTTTGTCTCTGCCGCCGCAGTGCTGACCTTGCCGCGGATGTTTCAGGTGCTCGTTGTCGAGAATGTCGATGAGCGTCATCTGGCCACCGCTAGCTGGGCCTTTCCGGGCTATCTGATGCTGATGAGCCTGTTTGTCGTGCCGATCGCGGCGATGGGCCTTGAACGCATGCCAGTCGGTGCAAACCCCGATTTGTTTGTGCTTACATTGCCGCTGTCGCAGGGGCAGGACAAACTGGCGCTGCTGGCATTTCTGGGTGGATTTTCTTCGGCCACCTCTATGGTGATTGTCGCGGCGATTGCGCTGTCGACGATGGTGAGCAACCATATCGTAACGCCCTTGTGGCTGGCGCAGCGCCGATCCAGCACACGCGAGACGGGCGATGTGCGTGGGTTGGTTCTGGCCTCGCGTCGGCTGTCGATCATCGCCGTTCTCAGCATGGGCTATATTTATTACCGCCTCTCGGGTGGGTCCGAGGCGCTAGCCTCGATTGGCTTGATCGCCTTTGTCGGGGCCGCGCAGGTGCTGCCCGCGCTTCTGGGCGGGATATTTTGGCGTGGCGCGACCCATTTGGGGGCGACAATAGGGTTGCTGATCGGATTTGCGCTTTGGGGGTATACGCTGTTTCTCCCCTCGGTCGGGAATTCGGGGCTACTGCCGCAATCGGTGCTGGATGTCGGGCCGCTCGGCCTTGGTTGGCTGCGTCCCCATGCGCTGTTTGGGATTGAGGGGCTGGACCCGATCCTGCATGCGCTATTCTGGTCGCTGCTGTTTAACGCCTTGGCGTTCCTGATTTTTTCAATGCTGTCTTTTCCTGGCCCGATGGAGCGGCTGCAGGGGGTGGCCTTTGTCAATATCTTTGATCAAAGCCCTGCGACGCGGTCTTGGGCGCAGGGCGGGGCAGAGGCCGAAGACCTGTTGTCGATGTCCCAGCGCATTTTAGGCGCGCAAGAGGCGCAGCATTTCTTTCAGGCGCAGGCCGCAGCCCAAGGCAAGGCGGGGTTCCTGCCCGACACCACATCCGCCTTTACCGCGCGTCTTGAGCGCAAATTGGCGGGCTCGGTCGGGGCGGCGACGGCGCATGCGATGATTGCGCAACTGACCGGGGGCAGCTCGGTGTCGATGCAAGATCTGATCGCGGTGGCGGGCGAAACCGCTGAGGCCAAGGAATATTCCGCCCGTCTCGAGGCGAAATCCGATGAACTGGCGAAAGTGGCGCGTGCGCTGCGTGAGGCCAATGACAAGCTGCGCGATCTGTCGGTGCAAAAGGATGCGTTTCTTAGCCAGATCAGCCATGAATTGCGCACGCCGATGACCTCGATCCGGGCGTTTTCCGAAATCCTGATGGAGCCAGATCTCCCCGACGCGATGCGCGCCCAATATAGTGAGATCATCCATGAAGAGGCGCGTCGTTTGACCCGGTTGCTTGATGATCTGCTCGATCTTTCGGTGCTGGAAAACCGCCGCGCGCAGCTGGATATTTCCGTGGTCAATCTGCACGATCTAATTAATCGCGCGGTGCAGGCAGCCTCGGCGGCGCGCCCCGAGCGCAGCTTTCGCATTGAGCGCGATTTTCCTACCGAACATATTCCGATTTTCACCGATGCTGACCGGCTGGTGCAGGTGCTCATCAACCTTATTTCCAACGCGCGCAAATATTGCGAGGCCGAGCGCCCGGTGTTGCGTATCGAAGTCAAGAAACGCGGCAAACGGGTGCAGATCGACTTTATCGACAATGGCGCAGGGATTCCCAAAGAGTCCCAAAAGTTGATCTTTGAGAAATTTTCGCGTCTTACAGATCAAAGTCGGGCCGGCGGCGCGGGGCTTGGTCTTGCGATTTGCCGCGAGATTATGGTCAACCTTGGTGGCTCGATTGATTATTTGCCTGGGCAAGGCGGGGCGGGGTTCCGCGTGAGCCTGCCGTTGCGTCGCCAAGGGGTGCAAACGAAAAGCCCGACCTAAGCCCCGAATTCTAAATCATTTGTAAACCTTGATCTGCGAGTCTTTGTCCAAGGTTCTTGCAGATTTTGGACGGAACGAGGGTATGGCAGCAGAGCAGGGAAGATCCGTGCTGCGCAAAAAAGCCGAGGCGGGGCGTCCCGTCGCGGATGGCGTTGCCATGTCGCCCGAGCGCGCGATCTCGACAAGCTTGGCGAAAGTGGCGCAGGATAGTTTGCAGCTGCCGCTACAGGTCACCTCGATTGAGGAGACGCTGCGCAGCCTTGCCGATTTGCCCGAAACGCTTGAGGCGCTGTCACTTTTGGCGCTGATTGAGGGGCCGTCTGAGGCCTTGGGATTGATCGCAATCCCCCCTGCGACGCTTCAAGCGTTGATAGAGATGCAAACGATGAGGCGGCTTGGTAAAATCCCATCCGGCCCGCGCAAAGCGACGCGCATTGATGCTGCCATGGCGGCCGATTTCATCGACGCGCTGCTGGGCGCGATTGAGACCACGTTGATTGAAGATGACGCGATTTCATGGGCGGGGGGATTCCGCTATACCTCGCATCTGGATGATCCCCGCCCGCTTGGTCTGTTGCTTGAAGACGTGACATTTCGCGTCTGGAATATGCAGTTTTCCTTGGGCGAGGGGGGCGAACGCACGGGCGGGCTGTTATGGGCGGTGCCGCAAAAGGGGCGCGGCGCGCATCTCAAACGCGCCCTCAGCGAGACCCAGACAGAGGGCGAGGGCGCGACGCATGCCGATTTGGCCGCCGCCTTTGCGCCCCCGTGGGCGGATCAGATCGAACGCGCCGTGATGGGAACGCCTGCGGTGCTGAATGCGGTGCTGCACCGGGTGACGTTGTCATTGTCGGCGGTTCTGGATTTCAAACCGGGGATGGAACTGCCGCTGCGCGCCGATTCACTTGAACAGATCACGCTTGAGGCGCAGGGACGGCGCAAATTGTCTTATGCACGGCTGGGGCAAAGCCGAGGCTACCGCGCGCTGCGTTTGACTTCGCCTGAAAGCGTGACGCTGGATCACAAGACGCCCAAGGATGATCCGACGGTTGGCACAAGCCCACTCCCAAAGCTTGATCAGCCTGCCACGTCGCGGGCCGATTTGGGGAATCATGCCCCCGCCGATAATGGCCCTAGCGATGAACTTGGCGGATTGGCAAATTTAGGCAGTCGTGGCGCGCCTGACGCGCTGGCCGATCTGGGAGGGTTTGCGCCTTTGCCTGAACCGGAAACGGCGACAGAAGATCTGCCGCCGCTCAAAATCGGATCGGGTTTTTAGCCAAATTTAGCGCGCGCGCGCGGGTGTGTCGCGGGCCAAGGTGCTGTCTTCGTCAGGGATGGTGTCGCTTGGCGTCGCCTCCAGCGTCGAGCGATCAAAGATCGACAACCAGATTTTCAGCCGCGGTGCCACCGCCATTCCAAGCCCCATTGCGATCAAAAACAGCCAGCCTTCCCAGCCATTAAAGCTGAGAGAGGCCATCGCCGGACCCGGGCACAACCCAGCCAGCCCCCAGCCCGCGCCAAACAGCAACGAGCCAAAGACCAGATTGCGATCAACAAGCTGCGAAAATGGTCCCGGCATAGGTGAGCCAAGAATCGACTTTTCGCGTTTGCTGGCGAACACCCAGACAACTGCCATCATGCTAACGGCTCCGCCCATTACAAACGCCAAAGTCGGATCCCATGTGCCAAAGATATCCAGCCAGCCCTGCACTTTTTTGGTGTCGACCATACCCGCAACGAGTAGCCCCACGCCAAACAGCCCGCCCGAAAGGAATGCGAAAAAGCTGCGCATCAGATCACTCCCAGAATGTGGCGGAATACGACCAGCGACAGCGCGCCGCCCAACAGGTAAAATGCGGTCGCGACAATGCCGCGCAACGAGAAGCGCGATATCCCGCATACGCCGTGCCCCGAGGTGCAGCCATTGGCAATCCGCGTGCCAGCGCCCACCAATAGCCCTGCCAGAATCAGCACCCAAATGGTTTGGCTGACATGGGTGTCGACATTGCTGTAAAGGGGCACCAAAAGCGGCGGTACTGCCACCAGCCCACCCAGAAAAGCCACGCGTTCAGACAAGTTATCGCGCCCGGAGCCGTCAACTAGGCCGCCAATGATACCGCTCGCGCCCATGATGCGACCGTTGATCAAAAGAAATATTCCGGCCGCCGCGCCGATCATCAGACCGCCGACGAGCCCCCAAATCCAATCCTGATGCATGAGATCTCCCTCGTGCGTATAGGTAAAAATGAATGACGCATTGCTCTCTCGAAGCCCGCAGGCTCTCCCAAACCTGCCGACCATGCTATGTTAGGGTGTGCGTGCGATCATACGCAAGTATTTTGATATGTTGATATGCATCATTGAGCGCCGCGCCGCGCAATGCTGTAATCGGCAAAACGGAGGATGAACCATGAAAAGCGACAAAACCCGCCGCACCGAGATCGAAGCGCGCAAAGCGCATCTGCTTGAGCGGATCGAAGAGATCGACGCAGAGTTGGACAGCCATGTCGAGCAAGACTGGGAAGATGCAGCTAGCAAGCAGGAAGATGACGAGGTTTTGGACGAATTGGACATGGCCGCGCGTCAGGAATTGCGCGTGATCGAAGCCGCGTTGCAGCGCCTTGATGCGGGCGAATACGGGTTTTGCGTCACTTGCGGAGAACGCATCGACGAGGCGCGTCTGGACCTGCTGCCCGCGACGCCATTTTGTCGGTTGCACGCGCCGGGTGCCAAAAAGGGCGCGCGCTAAGACCGCTCCGCGCGTCCCTGCGCAGAGCTGGAACCCGCGCAGGGCGTAATTTGCCATTGTTTTGCAGCGCGTTGGCCGTAAACTCACACGCGATGGCGGGTTTATAGGGCGAGCAATGCGATGGCGAGACGTGTGAAGATCGCACAGCAGGACGGGCTGGCTTGGATCACTTTGGCGGCACTGAATGATCAGGGCGCTGTGGCCGGGTTTGAGCCAGATTTGCGCGTGGCTTTTCACAACGCTTTGGAACTGGCTTTGAATGATCGCGGCGTGCGCGCGATTGTGCTGAAGGGCGACACTGTCGGGTGGCCCTGCGCGCGCGATCCGCTGTCTGATTACGCCCATGATCCGAGCGCCCCTGATCTGGGGGCGCTGTGTAGCGTGCTGGCGGGCGCGCGAGTGCCTGTTTTGGTTTCGCTGTCGGGGCGTATTCAGGGCGGTGCGTTGGCCATCTCACAGGCTGCGTCCTTGCGCATTGCGACCGAGGATACTTGTTTTGGCGCGCCCGAATTCAGCCTTGGCACATTGCCCGCAGCGGGCGGTTTTGTGCGCCTTGCGCGGCGCGCGGGCGGGGCTGCGGCGCTGCAGTTGATTGCGCCGCCGGGCCGGATTAAGGCCGAGCGCGCGCTAGTTTTGGGGCTGTGTGATATCGTCTTACCCGATGTCGCGCCCGCGCAGGTGATCGACGCGCTGGACGCGCTGATCGCCGAGGGCGGAGCGACTCCCGATAGCGCATTGGCAGATCCCGCCACATATCTTTCAGCCCTTGCCGGGCCAAAATCCGAGCTGACGCGCGGGCCGCTTGCCGGGGTCGGGCAACGCGCCTGCGAAGTGGTTGAGGCGGCGGTGTTGCTTCCGCTGGAAGAGGCGCTTGATTTCGAAGCCGTCGCCTATGACGATCTGAGCGCAACGCCGCTTGCCAAGGCCCTGCGCCACACGCGCGCCGCAGAGATTGAAGCACTTAGTTTGCCCGGTCAGCCCAGTGATGCGGGGCCAGCGTCGACGCGGCGTATCGGGCTTTGGGATCAGCCTGCAGGGTTCGCGGGCGCGCTACTGGCGGCGGGCCACGAGGTGGTTGTTGGCGCGAGCGACGCTAAGCAAATCCAGACGGCGTTTTCGACCATCGCACGCGCGCAGGAAATCGCGGTGCAAAACGGCACGCTGGACCCTGATCAGCGCGAGGCAGATTGGGCACGTCTGGGGGCGGCGACAGACCCGTCGGGGCTTGGCGATTGCGCGCTGCTGATTGCCCGATCTGGCGTGACGGGCCTGCCGGCGGCAGATCTTTGCGTGTTTGAAAGCCTCGATCACCTCGATCCACCTGAGGCAGGCATCGCGCTGACGCGTGACGGTGGTGTGGTCGAACTGGTCGCGGGGCCGGGCTGTGCGCGCGCCACGCTTGACGATTTGGCGATGGTGCTGCGTCAAGGCGGCGCGCAGGTGATTTTGGGCGGTCCGGGGGCGGCGGGCATTGTCGCGCATTTGCGCCTCAGCCTGGTCTCGGCATGCGGGCGAGCGCTGCTGGCGGGGGCGTCTCGCGATCAGATGGATCGCAGTTTTTTGGCGGCAGGGTTTGCGCGCTCTCCGCTGCGCCTGATTGATGCGATCGGCGCGAAAACGCTGAATGCGGGGCGTGCCAAGGCGGGGCTTGCGCCTGATCTGCTACTCGTCGCGATGGAGGATGCCGATCTGCAACTTTACGCCAGCGACGGAGCCGCCCCCGATTGGCTGGACACGCTGCGCACCGAGGCCGGAGGGGTGACGCGCAAGCTCTCGGACGCTGAAATTCTGGCCCGCGTTCTGGGGGAGGTCGCCAATTGCGGGGCGTGGTTGCTGCAACATGCGCAGGCCCATCGCGCAAGCGATATTGATCTGGCCGCGATCTGTGCGCTAGGGCTGCCAAAAAACCTTGGTGGGGTGATGTTCTGGGCAGATCAGGAAGGATTAATTGCGACCCGTAAACGTCTGCGTTCATTGCAAGAAGAAGGTGCGAGCGCACCGGTTACGCTGTGGGATGTGCTGATCCGGAACGGCAAGCATTTTGCCGATCTCGACGGGCATTGAACCAAAGGTCAGCCCAGAAAAATCCCGACAACGACCATCATCAGGCCAATCACCGACACGAACAAGGCGGCCATATTGATCACGACAACGCGCTGCAGACGCGCGCGTAAAGCGGCATCTTCCAGCCCGGCGCGTTTGGCTTGGGCGACCGAAATAATGCACCACAAAATGCCCACGAGCCCCACGACCGAAACCGCAGCTCCTGCCCAGATCAGATATTCCATGCCATCCTCCGTCAGCGCAACGCGCTCGGCGCGCGCCTTGCCCTAGCGGCTCTGCGCGCATGAGGCAAGCAAAACGCGCCTCGTGCCTCTTGATGCGGCGCACGCGGCGGGCTAGTCAGGGCCTCGATCAGAGCAGGAGAGAGCCATGCCCAGCGATGCCGCCTATAACGTTGCCGCCGACGAGCTGCGTCAATTCGTCGAACAATTCGAAAGCCTCGAGGCCGAGAAAAAAGACATTACCGAGCAGCAAAAAGATATCATGTCCGAGGCCAAAGCGCGCGGTTACGACACCAAGGTGCTGAAAAAGATCGTTGCGATGCGCAAGCGCGACAAGGACGATCTGGCCGAGGAAGAGGCGATCCTCGATCTGTACAAATCCGCGCTGGGCATGTCGTAAGACCCGCCAAGCCTAGGGGGCGATAAATTCGACCCCCGGTAGCCGCGCGATCGAGGCCACATCGGCGTCGTATTGCGCGGTGATTTCCGCAACCAACTCATCCGTCCATCCCGGCAGCGGGGCGTCCATCTCGATTTCTTCGCGCTGGGCGTATTTGGCCAAGAACGCGGCAGAGATCTTGTTGCGTTGCACCACCGATTTCACCGGATGACTTCGGAGATAAGACCGTAGCCGAGATCGCCCTTCAGGCAGCATGATCTGATCAAGATAAAGCATATCGCCCTTCAGGCCTCGCTCGGCTGGAATGCCCGAGACAGAGCGCAGCACTTCGGGCCAAACCAGGGGCACATCCTCGTTGCACCAGATCACGAAACGTCGGCCTTGCGCTGCATCGCGCATATCGCGAACGACAGTTTCCCAACGCAAATCCCGCGGATCTAGCCCGGCCATCAACTGCTCATAGCTGCGTTTGGGCAGGCGCTTGGCCAGTTGAACTATCAACGTCGCGGGGTTGATCAGTGCCATATGAAATTCGGTTTCATTGTCAGGAAACAGGTTCGCCAGCGGTCCAAGTTTGCTCGCGGCGCGCGTGTAAAAGCCGTGTTCGGTAATGACGCGTTCGGGAATACACAGGAAAAACTCGTGACTGAAAATCAGCCGTTCCAGATCGGTTTGATCCGAGCACGCCTCAATAATCGCGTCTTGCACCTGCAACGGCGCGGGTTCGCCATGTAGTGACACCAAAGCATCGCGCAGCACCATGCGATATTTTTGCGGCGGCGGCACAGAGATTTTATATTCGTCCAACACCTTGGGATTATTTGCTAAAACACGTACGAGTTGATCTTCATCGGTCGAATGAGCACCCAAGTGGAAAACGACTTTCATCTGCTCGACCTCGCAACGGTTGTGCGGCCTTGATGGCGCGCTTGTAATTGAGCCGCACTTTAGCCGTTGAAATCTGGACAGGCAAATGCGTTTCAGGCTAGAAGGGCGGATGTGCTCTGACAAAAATACTCAGGATATTTGTGCGCCATCCCGCTCGCCCGGGACCAGCGCAGGCCGCACCAGCCCCCGCATGCAAGGCGGGCTGTGGTCGGCGGGCGCTGTGACGATCGCGGCACTGGTGCTTGCGCCGATTTTGGCGGTTGTCGTGATGGCCTTTGATCCGCGTGAAAACATCTGGCCGCATTTGGTGGCCACGACCTTGCCGCGCTACCTCAGCAACACCGCGATTCTGGCGTTTGGCGTGGGCGTTTTCAGCGCGGCGATCGGGGCAGGGGCGGCGTGGCTGGTGGTGATGTATCGCTTTGTCGGACGAGGTGCGCTGGAATGGCTGTTGCTGTTTCCCTTGGCGATTCCAGCTTATGTAGGGGCCTATGCGCTCAGTGATTTTCTGGACTATTCCGGCCCCGTGCAGACTGCGCTGCGCACCACGTTCGGCTGGGCCTCGGCGCGCGATTACTGGTTTCCTGAAATCCGCTCCCGCGAGGCGGCGGTCGTGGTGCTGTCGGCGGCACTTTACCCCTACACCTACCTGATCACGCGCGCCGCGCTGCGCGAACAATCGGGCGCAAGCTATGAGGTGGCGCGCGCGCTGGGGGCGGGGCCGGTGGCGCTATTTTGGCGCGTCGGCCTGCCGCTTGCACGCCCTGCGATTGCGGCTGGGGCGGCAATTGCGATGATGGAAACCGTGGCCGATTACGGCGTTGTGGCGCATTTCGGCGTGCAGACCTTGACGACTGGCATTTTCGCGACATGGCTTGAGGGGGGCAATGCAGGGGGCGCGGCCCAATTGGCGCTGCTGATCCTTGGTATCGTCTTCGTGCTGTTCGCGTTGGAGAAAACCTCGCGTCGAAAAGCTCGTTATTATCAAAGCGCGCGGCACTCGCGCCCGGTGATGCCGGTTGCGCTGAATGGGGGGGCTGGGTGGCTGGCGGCAGCACTCTGCGCTTTGCCCGTCGCGTTAGGGTTTGTCCTGCCGGTGGGCGTAATGGCGGCCCACGCGCTGGCCAACCCCGAGACATGGTTCGGGCGTGGTCTTGGCACGGCACTTTGGCACACCCTGAGCACCGGCGGCGCTGCGGCGCTACTGACCGTCGCGATGGCGCTGTTCATGGTGTACGGCGTGCGCATGACAGGTGCAGGTTTGGCGCGCCGATTGCTGCCTTTGACGACGCTCGGCTATGCTGCGCCGGGGGCGGTTCTGGCCGTTGGGGTTCTCATTCCGTTGGCCTATTTCGACAATGCTCTGGCCGATGCCGTGCTGGCCGTGACGGGCCGCGATCCGGGGCTATTGCTAACTGGCACAGCGGTGGCGATTGTGCTGGCCTATGTGGTGCGGTTTTTCGCGATTGCGCAAGGCGCGGTCGATGCGGCATTCGCGCGGGTGCCGCCCTCGCTGCCGATGGCTGCGCGCAGTCTGGGGCGCGCCAAGGGCAACGTGCTGCGCGAGATTTATATCCCGCTCATGCGCGGTTCGATCGGCTCGGCCCTATTGCTGGTCTTTGTCGATTGCGTCAAAGAGCTGCCTGCCACCTTGCTGCTGCGCCCGTTTAACTACGAAACCCTCGCCACACGCGTGCAGGAAAAAGCCAGCCTTGAAAAGCTCGGCGAGGCCTCACCCGCAGCGTTGCTCGTGTCAGCGGTAGGCTTGGCGGCGGTTCTGGTGCTGGCGCGTGCCAATCTGGGCAAAAGACCCTGATCTGACGCTTGCACGAACGCGCGCGCCGCGCTATTGCGAGGCCAAAGGCCGGCGTAGCTCAGTTGGTAGAGCGTCTGATTTGTAATCAGGGGGTCGGGAGTTCGAGTCTCTCCGCCGGCACCATTTCTTGTTGTTTTTGCAAGAAGAAAGGACTCTAGACGGGAAATCAATGCACAAATGCTACACATGTGCGATGTGATGCGTGCATGATTATTGCGGTGCAGATGGATTTTTTGGTGACGCGGTCGAACGGAATTTTCGCCTATCGCAGGCGCGTTCCAACAGAATTGAAGCTGGCTTTGGGCATGCAAGCATGTGTTGCCGGGCAACGGATTAGCTGTGATCTTCGCCGCCTCAGCGTTTCGTTCTAGGCTTTCCAGTTCGTCGTGCGGTGTAGGGCAGGTTCGGGCTTGCTTATGTCGAACCTCTTTACCTACTGGATCCCTTGGGTGAAACCTTTCTGAGGCGAATTTTACAGCAACGCCGGTCTACTGCGTCAAGACGATCTGTCGAATAGCTTGCGCGATCGACCTGGCTTGATCTTGTAGCACTTCAGCCTGCTGCAACATCAGAACGTTCTACTCGGGTTTGTCTCGCTTTCCAGCCATCTTTTGGTCTTCCTGACATCGGGGTAAATCTATCCCAGTTGGCGGGCCACTTAAGTCGGGCACTCCACGTTTCGCCAGCCTGAACGGGGCGTCGCTGCTCCGGTCGCGTCGAAGACAGCATTGAGGGCTGCGATAGCCTGCGATCCCATGATCGCTAACGCAACAGGCGTCTTTCCTGTTTAGTCGCCTGCGGAAAAAGCCTCGCATCTTGCAACGGCAAGATCCAGAATGTGATTGAAATGGGAATACCACAACTGTCCGCCCCCATCCTCGGGCAGAAGGGTCAGATGAGAGCCATGGTCGCGGGCGAATTCGGCCACGCTGCCAAAAGGCACATTCGGGTCCTCACGCCCATGATATAAAATGATCGGAGCGCGCAGCCTGTCAACTTGGGTTGTCCACGCGGAAAGTCCCGAGCCGATATCCTCGGCCCCGGCCCCGGCCTCAAGGCTCGGGGCCATGACATGCTGAACCCCTGTAAAGATCGAGGCGGCGACATTGTGATCTGCAAGGGCCTCGCGGTCTCTGGCCGAATGACCATACATTTTCTGCGGAAAGGCGGTCGTGTCGGTGTTGCGGATGAGACGCTCGCCCGCACCCAGGGGCATCCGGGTAACACCGCAGGAGACGAACGAGGCGCTCATCAACGCATTGGTCCATTTCGAGGCAACGGAATTTTGCGCGATATAGCGACGTGGCACGGGTCCGTTGACCACGATCCCATGGGTGATCCGTTCGGGTAGATGAATGGCCATGTCGTAAAAACTCTGCGAGGCCGAAGCTGTCGAACATAGCGGCGACGTCCTCGGAGAGGCAAGTGCTGCGCGAGGTCGTGCGGTTTGGCGGGGAGGTTGCGCCAAACCCCGGTCGCCACGGGCTGATCAGGATGACATTGCGCGCGCGCAACTCGAGCGTGATCGCCTCGGGCGTTCCCGGGCCGAGCAGGCTGAAGAAATTGAGCGCGGGAGTTCCGTCGCGCGCGCCGTCGATCTAAACCTCAAGCTTGCGCCCGCCCCGGCGCGGCAAGACATAGTCGCTTTGCGCAGCGATGATCGCAGGGGCTTCGATCTGGTGCATCGTGTGCAGTAGGGACGCAAAGCTAATGACAAGGCACAAGAAATCCGCCTAACCTCGACAATCAGTCTTTTTGATCCTCTAAACTCCCGATGAGCGATGTGGGGCAACGCGTCGATGACGGGCGCGGTCTGAAAGGTCAATCGCTATCAATCGCAATGGGGGCGCAGATGGGATGCACGCGGCAATTGCCAAAAGTAGGGCGCCTGCATGATGCAGACGCCCACTGACATTCGCGGTAAATTAGATCAATTGTCGTGCTTTGACGGTGTGATATGGTCGGGTGCCGGGATGACGGTCACTGTGACGAGAGAAGTCGGATTCAGGTGCGCCTGCTGCAACTCCTTGTTGGAATAAACTGTGCTCGCTTGGACTTTGGCTGTGTCCGTGGCGGTGACGCCATTAGGGAAAGCGGCATGACGCTCATGCATTTGAGTGTTGGCAGCGGAAGCAGTGCCTGCGAGGAGCGCGAGAACGGCGGATGTTGCGATGATATGTTTCATGATAGTCTCACTCTATAATCTAGGGCCGAGGGTCTTCCCCTCTCGCAACTTCATATGGCGTGCTATTTTGCGGATTAAACGGCACATTTATGTGTATTATGTGCGTATGCGCACCTTCCGATGGGCCGACATGAATAGTTGAAAACGGCAGTCGTCCCCCTATTCGGATGCGCCGCGCAGCTTCGTGACGCATCAGAGCAGCGCATCGTACTCCTTGCGGAAGCTGCGAAGGCGCGTCGGGCGGCGGCATCATTTCTTCTCCCGTTTTTAAGCGGAAACCGGACGTTTCCGACAGCTGATGTGCCTGCGCAGAGTTGAAAGGCGTGTCAGACTGTGCGACAGCGAAACGGGCGCGGCGCGCTAGGTTTAGCGCGCGATACGCTTCGCAACCTTGGGAGAGGCAATGGTCGATATCAGCCAAATACCCGGCCGCGTGATCGACGCGCTCAGCCTTGGCGGGCCTGCGATGTGGGCGATTGCGGCGCTCTCGGTGCTGTCACTGGCGCTGATCTTGTGGAAAATCTGGGATTTGTCGCTGGCGGGCGCGTGGTCGGGCGGGGCGTATACCCGCACGGCAATCGCGGCTTGGGAGGCGGGCGATATCGCGCGCGCGCAGGCTGCTTTGGCGGGGCGGCGCTCGTTGCGCGCGCAACTGGCGCGCCGGGCGATGGCGGCGCTGCAAGACCCGACGCTTGATCGCGCGGGGGCCGAGGCCGAAACCGCCCGCGCTGCGCGGGCGCTGCTGATCCGGGCGCGTTCGGGGCTGCGAGGGCTTGAACTTGCGGTGGTGATCGGCCCGCTTCTGGGCTTGCTTGGCACGGTTGCGGGAATGATCGCGGCCTTTCGTGCGCTGCAAGAGGCCGGCGTTCAGGCCGATCCGGCCACCCTTGCGGGCGGCATTTGGGAGGCGCTCTTGACAACGGCGGCGGGCATGGGCGTGGCGATCCCGGCGCAGATTGCGCTGTCGGGCTTTGATGCGGTGGTGGACCGGTTGCGTCATGATCTTGAAGACAGCGCGACGCGGATATTCCTGCGCGCGCCGCGCGATGTTGGCCCATCCAGCGCGGCAACGGACCGCGCCGCCGCCGAGTGATGTTCACTTTCGATACACCCCGTCCGCGTCGCCGCGCGGCCCTGACGCCGATGATCGACGTCGTATTTTTGTTACTGGTGTTTTTCATGCTGGCCTCGCGCTTTGGTGTTGAGCGCACGCTGGATCTCTCGATTGGCGGTGGGGCGTCTGCGCACTGGTCCGGCCCGCCGCGACTGGTCGATGTCGGGATAGATGGGGGGCTGACGCTGAACGGCGTGGCGATTGCGCCGGATGATCTGGCGGCGCGCTTGAATGCGCTGATGGACAAGCCCACAGATCCGGTCGTCATCCGTTCCAAGGGCGGGCGTTTGCAAGACGTGATCGGTTTGATGGAGCGGCTGCGCGGGGCAGGGATCGCGCAGCTCGTGCTGGTGCGCTGATGCGGATCGCGCCGCCCCCGCGTCGCGCGCTGAGCGAGCCGCTTTTGCCGATGATCAATGTCGTGTTTCTGCTGCTGGTGTTTTTCCTGCTGGCCGCTACGCTGACGCGCCCGGCACCTTTCGCCGTAACCCCGCCCGAGGCGCGCAGCGACAGCGCGCCCGAGCCCGGCGCACTGACGCTTTACCTTGATGCGCAAGGTGAGGCGGGCTTTGGCACGGAGCGCGGCGCGGATGCATTGGCGGCACTGACGCAGGCGGCACAGGCTGCGCGTGCGCGATGCGGGGACTGCGCCGATACCCTGCAATTGCGCGCCGATGCGGATCTGCCGGGCGAGGCGCTGGCGGCACTTTTGCCCCAGCTTTCCGCGCTTGGCTTTCGCGATCTCTCGCTGGTGGTACGCGCGAAATGAGCGCGCGGGTCTGGGCCTTTGGCGGCGCGCTCGGCGGGGCTGTGGTGCTGCATTTGACGGTGTTCGCGCTCTGGCAGCCACCGGTTGCGGGGGGCGCGCGGTCGGCAGGCGCACGGGGCGCTGATCTGGTGGTGATAGCGCCGGCTTCGGAGGCGATGGCTGCGGTTGTGGCCGAGTGGGAGCGCCCGCCCGAAGTCGCGACGGCCCCCAAGCCTCTTGCGCCGCAGTTAGATGAGGCGACGCCGCGCGACCCCACGCCAAGCGATCCCTCCCTTGCCAATGCTGCCCCAACCGCGCCCGCCCCGCCGCAAGCGCGTGAGACCCCGCCGCCGCCGCAAACGGTGCTGCCCCCGCCCGAGATGCCGCGCCCGGTCGCCAAGCCGAAAGCCAAACCTAAACCGCAGCCGAAAACAGCCACGAAAACCGCGCCTAAAGCCTCGCGCGCCTCGCAAGCCGCACCCAAACAGCAGGCCCAAGGCGCAGGCGGGGGCGCGGCGGCGGGGCAGCAGGGCAAGGCGAAGGCGGCGACGCTGTCTTCGGGCCAGACGCGCGCTGCGATGGCCGCTTGGGGTGCCCAGATCCGTGCCCGGATTGAGCGCGCCAAAACCCCGCCCGCAGGGGCAGGAGCGGGGCGCGTGGTCGTCACGTTGCGGGTCTCGCGCAGCGGGCAATTGCTGTCGGTCTCGCTGGCGCGCAGCTCTGGGCGCGCGGCGCTGGACCGTGCGGCCCTGCAGGCTGTGCGCCGGGCGGGGAGGTTCGCGCCAGCGCCCAAGGGGCTGGGCGCGCAAAGCTATGCGTTTGACCTGCCAATGGCGTTTCGCTAGCGCTTGCACGCGCATCGCGCACAGGCCAAGGTGGGTGTGATTTGCCCCAACACAAAGCCGCACCCCATGCCCATCAAGAACCGTTTCGCCGAACTGCTGCCCGAGATCATCGGCTGGCGGCGCGATTTTCATCGTCATCCCGAACTCGGTTATGACCTGCCGCGCACGTCGGCGCGCGTGGCGCAATTGCTGCGCGCATTTGGTTGTGACGAGGTGGTCGAAGGGATCGGGCGTTCTGGCGTGGTTGGCGTGATCGAAGGGCAAGAGGTTGCGACCCAAGGGGCGCTGGGCCCGCGCGTGATTGGCCTGCGCGCTGATATGGATGCGCTGCCGATTGTGGAACAGACCGGGCTGGAACATGCCTCGCAGAGCAAGGGCAAGATGCATGCCTGCGGCCATGACGGGCATACGTCGATGCTGCTGGGCGCTGCGAAATATCTGTGTGAGACGCGCGCTTTCGCAGGCCGCGCCGTGGTGATCTTTCAGCCAGCCGAAGAGGGCGGGGCGGGCGCGCGCGCGATGATCGAAGACGGCTTGATGGAGCGTTTCGCGATTGATGAGGTGTACGGGCTGCACAACATGCCGGGCATGGAGGCGGGCCATCTGGGGGTGCGCCCGGGCGCGATGATGGCCTCGGCTGATTTTTTCACGATCCGGGTGATCGGCAAGGGCGGGCATGCGGCCAAACCGCAAGAGGTGGTCGATCCGGTGGTGATCTCGGCGCAGCTGATATTGGCGCTGCAATCCATCGCCAGCCGAGAGGTCGACCCGTTCGATCCCGTCGTGGTCTCGGTCACCACGCTGAATTCGCAAAGCGAGGCGGATAACGTGATCGGCAATGAGGTCATGCTGGGGGGCACCGTGCGCGCGATGTCGCCCGAGACCCGCGATCTGGCGGAACGGCGGTTAAGCGAAATCAGCCAAGGGGTTGCCGCAACCTTTGGCGGGCAGGCGCAGGTCGAATATCTGCGCGGCTATCCGGTGACGGTGAACGATGCGGATTGCGCAGACCATGCCGCGCGGGTGGCCGAAAAGATCAGCGCCGATGTCGATCGCGATGTTCCCCCGATGATGGGGGCCGAGGATTTCTCTTACATGCTTGAGGCGCGCCCGGGGGCCTATATTTTCCTTGGCAATGGCGACAGTGCGCCGCTGCATCACGCGCAATACGAGTTCCACGACGAGGCGATCCCGTATGGCGCAAGCTGGCTGGTGGGGATGGTCGAGGATCGTCTGGCTGCGCCATCTTGAACCACACGCGCCCCCTTGCCGCGCGTCGCCCCGAGGCATAGTTTCATCCCATGGATCACGCGCCCCTCATCGACCCGTTCGCCCGCCCGATTTCCTATCTTCGGGTCTCGGTTACTGATCGCTGCGATTTTCGCTGCACCTATTGCATGGCCGAGCACATGCAATTCCTGCCCAAGAAAGAGCTGCTGACGCTGGAGGAGCTGGACCGGCTGTGTTCGACTTTCATCGGGCTGGGCGTGAAAAAGTTGCGCATCACTGGCGGTGAACCTTTGGTGCGCCGCGATATCATGACGTTTTTCCGCACCATCTCACGCCATCTGGAAACTGGCGCGCTGGATGAGTTGACGCTGACGACGAATGGCTCGCAATTAGCGCGGTTTGCCGATGATCTGGCGGCTCTTGGAGTGAAGCGGATCAATGTCTCGCTTGATACGCTGGACGCGGATAAATTCGCCGCCATTACCCGTTGGGGGCGGCTTGACCAGGTTAAGGCGGGTCTGGAGGCGGCCAAGCGTGCGGGCTTGCGCGTCAAGATCAACACCGTGGCGCTCAAGGGCTTTAACGAAGATGAGCTGTTCGATCTGGTGGATTGGTGCGCCGCTGAGGGGTTCGATCTGACCTTTATCGAAGTGATGCCGATGGGCGAGATGGGCGAGGAGATGCGCCTTGATCAATACTGGCCGCTTTCGGATTTGCGCGCGCGTCTGGCTGAGCGCTTCACGCCTGAGGAGCTAAGCGAAAGCACCGGCGGCCCTGCGCGCTATGTGCGACTTGCACAAACTCAACAAAAAATCGGCTTTATCACGCCTCTGACCCATAATTTCTGTGAAAATTGCAACCGTGTGCGGGTGACCTGCACCGGAGAGCTGTTCATGTGTCTGGGCCAAGAGGACAACGCCGATCTGCGTGCGCCGTTGCGCGCCAGCGGCGATAACACGGCGCTGATCGCGGCCATTCGCGCCGCGATATCGCGCAAACCCAAGGGCCATGATTTCGACTATTCGCGCCAGACCGTGGCCGGGCAGATGACCCGCCACATGAGCCATACCGGTGGATGAATGCGCGCCGCTCTCGGGCGCTACGGGCTGGGCTGACAGGCGTTCTTGGCGCGCTGATCGTGGCCTCGACGGTTTGGGTGCAGGTGGTTTTGCTGCCGAGCGCGGCCATGGCGGCCCTTAACCCGGCCCCGTTAACCGTTCTCACCGACTGCCTGCGCCGTAGCGCGATCCTGATCGTGCCGCTGGGAGTTTTGGCCGCGTTTTCGGGGCCATGGCCGTTCAAGGTAATGGCCTATCTGATGTTCGCGCTGGGCTGGTATTGGGTGGCGGACCGTGTTGGCGCGGGATTTCCCGCACCAAGTGGCGGAAGCTGGCTGGCCGGCGAGGCGTTTGGCGCGCTGATTTATGAGCCCATCGCCATGCCGATCCTTGCGCTGCTAAGTGGTCTTGCGTTTCGCCAACTCCTGCGCGCTTTGAACCGGGGGTGAGGGGCATTTTCCCCGGCGCGTGTATCGGTTAGGGTAGTCCAAGTTTTAGAGGAGATATGTCATGCGTGCGTTGATAGGTTTGGGACTGGTTTTGGCCGTGGCTGGCTGTGCTCAGCTCGGGATCTCGCGCAAAGCGTCCGCGCCGGTGCCGCAATCGGGTACGTCTGAAACCTCGATGCCGCTGCCCAAGCCGGCGGGACGCAATGCTGCGGCGCTGGACACCACGACCGCCGCGCAACGCGCCGAGGCTGCGCAGAAACCCGCTTCGGGCGAGGCAAAATTGGGCGCGACCATTGCCAGCCTTGGCGATCCCACCGATCCGGGGTTCTGGATGCGCACAGGGCTGGTAAGCGTTGAGAGCAAGGGCCGTATCGAGAACCCGAAAACCGGGAAATCGGCCAAAGTGACGCTGATTCCCTCGGGCAAACCGGCGGGGGCGGGGTCTGAGGTGTCGCTGCCCGCGCTGCGCCTGCTGGACGTGCCGCTGACCGAGCTGCCCGAGTTGACTGTTTATCGCCTGTAATCGCGGGAAAGGATCAAGATGTTGCGTGAAGTCGACATCCCGCCGCTATGGCTGGCGCTGTTTGCCGCGATGGCGTGGAGCATCGGGCAGGCCGTGCCGATTGATTTTGCGCTTGGTCGGCTGTTTGGCGGGGCGCTGATTGGCCTCGGGTTGGTGTTGATGGCAGTGGCTGCGGGGCAGATGGTGCTGCATCACACCACATTCGTTCCGCGCCGTGACCCGAACGATCTGGTGACCTCGGGGGCGTTCGCGTTGACGCGCAATCCGATTTATCTGGGCGATGCGCTGGTGCTGACGGGGCTGTGCCTGTGGTGGAATGCCGCCCTCGCGCTGCCCTTGGTGCCTGCCTTCATGTGGTTGATCACGGTGCGCTTTATTGTCGGGGAAGAGGCCATGATCGGCGCGCATTTCGGGGCGAAATTCAGCGATTACCGTGCGCAGGTGCGCCGCTGGCTGTAAGCGCGGCGCGCGCGCGATTGCTGCGTGTGCAAAAAGTTGAAACTCTACTTTGCAGCGCCGACAGGCGCCGAACCAAGCTAAAACTCTGATTCTACGCTGGAAATCGGACTCGTAATTGGTGTGCGATTGTATACATTTATGTCGTCGCAGGTGCGCGGCACAATAAGAACATTTTACCGGCACTCGGTGCTTGTGAAATATTATTGCGCGGTGTTATTCAGGACATCGCCAGATTCCGGGCCTGCACTTAACTAGCAACGCGGGCCGCTATCCAAGGGGGAGTTACATTGAAAGTCGGAGCTCCAAAGGAGATTTTCGAAGGTGAAGCACGCGTCGCAATGACGCCAGACTCGGCATTGCAACTGCAAAAGCTGGGCCATGAATGCTTCATCGAAACCGGTGCGGGCCTGAAGGCCGGCTTTACCGATGCCGCCTATGAGGGCGCGAATGTCACCGTCATCAAGACGGCTGCCGCGCTGTTCAAAGAGGTGGATTTCGTCGTTAAGGTGCGCCCACCCACCGATGCAGAGCTGAAACGCCTCAAGCCCGGCCAGACGCTGATTTCCTTCTTCTACCCTGCGCAGAATGAAAAGCTGCTCAAGACGGCGGAAAAGACCGGCGCGAATGTGATCGCGATGGATATGGTGCCCCGTATCTCGCGCGCGCAAAAAATGGACGCGCTGTCCTCGATGGCCAATATCGCGGGCTACCGTGCGGTGATGGAGGCGGGCAATAATTTCGGTCGCTTCTTTACCGGCCAGGTGACGGCGGCGGGCAAGGTTCCGCCCGCAAAGGTGCTGGTCGTGGGGGCTGGCGTCGCCGGTCTGGCTGCGATTGGCGCGTCGACCTCGCTTGGCGCGATGACATTCGCGTTCGATGTGCGCCCCGAAGTGGCCGAACAGATCGAATCCATGGGCGCCGAGTTCGTCTATCTCGACTTTAAGGAAGCCGTGCAGGACGGTGCTGCGACGGGGGGCTATGCTGCTCCGTCTAGCCCGGAATTCCGCGAGGCACAGCTCAAGAAGTTCCGCGAACTTGCGCCCGATATGGACATCGTCATCACCACCGCGCTGATCCCGGGCCGTGATGCTCCGGTGCTGTGGACCAAGGATATGGTCGAGGCGATGAAGCCCGGCTCGGTGATCGTCGATCTTGCGGCGGAACGCGGCGGCAACTGCGAATTGACCAAGCCGGACGAGAAAATCGTGACCGACAATGGCGTGACCATCGTTGGTTACACCGATTTCCCCAGCCGGATGGCCTCGCAATCCTCGTCGCTTTATTCCACCAATATCCGCCATATGATGACCGATCTGACGCCGAAAAAAGACGGCGTTGTCGTGCATAACATGGAAGATGACGTGATCCGTGGCGCGACCGTGGCTTATCAGGGCGAGATCACCTTCCCGCCGCCGCCGCCCAAGATTGCGGCGATCGCGGCCAAGAAACCGACCGAAAAGCCCAAAGAACTGACGCCCGAAGAACGCCGCGCCGCCGAGGTGGTTGCGTTCAAGGCCCAGACCAAGAACCAAGTGACCTTGCTTGTCGTGGGCGCGGTGCTGCTGCTCGGCGTGGGGCTAATTGCGCCCGCCAGCTTTATGCAGCACTTCATCGTCTTCGTGCTGAGCTGTTTCATCGGCTTCCAAGTGATCTGGAACGTTGCGCACAGCCTGCACACGCCGCTGATGGCCGTCACCAACGCAATTTCCTCGATCATCATCTTGGGCGCGCTGTTGCAGATCGGATCAGGAAGCTGGCTGGTGATCGTGCTGGCCGCGCTGTCGGTCTTTATGGCCGGGATCAACATTTTCGGTGGCTTCATGGTCACGCGGCGCATGCTTGCCATGTTCCAGAAATCGTAAGGGGGCCGAGACAATGGAAACCGGATTCTCGACCGCTGCCTATGTTGTTTCGGCAGTTCTTTTCATCCTCTCGCTTGGCGGGCTTTCGGGCCAAGAAAGCGCCAAACGCGCCGTTTGGTATGGCATCGTGGGCATGGCGCTGGCGGTTGTCGCCACACTGATCGGCCCCGGCTCGGGGCTGTGGCTGATCTCGGTCATCATGATCGCGGCGGGCGGCATCATCGGCTGGTTCGTGGCCAATCGCGTGCAAATGACGGAAATGCCGCAGCTGGTGGCGGCGATGCACTCGCTCGTCGGTCTCGCGGCGGTGTTTGTGGGCTATAACGCCTATCTTGAGATGGCCAACGTGATGGCAATTAAGGCCTCGCTGTCGGGCACTTTGACGGAAACGGGCGTTGCGTCGGCGCTGCATGAACGCGGCCTGCGCGGCTTTGCAGCCCTTCTGGCGCATAAAACGCCGGTGGAGTTGTCGATCCTGCGCGTTGAGCTATTCCTTGGTGTGTTCATCGGTGCTGTGACCTTCACTGGGTCGGTCGTGGCGTTTGGGAAGCTGGCGGGCAAGCTTAGCTCGAAGGCCGATAAACTGCCGGGCGGGCATATGCTCAATGCAGGAGCCGCGATTGGCTCGGTTCTGCTGCTGATCGCGTTCCTGAACGGGGCAGGGGTCTGGGCGCTGTTGCTAATGACGCTGCTGGCGTTCTTCATCGGCTATCACCTGATCATGGGGATCGGGGGCGCGGATATGCCGGTCGTCGTTTCGATGCTCAACAGCTATTCCGGCTGGGCGGCGGCGGCGATTGGTTTCAGCCTTGGCAACGATCTGCTGATCGTGACCGGCGCGCTGGTTGGCTCGTCTGGTGCTATCCTAAGCTACATCATGTGCAAGGCGATGAACCGCTCCTTCGTGTCGGTGATCTTGGGCGGGTTTGGCAATACCACCGGCCCCGCGATGGAGGTCGAGGGCGAGCAGATCGCAATCGACGCCGATGGTGTGGCAGCGGCGCTCAATGAGGCTGATAGTGTGGTCATCGTGCCCGGTTACGGCATGGCCGTGGCGCAAGCCCAGCAGATGGTTAGTGAGTTGACCCGCAAGCTGCGTGCCCAAGGCAAGACCGTACGTTTCGCCATTCACCCGGTCGCCGGGCGCCTGCCGGGGCATATGAACGTGCTACTGGCCGAGGCCAAAGTGCCCTATGATATCGTGCTGGAGATGGACGAGATCAACGATGATTTCCCCGATACCGATGTGGTGATTGTCATTGGCTCGAATGACATCGTGAATCCGGCCGCACAAGAAGACCCGAACTCGCCCATCGCGGGGATGCCGGTACTTGAGGTGTGGAAGGCGAAACAGGTGTTCGTGTCCAAACGCGGTCAAGGGACCGGCTATTCCGGCATCGAGAACCCGCTGTTTTACAAAGAAAACACGCGGATGTTCTACGGCGATGCGAAAGACAGCCTGAATACGCTGCTCCCGCTGATCGACTGATCGCCGGAGGGTGGATGGATGTGAGGGGCGGCCCGTTAGGGTCGCCCTTTTGCATTTTGGGGGGTGACCTCCAAATGCAATGATTTGCTATACGAAACGGAGCCGACCTTCGGATTGAGACAAGCCAAGACATCAGCCGCCGCCATATGAGCAGCTATCTCGATGAGTCTTGAGCAACAAGACGCTCTTTTACGCCACGAAGGGCTGGCGCAGACTTAAACTTAGCCAGTTAAAAATAGCCTTACGACTGTCCAGGATGCCAGCCCAACGTTGGCGGTAAGAATTGACAGTGCAGGTTGACGTCTTCATGGTTCAGCCAGTCTATGGTGCCAATCTGGTGGAGATAATGTCATGACGTTAGGTGAAGTGCTGACAGCCGCGCGTAATTCCGGCAGAGGTATCGAAGACTGGTTGGCTCCCGCAGAACCAGAAATTTGGGCAGCTTTAGGGGAGGCTGCCGGGGCCGAAGGCTTGGATCATGCCACCTATGCGCAGCTGGCGGTTGCCGATTTTTCAAATCGCGCACCTGAGGAAGATTGGGCAACAATGATGAGCCGAATCCGCAATGCCCAAGATCCCGGCCAAGCCTGCCTGCTATCCATGATCACTTGGCGCTTGGCCAATGGTAACGGAAAATGCGGCCACAGCCATTAAGCCGCGCCTGCATCACGTCGCAATGTCGAGGCTTGCAGGTAGAACTTTGGGCTGCCGTTGAACGTGACTGGGAAACTCAACCCTTGTGCGCGCGGAGCGCTTAAGCGGTTAAGACCTCTGCGTGTTTGAACCGTAAGGTCTTGCGCCCCTTTTCTGTCCCAGATTTCACACCGATAACAGACTTGTAATCACACTGTTACACGAGCAGACTAGGGAGCGTAGTGTGCGCGGCCAGCTTGGTCGCAAGAGCATGAATTGCCAATCAGATCACGCTACCCACTGGGAGGATAACATGAAGAATCTTGCACTGGGCGCGCTTGTCGCGTCCTCCACGCTATTGTCGCCCTTCGCGGCTTTTGCGCAGACCGAAATCCAGTTTTGGCACGCCTTCACGGGTCGGCTGGGTGAGCTGGTGGATGCGCAGGTTGAACAGTTCAACGCCAACCAAAGCGACTACAAGGTCGTGGCGAACTACAAGGGCAACTACTCGGAAACGCTCAACGCCGGAATCGCGGCATTTCGCGCCGGCGAGCAGCCCGATATCCTAATGGTGTTCGAGGTTGGCACGGCCACGATGATGGCAGCCAAGGGGGCGGTTAAGCCCGTCTATCAGGTGATGGAAGAGGCCGGTGTGCCGTTTAATTCCGACGATTATATCGGCGCGGTGAAAGGCTATTACACGACCACTGATGGCAAGATGCTGTCGCTGCCTTTCAACTCGTCAACGCCGGTGCTGTGGGTTAACCGTGACCTGCTGGATAAGGCGGGCGTGGCCAAAGATGCGCCGCTGAACACTTGGGAAGATGTCGGCAAGGTGCTGGGTCAGGTCAAGGGCGCGGGCATCGACTGTCCGATGACCACCGCATGGCAAAGCTGGATCCAGCTTGAAAACCTGTCCGCCTATCACAACGTGCCGTTCGCGAGCAAAGAGAACGGCTTTGGCGGGCTTGATACCGAGCTGGAATTCAACGGCCCCCTGCAGGTCAAACACATCCAGACGCTGGGCGATTGGGCCAAAAACGGCGAGTTCATCTACAAGGGGCGTCGCAACGAAGGCGGGGCTGATTTCCGTTCCGGGTCTTGTGCGCTGTTCACCGAAAGCTCGGCAGGCTACGCGGGCATCAAGGCCGAGGCTACGTTCGCCTTTGAGGTCCACCCGCTGCCCTATTGGTCCGATGTCGAAGGGGCGCCGCAAAACACCATTATCGGTGGCGCGTCGCTTTGGGTGATGGAGGGCAAACCGGCCGAGGACTACAAAGGCGTAGCTGAATTCCTGAACTTCCTGTCTTCGCCCGAGGTGCAGGCGAAATGGCATCAGGATACCGGCTATCTGCCGATCACCAAGGCGGCTGCTGACCTTACGCGTGAGCAAGGGTTCTACAAAGAGAATCCGGGCACCGACGTGGCCGTGATCCAGATGACCACAAAAGAGCCGACCGAGAATTCCAAGGGCATCCGCCTTGGCAATTTCGACCAGATCCGCACCATCATCGACGAAGAACTCGAAGCGGTGTGGTCGGGTGATAAATCGGCGCAAGACGCGCTTGATACGGCGGTGACGCGAGGCAACCAGTTGCTGCGCCGCTTTGAGCAAGCTAACCGTTAAGCGCAATCTGATCGCGGGCGGCCTTCGCGCTGCCCGCGATACTTTATCGCCGAGGCCAGAATGGAAAAACGCGTCACCTTCAAGGGCTGGCTGTTGCCGCTTTTGCTGATTGCTCCGCAGCTTGTGATTTCGGGGGTGTTCTTTTTCTACCCCGCGGGCGAGGCGGTGTGGCAATCGCTGTTCATTCCCGACCCGTTCGGCCTGTCGATGCAATATGTCGGGCTTGGCAATTTCGAATATCTGCTCAGCGATCCTTATTATCGCGCGTCTTTCCTGACGACGGCGGTGTTTTCCACGCTGGTCACGCTGGTCTCGATGATCCCGGCGCTGTTTCTGGCCGTTCTGGCGGATCGCTTGGTCAAGGGTGCGGGGGCCTATCGCACGCTGCTAATCTGGCCCTATGCCGTGGCACCTGCCGTGGCGGGTGTTTTGTGGCTGTTCATGTTCAACACCCGCATCGGCATTGTCGCATGGTATCTGGGCCTGTTGGGCTATGACTGGAACTACGTGCTCAACCAGAACGAGGCGATGGGGCTGGTCGTTGTGGCTTCGTCTTGGGGACGGATCAGCTACAATTTCCTGTTCTATTTTGCCGCGCTGCAAGCGGTGCCGAAATCGGTGGTCGAGGCGGCGGCGATTGACGGCGCGCGGTTCTGGCGGCGGTTCTTTACCATCGTGCTGCCGCTGCTGTCGCCGACCACGTTTTTCCTGCTGGTCGTCAATATCGTCTATGCGTTTTTCGAAACCTTCGGCGTCATTCACACGATCACCGGCGGCGGGCCGCAACAGGCCAC
Organism: Thioclava sp.; assembly: GCF_048263065.1. NCBI lineage: Bacteria > Pseudomonadati > Pseudomonadota > Alphaproteobacteria > Rhodobacterales > Paracoccaceae > Thioclava > Thioclava sp. Next base: position 102,629 of record NZ_JBLXEM010000002.1, read on the forward strand.
CACGATCCTTGTCTATAAGGTCTATGCCGACGGATTTGTCGGTCAGGATCTTGGCTCATCCGCGGCGCAATCGGTGATCTTGCTGCTGGTCGTCGGGCTGCTGACGGTGCTGCAATTCAAGTTCATCGAGAAACGGGTGCATTACTGATGGCGCACGCATCCAATCCCGTCAAAGAGCCGCCCGCCGGCATGGTGCAAAAGCGCGGGCGTGGGCTGTGGTTCACGCATGTGCTGATGATCCTCGGCGTTCTGGTGATCTTCTTTCCGATCTGGCTGGCGTTTGTCGCCTCGACCGTGCCGCAGGCCGCGATCACCCATCCGCCGATGCCGCTGCTACCGGGCGATCAGTTCCTCACGAACTACAAACGCGCGCTGTTTTCGGGCGTGAACGTGCCGGTTCTTACGATGCTGATGAATTCGATGGTAATGGCGCTGGGCATCGCCGTGGGGAAAATCGTGATCTCGATTCTCTCGGCCTTTGCGATTGTCTATTTCCGCTTTCCGGGGCGCAATTTCTTTTTCTGGCTGATCTTTATCACGCTGATGCTGCCGGTTGAGGTGCGCATCGTGCCGACCTATCAGGTGATCGCAGGCTTTGGCATGCTCAATAGCTATTCGGGGCTGATCTTGCCGCTGATCGCTTCGGCCACGGCGACGTTTTTATTTCGCCAGTTCTTCCTGACGGTGCCTGATGAGCTGGCCGAGGCCGCGCGCGTCGATGGGGCCCGCCCGATGCGGTTTTTCGTCGATATCTTACTGCCGATGAGCCGAACCAATATCGCGGCGTTATTCGTCATTCTCTTTATTTACGGCTGGAACCAATATCTCTGGCCGCTTCTGATCACCACCGATCCCTCAATGAACACGGTCGTTATGGGCATCAAGCAAATGTTTCCCTCGGGCGATGATATCGCGGATTGGCCGGTGATCATGGCGACCTCGATTCTGGCGATGGTTCCGCCGGTGATCGTGGTAATTTCGATGCAAAAACTCTTCATCCGCGGTCTAGTGGATAGCGAGAAATAGGACAGGCAATGGCAACGGTCGAACTGGAAAACGTCAAGAAACGCTTTGGCTCCACCGAGGTGATTCACGGCGTCAGCACGCAAATCGCGGATGGCGAATTCATCGTGATTGTCGGCCCCTCGGGCTGTGGGAAGTCGACCCTTTTGCGCATGGTTGCGGGGCTGGAAAGCGTATCCGAGGGCGAGGTGCGCATCGGCGGCAAGCGCGTGAATGACGTCGAGCCAATGGATCGCGACATCGCAATGGTATTTCAGAACTACGCCCTTTATCCGCACATGTCGGTGCGTCAGAATATGGGGTACGGGCTCAAAATCGCGGGGCTGCCCAAGGCCGAGATCAACGCCAAGGTGGAGCAGGCCGCCGCCCTGCTGCAACTGGGCGAGCTGCTGGATCGCAAGCCCAAGCAGTTGTCGGGCGGGCAGCGTCAGCGCGTCGCGATGGGGCGCGCGATTGTGCGTGAACCGGCGGTGTTTTTGTTTGACGAGCCGCTGTCGAACCTTGACGCCAAGCTGCGCGTGCAGATGCGCGTCGAGATCCGCGAATTGCAGGCCAAGCTGGGCATCACCGCGCTGTACGTCACCCATGATCAGGTCGAAGCGATGACCATGGCAGACCGAATGATTGTGATGAATGCGGGCGTGGCCGAGCAGATCGGCACGCCTTTGGAGGTCTATGAGCGCCCCGTCACGGTGTTTGCCGCGCAGTTCATCGGCAGCCCGTCGATGAATATCCTGCCCGCGCAGATTGAGGGCGGGCAGATTAAGCTGGGGCAGGTAGTACTGGGCCAATGCGCCTTGCCCGATGGCCCCGTCAGCTTCGGCATCCGCCCCGAGCATCTGCGCCCCGACCCGCAAGGCGGCATCGCGCTTGAGGTGCAACTGGCCGAGCCGCTGGGTGCCAATACGCTGCTGCATGGCGTGCTTGTCGGTTCGGGTCAGGCGATGACGGCTGCCTTGCCGGGCGTGCATCGCAGCGGGGCCGGGCGCGAGGTGATGCATCTCACCGCCGATCCCGCGCATTTCCACTTCTTCGATAGCACGAGCGGGGCGCGGATTGATTGAGATCCGTGCTGTCCGCCACCCGTGAGCAGATCGCCAACGCGCGCTAACCGATAGCCCCTCGCCGCCGCGAAAGGGCGCGTTTAAGCGTAGTTTGCCATAGCTGCGTGGCCGCGCAATCGTGGAAAATCGCTTGAAAAACGGGCAAATTGTGACATATAACCCGACATCAATGACTGTATTGATAAACAAAATGACAAAATCGGGCAGTGTCGGTGATGCGCAGTGAAGATTAAAAAACGCCAGGCCAAGCTGATTGAGATTGTTCGACGTCAGGAAAAGGTCTCGGTCGAGGCGCTGGCGAGCCAGCTTGATGCGTCACGCGAAACGATCCGGCGCGATCTGAGCCAGCTTGCACAAAGCGGTAAGATCTTGAAGGTGCATGGCGGAGCGATGATGCCGCGTGTGCTGGGCGAGGGGCCGTTCAAGCAGCGCCTGTCTGATTGTGTCGATGCCAAGATCGAGATCGCGAAAACGGCTGCGGGGCTGTTTGTCCCAGGCGAGACGCTGTTCATTGATACCGGCTCGACGACGCTGATGTTTGCCGAGGCGATTGCCGCCGTGGCCGGGCTGACGATTGTTACCAACTCGACCGAGATCGCGCGGGTGATTGCTGGTGCTAATAGCGGCAGTCGGGCGTTTTTACTGGGCGGCGAGTTCAGCGCTGATAGCAGCCAATGCGTTGGCACGATGGCGATCACCCAGATCCGCGCCTTTCGCGCCCATCACGCGGTGCTGTCGGTGGGCGCTCTTGACGCGCGTAGCGGGGCGATGGATTACAATATCGAAGAGGCGCAGATCGCGCGCGCGATGGTCGAGCAATCCAATAGCGTGACGGTTCTGGCCGATAGCTCGAAATTTACTGCGTTGGCCTCGTTTGCGGTGTGCCCGCTGAGTAATATCAACCGCCTTGTTACCGAAGCCGCGCCCCCCAAAGAGACGCGTGCGGCGTTTGAAGACGCGGGCGGGCAGCTGATTTTGGCGCAGGGGACGCGTCCGTGAGTGCCTAAAAATAAGCCCCAAAGGGCGGGATAGAGTAGAAAGGACAAGGTTTGGAAAACGCGAATATCCCGATGTTTTTCCTGCATATTGCGGGGGCGGCGGCGCTGCTGATCTGGTCGGTGCGTCTGGTGCGCACCGGGGTTGAGCGCGCGTTTTCCATGCCGTTGCGGCGCTGGTTGCGCTGGTCCTCGCGCAGCCGCTTTCTGGCGGCAGGCTCGGGGATGAGTACCGCTATCTTGCTGCAAAGCTCGACGGCGGTGGCGCTGCTTGTATCTAATTTCGTTGCGCGTGGCACGATTACCGTCGCGGTGGGGCTAGCGATTTTGCTAGGCGCGGATGTTGGCTCGGCGATCGTGGCGCAGCTATTGCTGTTGCGCCAAACCTTCTTGCTGCCACTCCTATTGCTGGTTGGCGTGGTGATGTTCCTGCGCGGCCATCAGCGCCGCATCCGTCAGACCGGGCGTATCCTGATCGGGCTGGCGCTAATCTTTGCCTCGCTTGCGATGATCCGCGAGGCGACGACCCCGCTGGTGGACAGTCAGGGCGCGGCCAATGTGATGGCCTATCTGGCGCGCGACACGGTGACGGCCTTTGTGATTGGCGCGGTATTTGCGTGGGTTGTGCATTCCAGCGTGGCGGCGGTGTTGTTGTTCGTGACGCTGGTGTCGCAAGGTCTGTTGCCCCCCGAAGCGGCGGTGGCGATGGTGCTGGGCGCGAATATGGGCGGCACGTTCATTGCCTTTATGCTGACCTTGACCGCCGAGATCGATTCGCGCCGCATGATCGTTGCGAATTTTGCGCTGCGCGGCGGCGGGGCGATCATCTTGCTGGCCTTGCTAAGTCGGCTTGAGCTGACGCTAAGCTGGCTTGGCAGTACCCCGGCGCAGCAGGTTATCAACTTGCATCTGGTGTTCAACATCGGCCTTGCGCTGTTGGCGCTGCCGCTGACGGGTCTGGTGACGCGGCTGGTGAGCAAGCTGATGCCCCCGCGGCTTGACCCGAGCGCGGGGATCGGCCCGGCAAGTGCGCTGGATCCCGCCGCCTTGGCCAACCCCGAGCGCGCACTGACCTGTGCGGCGCGCGAGGTGATGCATATGGGCGAGATTGCCGAGGCGATGCTGCGCGCGGTGCCGGCCTTGTTTGTGCAATGGGATGACGTGCTTGCCACGCGTATGGCGGCGGATGAAAAGCTTTCCAACAAGACCTTGATGGAGGTGAAGCTGTATCTTGCCAAGCTGAATCAAGGGGTGCTGAGCGATGAGACCAGCACGCGCGCGATGGATCTGTCGAGCAATGCCGCCAACCTGTCTGCCGCCGCCGAAATGATTTCGCGCAACATGGTCGCTCTGGCGCGCAACATGGATCATGAGGGCGTGCGGTTTTCAGAGCAGGGCTGGAAGGAAATCAGCGATTTTCACGACCGCGTGCTGGCCAATGTGCAACTCGCGCTGAGCGTGATGATGACGCAAAACCCCGATGAGGCGCGCGAGCTGGTCGAGGAAAAAGACGACATCCGCGCGCTGGAGCAACGCCTGCAACGCGCGCATCTGATGCGCCTGCATGAGGGGTCAGGCGAAAGCATCGAGACCAGCAATATCCATCAGGAAACGCTGCGCGCGCTCAAGCAGGTGAACACCTCGTTCGCCACCGTTGCCACGCCGATCTTGTCGGAAACCGGAGATTTGCTTAGCAGTCGTCTGGCGCATCGCAGATAGCGGCCTGTTGTTTGCTTGACGCAGGCACGGCGATGGCGCCACATTGGCCTCAGTCCAGTTTCCCGCGCAATTTAGGTCCAGAAATGACAATCGCCGCCGAGACCTTTTTCCTTGCGCCCGATCAAAGCGGCACGTTGCAGCAGCGTATTCAACAGATGGTGGCCGAGGGTATCCTTGAGGGGCGATTTCGCGCCGGTGACAAGCTGCCCTCCAGCCGCAAGCTTGCCGCGCATCTGGGTGTCAGCCGGATCACGGTGACGCTCGCCTATACCGAACTGGTGGCCGATGATTATCTGACATCGCGTGGGCGCTCGGGCTATTTCGTGTCAGATACCGCGCCGCGACAGCCCGAATTCACCCGCCCATCCGGGGCGCAAACCGACAGCGTGGATTGGACGCGCGTGACGGGGCAGCGCTTTACCGGGCAGCGCAGCTTTCCTAAGGCGCAGAACTGGCGCAGCTATGACTACCCGTTCGTGTATGGCCAGACCGACCCCGAGTTGTTCGATCATCAGAACTGGCGACACTGTGCGCTGCGCGCGCTGGGTAAGCGCGACTTTGACGTGATGGCGGGCGATTATTACGAGCACGACGACCCGATGCTGATCGAATATATTGCGCGCAACATTCTGCCCCGGCGCGGGATTACCGCCCATCCGCGCCAGATATTGCTGACGCTGGGGGCGCAAAACGCGCTGTGGCTATCGGCGCAGGTCTTGCTGAACTCTCGGCGCACGGCGGCGCTAGAAAATCCCTGCTATCCGGGGCTGCGCAGCGTGCTGGCCCAGACCCGCTGTCGCAGCGTGCAGATCGACGTCGATCAAGATGGCCTCCCGCCCGAGGCGCTACCCGATGAAGTCGATGTCGTTTTCACCACCGCCAGCCACCAATGCCCGACCAATACGACGATGCCGCGCGCGCGGCGTGAACGGCTTTTGGCGCTGGCGTCTGAGCGTGATTTCGTCGTGGTCGAGGATGATTACGAATTCGAGATGTCCTTTCTCAAGGCCGCCTCGCCCTCATTGAAATCGCTGGATCGCGAGGGGCGGGTGATTCATGTCGGCTCGTTCTCCAAATCGCTGTTTCCGGGGCTGCGGCTGGGGTTTCTGGTGGGCTCTGAACCCTTCATCGCCGAGGCACGCGCCCTGCGCGCCACCGTGCTGCGCCACCCGCCCGGCCATGTGCAGCGCACCGCCGCCTATTTTCTGGCGCTGGGGCATTATGATGCGTTGGTCAACCGGCTGCATCAGGCCTATCGCCGCCGCCGAATGGTGATGGATGAGGCAATCACCGCGCAGGGTTTGCAGGTCGCGGGGCAGGGCGCGTTTGGTGGATCGAGTTTCTGGATGCGCGCGCCTGAGGGCATCGATACCCGCGATCTGGCGGATCGGCTGGCCGCGCGCGGTGTGTTGATTGAACCGGGGGCTGCGTTTTTTGATGACGCGCAGGGCGATTGCCCGTTTTATCGCCTCGCCTATTCCTCAATCCGCAACGCGCGTATCCCCGAAGGCATTGCGTTGATCGCCCAGGAAATTGCGAAAACTGGACATAAGTAGTCGTCCGCTCTGGCCCTAATCAGCGCGGAAGCACCACGGCATAAATCTTGCAAAAGGGGGCTTCTTATACCCTCGCAAGCAAGCCCGGGAGGAGCCAGTGCCATGAAGATGACAACCGAAGAGGCTTTTATCAAAACGCTGCAACAGCATGGGATTGAAAATGCTTTTGGCATTATCGGCTCGGCCATGATGGCGATTTCCGATCTGTTCCCGGCGGCAGGCATCACGTTTTGGGACTGCGCGCATGAATGCAACGCGGGGATGATGGCCGATGGGTTCACCCGTGCGAGCGGCAAGATGTCGATGATGGTGGCGCAAAACGGCCCCGGCATCACCAATTTCGTCACGCCCGTGAAAACCGCTTATTGGAACCACACGCCGCTGCTGCTGGTCACGCCGCAGGCGGCCAATGCCACCATCGGGCAGGGTGGTTTCCAAGAGGTCGAGCAGATGCGGCTGTTTGCCGATATGGTCGCCTATCAGGAAGAGGTGCGCGACCCGACCCGCATTGCCGAGGTGCTCAACCGTGTGATCCTTAAGGCCAAGCGCGCCTCGGCCCCGGCGCAAATCAATATCCCGCGCGATTTCTGGACCAAGGTGATTGATATCGATCTGCCAAAAGTGGTGCAATTGGAGCGGCCCTCGGGTGGTCAAGACGCTATCGCGCAGGCGGCAGCGCTGCTGTCCAAGGCGAAGTTTCCGGTGATCCTGAACGGTGCGGGCGTGGTGCTGGCGGGGGCCATTCCCGCCTCGATGGCGCTGGCCGAGCGTCTGGATGCGCCGGTCTGCTGCGGCTATCAGCACAATGACGCGTTTCCCGGCTCGCACCCGCTCTTTGCCGGGCCGCTGGGCTATAACGGATCTAAAGCCGCGATGGAACTCATCTCCAAGGCCGATGTCGTGCTGGCGCTTGGCACGCGACTCAACCCGTTCTCGACCCTGCCGGGTTATGGCATTGATTACTGGCCCAGAGACGCTGCGATCATTCAGGTCGATCTGAATCCCGACCGCATCGGGCTGACCAAACAGGTGGCGGTGGGCATTGTTGGCGATGCGGGCAAAGTGGCAGGCGCGATCTTGGCGGAACTGGCGGCAGATGCGGGCGATAGCGACCGTGCGGCGCGGCGTGCGCTGATCGGGCAAACCAAATCGGCTTGGGCGCAGCAGCTGTCCAGCATGGATCACGAAGATGACGATCCGGGCACCACTTGGAACGCCCGCGCACGCGACGCCAAGCCCGACTGGATGAGCCCGCGCATGGCGTGGCGTGCGATCCAGTCTGCGCTGCCCAAAGAGGCGATTATAAGTTCCGACATCGGCAATAACTGCGCCATCGGCAACGCTTACCCCAGTTTCGAGGCGGGGCGGAAATACCTTGCGCCGGGGCTGTTCGGGCCGTGCGGTTATGGTCTACCCGCGATCATGGGCGCCAAAATCGCGCAGCCCGATGTGCCAGTCGTGGGCTTTGCCGGCGATGGTGCGTTCGGGATTTCGATGAACGAGATGACCGCGATCGGGCGCAAGGAATGGCCCGCGATCACGATGGTCATTTTCCGCAATTACCAATGGGGCGCGGAAAAGCGCAACACGACGCTGTGGTTTGACGACAATTTCGTCGGCACCGAGTTGAACGAGGGTGTGAGCTACGCCGCCATCGCGCTCGCCTGCGGCCTGACGGGCGTGCAGGTGAAAACGATGGAGGATCTGACCGCAGCGCTGGATAGCGCGATCAAAGCGCAGGCGCAGGGTCAGACCACGTTTATCGAGGCGCTGATCAATCAGGAACTGGGAGAGCCGTTCCGCCGCGACGCGATGAAAAAGCCCGTCGCCGTGGCAGGCATCAGTGCGGCTGATATGCGCCCGCAAAGCGGAGTGTGAAGGGGCGGCTTTGACGATGACGCCAATGCTGCATCTGTGCAATTTGCACAACTGGACTTATCGGACAAGTGTAAGTGGCACTACGCAGTTTCGCCGCCGCGCGGAAAGATCAGCGCGAGTTGCGCCGCGCCCTGCGGCCCCCTTAGTGGAGCGATTAGCATGAACAAGAACCTGACCTCGAACGATCTGAGCCATGTGATCGCGGCCGATAAGGCGCGCGTCTGGCATCACCTGACGCAGCACAAACCCTTTGAAAGCATCGACCCGCGCGTGATGGTCGAGGGTAAGGGCATGAGGCTGTGGGATGCGCTCGGCAAAGAATTCCTCGACGGCGTCTCGGGCGGCGTCTGGACCGTCAATGTCGGCTACGGGCGCGAAAGCATTGCCAATGCGGTGCGCGATCAACTGGTGAAACTGAACTATTTCGCAGGCTCGGCGGGCTCGATTCCCGGCGCACTGTTTGCGCAAAGCTTGATCGAAAAGATGCCGGGGATGAGCCGCGTCTATTATGCCAACTCGGGATCGGAGGCCAATGAGAAGGTCTTCAAAATGGTGCGCCAGATCGGCCACAAGCTGCATGGCGGGCGCAAGACCAAGATCCTGTATCGCGAGCGCGATTATCACGGCACCACGATCACCGCCCTTGCCGCCTGCGGTCAGCCCCAGCGCGCTCAGCAATATGGCCCTTTCACCCCCGGTTTCATCGAGGTGCCGCACTGCTTGGAATATCGCGCGCAATGGGAGACGGAGGATTACGGGCGCCGTGCAGCGGATGCCATCGAAGAGGTGATCCTGCGTGAAGGCCCTGACGAAATCGGCCTGCTGTGTCTGGAACCTGTCACCGCAGGGGGCGGCGTCATCACCCCACCCGAGGGCTATTGGCCCCGCGTGCAAGAGATCTGCGCGAAATACGATATCATGCTGCATATCGACGAGGTGGTCTGCGGCGTCGGGCGCACCGGAGAGTGGTTTGGCTATCAGCATTACGGGGTGAAGCCCGATTTCGTGACGATGGCCAAGGGCGTGGCCTCGGGCTATGCCGCGATTTCGTGCACCGTTACGACTGAAGCGGTGTTTGAGATGTTCAAGGATGACAGCGACCCGCTGGGCTATTTCCGCGATATCTCGACGTTTGGCGGCTGTACCTCGGGGCCGGTGGCGGCGCTGGAAAACCTGCGCATCATCGAAGACGAGAACCTGCTGGAGAACACCAACCGGATGGGCGCGCGGATGATGGATAATCTGCACGCGCTGATGGAGCGTCACGCGGTGATCGGTGATGTGCGCGGCAAGGGGCTATTCTGCGGCGCGGAACTGGTGGCTGATCGCACCAGCAAAGAGCCCGCCGAGGAAAAACGCGTGGCCGCAGTCGTTGCAGATTGCATGGCGCAAGGCGTGATCATTGGCATGACCAATCGCTCGCTGCCCGGCTTTAACAATACGCTGTGCTTTAGCCCCGCGCTGATCGCCACGCCCGATGATATCGACGCGATCACAACTGCGGTGGATGGCGCGCTGACCCGGGTGTTTGGCTAGGCGCGGGCTTGCATCGCCCGAAGGCGCACGCCACTTTGCCCGAGGATAACGAAAGGAAGCGCAATGCTGAAAGTCTATCTCTCGGGCGAAATCCACACCGATTGGCGCGAAAGCGTCAAATCGGCCTGCAAGGGGCTGAAAATCGACTGGTCCGGCCCGGTCACCGATCACGCGGCCTCTGACGATTGCGGGGTCGCGATTTTCGGGGCCGAGCCGGATAAGTTCTGGCATGACCGCAAGGGCGCGTCGCTAAATGCGATCCGCACGCGTCGCGGGATCGAGGGCTGCGATGTGCTGGTTGTGTGTTTTGGCGAGAAATACAAACAGTGGAACGCGGCCTTTGATGCGGGCTATGCGGCAGCACTGGGCAAGCCGATTATAGTGCTGCAACCCGATGATCACGACCATGCGCTCAAAGAGGTGGACGCGGCCGCCAACGCAGTTGCTCGCACGCCTGAACAGGTGGCACGCGCGCTGCGCTATGTTCTGACGGGCGCGCTTTAGGCGTAGGCGTGGCCTAGCGGTTGTAATAGTCGCGATACCACGCCACGAAGCGCTCAACGCCCTCGCGGAAACCGGTTTGCGGGCAATATCCGGTCAGGCTGCGCAACAGGCTGGCATCGGCCCAAGTGGCAAGCACGTCGCCCTTTTGCATATCCATGTAATTGCGGATCGCGGGCGTGCCGATGGCGGTTTCAATCGCATCGACGAAATCAAGCAGCTTCACCTTGTCTGAATTGCCGATATTGACGACGCGGTAAGGGGCGACGGGGGACAGGCTGTCGCCCTCTGGGATGTCCTCGGGGCTGTCGGGGCGCTTTGGCACTGCGTCCATCAGCAAGGCGATCCCGTGCACGAGATCCTCGACATAAGTGAAATCGCGATACATTTCGCCGTGGTTATAAATGTCGATCGGGCGGCCAGCGAGGATCGCGTCGGTGAACTTGGCTGGCGCCATATCGGGGCGCCCCCATGGGCCGTAAACCGTGAAAAAGCGAAACATCGTCGTCGGAATGTTCCACAGATGGGCATAGGAATGGCCCATCGCCTCGGTCGCTTTCTTCGTCGCGGCATAAATCGTAAGCGGCATGTCGGTCTTGTCGGTCTCACGATAGGGCATCTCTGTGTTGGCCCCGTACACCGAACTGGTTGAGGCCATCAACAAATGCCCGACCTCAAGACGGCGCGCGATTTCCATCACGTTGAACGTGCCAACAAGATTGGTTTCGACATAAGCGCGCGGGTTTTCAAGGCTGTAGCGCACGCCCGCTTGCGCGGCCAGATGCACGATCACATCGGGTGCGAACTCATCGCAGACCCGATCTAGCAACTCGCGATCTTCCAGCATCCCCTCGGTCGCCGAGAAATTCGGGTCTTGCATCAGCATCGCCTGACGGCGCTGTTTCAGCGCGACCTCGTAGTAATCGGTCATCCCGTCATAGCCATGCACGCGCATGCCTTGCGCCAGTAGCAGCTTGGACAAGTGGTAGCCGATGAACCCGGCAGAACCGGTGACAAGAACGCGTTTGGCAGCCATGAGGGTATTCCATTTCAAAAGGAGCGCGCGCCACTATAGGGCGGGCAGGCGGCAGGCTCAACGCGGCAAAGCGGTGAATCCGATCAGCTCTCGCGCCGGGCCGCGCGCCCGCCACGGCGCTGTTGCAAACGCGGTGCGCGGGCAGGCAATTCATCCATGATTTCGCGGCGTTTCTCGGGGCTAAGTTGCGACCATGCGCCGATCTCTTCAAGCGTGCGCAGGCAGCCGATGCACAGCCGCTCTTGCGGGTGGATCTGGCACAGCTTGACGCAGGGGCTTTCGACCTCGTCGCGTTTCCAGACCTCGTCGCTCATTGCGCCCCCAGATAGTGCAGCCGGTCCAGCGCACCTTGCAAGATGAACGCCGCCGCCACATGGTCAATCGCCTCGGCGCGTTTGGCGCGTGACAGATCGGCCTCAAGCATCGCGCGTTCGGCAGCCACCGTTGACAGCCGTTCGTCCCAGAACGAGATCGGCAATTCGGTCAGCTTTTCAAGGTTGCGCGCGAAGGCCCGCGTCGATTGACAGCGCGGCCCTTCCGAACCGTCCATGTTCATCGGCAAACCTAGGATCAGCCCACGCAGCTCGCGCTCGGCCACAATCGCCAGCAGCGCCTGCGCATCCAGACCGAATTTCTTGCGCTTCACGGTCAGCAAGGGCGTCGCGACCGAGCGCAACCCGTCCGACACCGCCACGCCAATCGTTTTCGTGCCCAGATCCAGCCCCGCCACCGCACCGCTGCGCGGCAGTTGCGCGGCGAACGCGATCATGTCGGGGCAGATCACTGAGACAGCCCCGCCGCCTGCGCAGCTGCTTGCACCTGTGCCAGCCCTGCGGGATCATTGGCCAGCGCTTGCTGTGCCTCACCCCATGCCTCAGTCGCGCGATCCTTCTCGCCCAACATAGCAAGCGAAGACACCACCCGCGACCATTCCGCCGCCGTGCCGCCCTCGGTTGTCAGGCGGTCAAACAGCCCGTCGACCATGCCCTGAATCATCTGCTTGCGATCCTCGGGGCTCATTTGCGCGGCATCCTTCATCTGCTCGGCGCTCGGGCCGGGCAGAGCAGGGGCCGCAGGGGCTGTCGCAGCAGGGGCACCCGCATCCGCAAGCGCCTTGCCTGCCGGGGCCTGATGGGCCGCGTCGATCTTGGCCATGTCTTCGGGGCGCGACGCAAACTTGCCCTTCGCCTCACCGTAAATCGCATCGGCGCGTTCGACTTCGCCTAGCATCCGCAACGACGATATCAGCCGCGCCCAATCATCCGCGCTGCCGCCTTCTTGCGCGAGCCGGTCATTTAGCTGGTTGACCATCCCGCGGATCATCTCCTGACGCTCCGCTGGGGTCATATCAGCAGCCGCTGCGACATCGGCTTGGCTTGGCCCAACGCCTTGGGGCATCGGCGGGGTGTAGTCGTTTTGGCCCGCAAGCCACGCCAGTTCGTTGATATTCTGGCGGATCGTGGGCACCCAAGGCGCATCGTCGGGCGAGTTGCGCAGCAAGCCATCCCAAATGCGAAACGCGCGATCTTCACGCGAATTCTGTGCCATCATCAGGCCAACGTAATATAGCGACAGCCCGTTTTTGGGGTCCTTTTCCAGCGCGGCGGCAAAGGTTTTTTCGGCCTCGGGCGTGATCAGACCACCCGCTGCCACGACCATCATCTCGCCCAACTGGGCGTAATCATCTGCAGTTGCGGCGTCCCCCTTGAGTGCGACCAAACGCTGCTGCGCCTTCCAAGCAGCATCGAAATTGCCCATCGCCGCCTCATTGCGCGCAAGCAAATGCAGGCCCTTGGGGTCATTGGGGTTTTTAGCAACGGCTTCGCGCAGCTTCACCATCAATTCGACAAATTTCGGGTCGGGCTTGGGTTGGTTGAGCTGGCGCGCGGCGGCCATTTTCTCGGCCGCTTCCTGCGTCGGGCGGCTGTCATAGCGCTTGTCTGCAAAGGCATATCGCTCGGCAATCGGTTGATCGCCATATCCTTCGGCGCCCATGCGAGAATAAAGCCAGAACGTCCCGCCCACCAGCGCAACGCCCCCCACGATCAGCACAATCATTGCCCCTTGGGGCGCGCGCGAGGTGTCTGATCCCGCCTGCACCTTGCGGTCGGCCTCCAGCATCCGGCGCGAGATCTCCAGCTTGGCGCGCTCGGCCTCTTCGGCAGAGGTCACGCCGCGTTCGACATCGCGTTCGATATCGCGCAGCTGGTCGCGATAAACCTGCACATCATAAGAGGCAGCCGGGGCCACATCGCTTGCCCCCCCGCGTAGCACGGCAAGTGCGAATAATAGCATAATGATCGCGACAAGCGCGGCGGCGATAATCCAGAACAGCATGGCGTTTCCTCTCCTTGCGTTCCCATTTAGGTGAGAAACGCTCCGCCTGAAAGCCCCCAGCGCCGGGATGGAGCGCGATGTCGCAGCCCGATGTCGCTTTTTTCTGCGCAATGCCGCATCGGGGGGGCTGTCAAAGGGGCGCGCAGTCCATCACAAAGACAGATGAGAGTCGCAAGTTCTGTTGCCGAGGGCCGCTTATGAAACGCTATTCGATGTTTGCTGTCGCGCGCGAGGCGATGCGCTATCACGCGGGATGGGAGCGCGCGTGGCGCAGCCCCGAGCCGAAGAAACGCTATAAGGTGGTGGTGGTCGGCGCAGGCGGGCATGGGCTGGCGACGGCCTATTACCTTGGCAAGGTGCACGGAATTACCGATGTCGCGGTGATCGAAAAGGGCTGGCTTGGCGGGGGCAATACCGGGCGCAACACCACGATCATCCGCTCGAACTACCTGCAAGACGCTTCGTCGGCGATCTTTGACAAGGCGCTGCAACTGTACGAAGGCCTAAGCCGGGATCTAAATTACAACGTCATGTTTTCGCCCCGCGGCCTGCTGATGCTGGCGCAATCCGAACATGAGCGGCGCGGCTATCAGCGCACGGTGCATGCCAACGGGCTGCAAGGGGTATCGACGCAATGGATCACGCCCGAGCGAGTCAAGGAACTGGTCCCGATCCTCAATATCGACGGGCCGCGCTATCCGGTTCTGGGCGCGCTTTACCAGGAACGCGGCGGCACCGCGCGCCATGACGCGGTGGCTTGGGGCTATGCGCGCGCTTGCTCGGCGATGGGAATGGATATCATCCAGCAGACCGAGGTGACGGGCATCCGCCGCCAAGGCGACAAGGTGGCTGGCGTCACCACCACGCGCGGCGAGATCGAGTGTGAGCAGCTCGCCATTGTCGTTGCGGGCCATTCCTCGGTGCTTGCCGAGATGGCGGGGTTCCGCCTGCCAATCGAATCCGTGGCGCTTCAGGCTTGGGTCTCAGAGCCGATCAAACCCGCGATCGACGTCGTGGTCATGGCCAATCTCGTGCATGGCTACCTGTCGCAATCCGACAAGGGCGAGCTGGTGATCGGCGGCGGCACAGACGGGTTCAACAACTACACCCAACGCGGATCGTGGCACCATGTCGAGGAAACCACCCGCGCCTTGGTCGAAACCTTCCCGATCATCTCGCGCCTCAAAATGCTGCGCCAATGGGGCGGTATCGTGGATATGACCGGCGACCGCTCTCCGATTCTGTCCAAAACCTCGGTCGAGGGCATCTTCGTCAATTGCGGCTGGGGCACAGGCGGGTTCAAATCAATCCCCGGCTCAGGCTTTGCAATGGCTGAACTGATCGCGCGCGGCCACTCCCCTCTGGCAGATGAATTCAACCTCAACCGCTTCAAAGAGGGCCGCTTCATCGACGAATCCGTGGCCGCAGGGGTGGCGCATTGATGACGCACCCCCTCTTCCTCTTGATGAAAATATCCCGCGGGGGTCCGGGGGCGCGAAGCCCCCGGCGCCTGCCAAGCAAAGGCCCGCTGACATGTTGACCCTCACCTGTCCCTGCTGCAGTATCACCGCTGAGGAAACCGAATTTGCCCCCGGCGGCGAGGCCCATCTCAAACGCTTTGGCCCGGACTCCTCGGATGCCGACTTTGAGGGCTATCTGTTCGCGCGCAAGAACCCCAAGGGCGTGCATTTCGAACGCTGGCGTCACGCCTATGGCTGCGGCAAGTGGTTTCTGGCCGCGCGCTGCACCGCGACGCTGGAAGTGTTTGGCACCTACGCGGCGCAAACCCACAAGCCGCCTGCGGAGATCATCAAAAAAATCAAAGCGAAACGGCCTGATTGGGAGCCTCAAGCATGAGCACACGTCTAAGCAAGGGCGGCCGCCTGATTGATCGCGCCAAGCGGTTGAATTTTACCTTCAACGGCAAACCGATGCAGGGCTACGAGGGCGACACGCTGGCCTCGGCGCTGCTCGGGGCGGGGCAGGTGATGCTCGGGCGCAGCTTCAAATATCACCGCCCGCGCGGGATTGTTGCCAGCGGCGTTGAGGAACCCAATGCGCTTGTCGGTCTGGGGCGCAACGCGCGCTTTGAACCCGATCAGCGCACCACCACGACCGAATTGTTTGAGGGCGCGGAGACGCGCAGCCAGAACCATTGGCCAAGCCTTGATTACGATATCGGCGAGATCAATGACGCTTTCTACAAATTCCTGCCTGCAGGCTTTTACTACAAGACTTTCATGGCCCCGCAAGCGGCGTGGAAGCACCTATTTGAACCGATCATCCGCAAATCCGCAGGTCTGGGGGCGGTTCCGAAAGAGGCCGATCCCGACCGCTACGAGCAAGCCTATGCGCATTGCGATGTGCTGGTTGTGGGCGGCGGTGTGGCTGGGCTCGCCGCTGCTCTGCGCGAAGGGCGTGCGGGCAAGCGCGTCTGGCTGGTGGAACAAACCGCGCATTGGGGCGGGCGCACGCCTGTTGATGGCGGTCAGATCGACGGATTCGAGTCGTGCGAATGGATTAAGACAACGCTGCAAGAGCTTGAAACGATGGGGAATATCACGTTGCGCACCCGGTTGATGGCGGCGGGTCAATATGATCATGGCTATGTCATCGGCCTGGAAAGCGTGGGCGATACGCGCCCCGGTGCCGACGTTCCCCGCCATCGTTTATGGCGCATTCGCGCGGCGCGCACGATCACCGCGACCGGCGCGCTTGAACGCCCGCTGGCATTCGCAGGCAACGACGTACCCGGCGTGATGCTCGCCAGTGCGGTGCGCGATTATGTGGTGAACTGGGCCGTGTCGCCCGGCGATCGCACGGTGATCGTAACCAATAATGACGATGCCTATCGCACGGCGCTGGCGCTGCTGGATGCCGGGCTGAGCGTGCCCGCTATCGTGGATGCGCGCGAGGCCACGCACGGCGCGCTGCCCCAAGAGGTCAAGGCGCGCGGCGTGCGGGTGCTAGAGGGGCGCGGTGTGGCCCGCGTGCTGGGTCGCAAGCAGGTGAAAGGCGTCGAAATCTGCGCCCAAGCCGGAGAGGGTGGCGCGATTGAAACGATTGAGTGTGATTGCGTGGCGATGTCGGGCGGCTGGTCGCCGGTCGTGCATCTGTGGTCGCATTGCGGCGGCAAGCTGATCTGGGACGCCGCGCAAGCCATGTTTCGCCCCGATCCCGACCGCCCGCCCTTGGGGGCAGATGGCACGGCGATGGTGCAGGTGGTCGGTGCGGCCAATGGCGATCTGACGCTAGCGGCCACGATGGGCGGCGCGGGGCTTGGGGCGTGTTCCAGCGACGAAGCGCCAATGATGCCGGTCTGGCAAATGCCCGCAGGCGCTACGGACGCGCTGCGCTTTAAAAGCTTCCTCGATTTCCAAAATGACGTGAAGGTGTCGGACGTGCAACTCGCCGCGCGCGAGGGCTATGAAAGCGTCGAGCACACCAAACGCTACACCACGCTTGGTATGGCGACGGATCAAGGAAAGCTCAGCAATATCAACGGGCTTGCGGTGCTCTCTGATGCGCTGGGCCAGCCGATCCCGGCCACTGGAACCACCACTTTCCGCCCGCCCTACACCCCGATCAGTTTCGGCGCGATCACCGGCGAGGCCAAGGGCGCGCTGTTTCAGCCCCTGCGCCGCACCCCGATGCAAAGCTGGCACGAGGCCCATCACGCGCATTGGGAGCCGGTCGGCCAATGGCGCCGTCCCTATTGCTACCCGCGCGCGGGCGAAACCCACCGCGAGGCCGTCAATCGCGAGATCACCAATACGCGCGCCAATGTCGGGCTGCTGGATGCCTCGACACTGGGCAAGATCGTGGTGAAGGGCCCCGATGCCGGGCGCTTCCTCGACATGCTTTACACCAACATGATGAGCAACCTTGCCGTGGGCAAATGCCGCTACGGGCTGATGTGCAATGAAAACGGCTTCCTGATGGATGACGGCGTTGTGGCGCGCCTGTCGGATGACACCTGGCTGTGCCACACCACCTCGGGCGGGGCCGATCATATCCACGGCTGGATGGAGGATTGGCTGCAATGCGAGTGGTGGGACTGGAAGGTCTACACCGCCAATTTGACCGAGCAATTTGCCCAGATCGCCGTGGTCGGGCCAAAAGCGCGTGACTTGCTGAACCGCCTTGGCGGCATGGATGTCTCGCGCGAGGCATTGCCCTTCATGCAATGGGTCGAAGGCAGCCTTTGCGGCTTTGATGCCCGCATCTTCCGCATCTCCTTCTCGGGCGAACTCAGCTATGAAATCGCTGTGCCGGCAAGCCTGGCCCTCGCGCTATGGGAGAAACTGGTCGCCGAGGGCAAAGACCTTGGCGTCATGCCCTATGGCACCGAAGCGCTGCATGTGATGCGCGCCGAAAAGGGTTTCATCATGATCGGGGATGAGACCGACGGCACGGTGATCCCGCAGGATCTGGGGCTTAACTGGGCGATCTCGAAAAAGAAAACCGACTTCTTGGGCAAGCGCGCGCAAGAGCGCCCGCATATGACCGATCCCAACCGCTGGAAACTGGTGGGTTTGGAAACGCTGGACGGGTCGGTGATCCCCGATGGCAGCCACGCCCCCGCCGAGGGGCATAACGCCAACGGTCAGCGCAACACCCAAGGCCGCGTTACCTCGACCTATTATTCGCCCACAATCGGCAAGGGTATCGCGATGGGGCTGGTGTTGAACGGCCCCGACCGGATGGGCGAGGTGATTGAATTCACGGGCGAGGATGATGCGCGGATCAAGGCGCGTATCACCGACCCGGTCTTTTACGACAAGGACGGGGAGAAGCAAATTGTCTAACGCTGTCAGCGCGCTACAGGGCGCAACCTATCAAGGCTTTGTCTCGGTAACCGAGGCTGGTCTGATCGGCATGATCTCGATCCGGGGCGATTTGACATCAAAGCCGCTGCTCAAGGCGTTGAAAGCGAAGGGCTTCTCTGCGCCCGCTCCGCGCCAAATCGTGACGTACGCAGGCATGTCTCTGGCGTGGATGAGCCCGGATGAATTGCTGCTCATCTGCGATCACGGCGAGGCCCCGAAACAAGTGCAAACATTGTCGAGCGCGCTTGAGAAAACCCATGCGCTTGTCTGCAACGTCTCGGATGCGCGCGCGCTATTTCGTATCAAAGGGGCAAAATCCGATCAGGTCCTCATGAAACTATCCCCCGCCGATATCGCGACGCTGCCCGCAGGCGAAATGCGCCGCACACGGCTTGCGCAGGTGGCTGCCGCAGTTTGGCGCTCCGCCCCCGATGAGATCTCGCTGATCTGCTTCCGCTCGGTGGCGACGTATGTCCAAGGGCTGCTCGAAACATCCGCGCGCCCCGGATCGGAGCTATTTGAAACCGCCCCCTCTTCCTCTTGATCCAAATATCCCGGGGAGGCTCCACCGGAGCCGGGGGCAGCGCCCCCTCTTCGTTTATGAATTGTTGCCATCCGGCGACGGGGGGCAGCGCCCAGCCTTGTCTCAAAGAAAAATGCGAACATATGCCGAACATGGGCTTGGCCTTGGCGCGTGCAAACGCTAGATTGCCGCTATGACCGAGGCTTTTGATGATGATCCCTATGAAGGCGCGCTCAGCCTGTCGCAACGTGCCATGTCGGCGCGCGGCACGCCCTATCTGGATGGGCTGAACACCGAACAACGCGCCGCTGTCGAGGCGCTGGATGGCCCGGTCTTGATGCTGGCGGGCGCGGGCACGGGCAAGACCCGCGCGCTGACCTGCCGAATCGCGCATCTTCTGAACACGGGCCGCGCACGCCCCAATGAAATTTTGGCCGTAACCTTCACCAATAAGGCCGCGCGCGAGATGAAGGAACGCGTCGGTGCGCTATTGGGCACGGGCGGTGAGGGCATGCCGTGGCTCGGCACGTTCCACTCGGTTTGCGTGAAATTGCTGCGCCGCCACGCTGAGCTGGTCGGGTTGAAGTCAAATTTCACTATTCTGGATACTGACGACCAGATCCGCCTGCTCAAGCAGTTGATTTTGGCCGCGGATATTGACGAAAAACGCTGGCCCGCGCGGCAACTCGCGGGGCTGATTGATGGCTGGAAGAACCGCGCGCTGACGCCAGAAAAGGTGAAAGGGCGTGAAGCGGCGGCGTTCAACAATCGCGGATCAGAGCTGTATGACAGCTATCAGGCGCGGCTCAAAACGCTCAACGCCGTCGATTTCGGCGATCTGCTGCTGCATATGGTCACGATTTTCCAGACCCATCCGGACGTGTTGGAACAGTATCAACGCTGGTTCAAATTCCTCCTTGTCGATGAGTATCAAGATACCAACGTCGCGCAATATCTGTGGCTGCGGCTGCTGGCGCAGGGGCATCGCAATATCTGCTGCGTGGGCGATGATGACCAGTCGATCTATGGCTGGCGCGGGGCCGAAGTGGGCAATATCTTGCGCTTTGACAAGGATTTTCCCGGCGCGACGGTGATCCGGCTTGAGCAGAATTACCGCTCGAGCGAACATATTCTGGCCACCGCCTCGGGGCTGATTTCGCAAAATACGGGCCGCTTGGGCAAGGAATTGTGGACGCAGGCGCAGGGCGGCGACAAGGTGCGTCTGATCGGCCATTGGGATGGCGAGGAGGAGGCGCGCTGGATCGGCGAAGAGGCCGAAGCCATTCAACGCGGCACGCGCGGCAATGACCCTATCTGCCTGAACGATCAGGCGATTCTAGTGCGCGCCAGCCATCAGATGCGCGCCTTTGAGGATCGGTTCCTGACCATCGGTCTGCCCTATCGCGTGATCGGTGGGCCGCGGTTTTACGAACGTCTCGAGATCCGCGATGCGATGGCCTATTTTCGCCTTGCGATCAGCCCCGCCGACGATCTGGCGTTTGAGCGCGTGATCAACACGCCCAAGCGCGGCCTTGGCGATAAGGCGCAAAGCCGTATTCAAATTGCTGCGCGCGAAAACGGGTTGAGTCTGCTGGATGGCGCGCGGCTGTTGCTGCAGGAGGGCGCGTTGTCGGGTAAGGCGGCGGGCCAGTTGCGACTGTTTGTGGAAAACATCATCCGCTGGCATGATGAAATCGTGTCGGCGTCTGCGGCCAGTGCGACCACGGCGGCAGACGATGACGATCAACTGATCGAGGTCGATGCAACGGGCGTGGCCCCTGCCAATGATCTGTCGCATGTGCGTCTGGCCGAGCGGATTCTTGAGGAATCGGGCTATACCGAGATGTGGCTCAACGACAAAACGCCCGAGGCACCGGGGCGGTTGGAAAACCTCAAGGAACTCGTAAAGGCGCTGGAACAGTTTGAAAACCTTCAGGGATTTCTCGAACACGTCTCGCTGATCATGGACAATGATAAGCAAGAAAATGACGATAAAATCTCGATCATGACGCTACACGGCGCCAAGGGTCTAGAATTTCCCGTGGTGTTCTTGCCGGGCTGGGAGGACGGGCTGTTCCCCTCGCAACGCTCGATGGATGAAAGCGGACAGAAGGGGCTCGAAGAGGAGCGCCGCCTTGCCTATGTCGGCATCACCCGCGCCGAGCAGCTTTGCACGATCTCTTTCGCGGGCAACCGGCGCGTTTATGGCCAGTGGCAAAGCCAGATGCCCTCGCGCTTTATTGACGAATTGCCCGCGCGCCATGTCGATGTGCTGACCCCGCCGGGCCTGTATGGCGGCGGTATGGGCGACGGGTTTGGCAGCGATCACGCCGCGAGCCCGGCGATGGCGGATCGTGCCGCACGCGCAGATGTCTATAACTCACCGGGCTGGCGGCGTTTGCAGCAGGCCAATGCGCGGGGCGGGGCGGGTTACAGTGCGCCCAAACCGCGCGGCAAACCCGTCGTGATCGACGCCGAAGAGGCCGCCGCGTTCGACATTGGCGACCGCGTCTTTCACAAGAAATTCGGCTATGGCGAGGTCATGGGATCAGAGGGCGGCAAGCTCGTGGTGGAGTTTGACAAGGCGGGTGAAAAGCACCTTCTGGCCTCGTTCGTGGTGCCCGCCGACAGCGCGGATGACGTGCCGTTCTAAGGCGCTTAGCCAGCCAACCCCGGCACGGCAAATCCTGCCATCTGCCACAGCAACACAAAGTTCAACCCCAGCACGACGGTTGCCCCGATCACCGCCAGCCACAAGATCGGGCCGCGCACCGCAAACGTGCCCATCACGTCACGACGACGCGCGAACAGGATCAGCGCGATCATCGGCACGGGCAGGGCGATGGACAGCACGACCTGGCTCATCACCAGCGCCTCGGTCGTGTTCACGCCCATCGCGACCACGGCAAAGGCGGGCAGCATCGTGATCGCACGGCGCAACCAGATCGGGATGTGGCGGCGGATAAAGCCCTGCATGATCATCTGCCCCGCCATCGTGCCCACGACCGAGCTGGAAACGCCCGAGGCAATCAGCGAGGTCAAAAACGCCGCTGCGGCAAAGCCCCCAAGCAGCGGCGTGAGCGTGTGATAGGCGGTCTCGATCTCGGCAACGTCCGAATGGCCTTGGTGAAAGGCCGAGGCCGCCATGATCACCATCGCCATATTCACCATCCCCGCCACGGCGAGCGCGATGATCACCTCGCGGTTGGAAAAGCTGACAATCCGTTTCTTTTCAGATAGATTCGATGTAATTGCGCGATTTTGCGTCAGCCCGGAATGCAGGAAAATCGCATGTGGCATCACTGTCGCCCCGATGATCCCGACTGCGATAGTTAGCGCGCGGGCATCGGGCAGATCGGGTGTGCTCATCCCCATCAGAACGCCGCCCCAATCGACCGGGGCGATGAACATCTCGATCAGGTAGCTCGCGCCAATGACCATGACCAGCGCGCCGATCACCAGTTCCATCGGGCGAAAGCCGCCACGTTCAAACATCAAGATCGCGTAGGTCACGATGGCGGTGACGACCATGCCCCACAGCAGCGGCCAGCCAAACAGCAGCGACAGCCCCAGCGCCCCGCCCAGAAATTCCGCCAGATCTGTGGCCATTGCGGCGATTTCTGACACGATCCACATCGCGATCACGGCGGGGCGGGGGAAATGCTCGCGCGACAGTTCCGCAAGGTTCATCCCCGTGACAATCCCAACGCGCGCCGAAAGGGCCTGAAACAGCATCGCGATCATATTGGCCGCGAGCACCACCCAAAGCAGCCCGTAGCCATAGCCCGCGCCTGCCTCGATATTGGTCGCGTAATTGCCCGGGTCCATATAGGCGACCGAGGCGATCACTGCAGGCCCAAAGAACAACAGCATCCCGCCACGTCTGCGCCCGGCTAGAACATCAGCCATAGCGCTGCGGGTGCGATCACTCATTCCGGGGCTGTTCATGGGAGGGGCTTTCTCGAGGCGTCTGAAATCTATTCGTTGCGGGGAATGTAGCCTTGGCTACAAATTTAGCAAGAGGCTAAATCTATATGCAATGCAGAGATGTCAGCAGCGCAAGTTTTCCTTGGCAGGGCTGCGCGGTCGCGCTACGAAACAAGCCCCGAAAGGCAGTGTGATGAGCGAAACAGACCCGACCCAAATCAAGGGCTTTGACCGTGCCCGACAGGCCGCCTCGCGGGCGCTGACCGAGGATTACGTCGAGATGATCTCGGATCTGGCGGCAGAGTTCGGCGAGGCGCGCATTACCGATCTGGCGGCGCGTCTGGGCGTTGCGCATCCCACCGCAACCAAGGCGGTGGCGCGGCTTAAGCGCGAGGGGTTGGTGATTTCGCGCCCCTATCGCGGGGTGTTTCTGACCGAGGCTGGCGAGGCGCTGGCCGAAACCGTGCGCGCGCGTCATCGGGTGGTCGTGGCGCTGCTGCGCGCGGTGGGCGTTCCCGAAGAGGTGGCGGAACTCGACGCCGAAGGCATCGAGCACCATGTTTCCAGCCGCACATTGGCGGCGTTCGAGGCTTATCTGAACCGCACTAAGGGTTAATCTGGCAGCATCGAGCCGCTTTGCACGAACCGCTCGTGCCAGCTCAACGCCTCTCCCAGCAGATGGGGCGCGTGCCCGCCAAACGAGCCTTTCTTCGCGCGCTCATAATAATCGCGCAGCATGTCGCGATAGGCCGGATGGGCGCAGTTGGTTATGATCTTCTCGGCGCGCTGGCGCGGGGAGAGGCCGCGCAGATCGGCCAGCCCTTGCTCGGTTACGATCACCTGCACATCTTGCGCAATATGATCGACATGCGCTGCCATCGGCACAATCGCCGAAATCTTGCCGCCCTTCGCGGTGGAAGGCGTCATGAAAATCGACACATAGCCATTGCGCGCGAAATCGCCCGACCCGCCGATCCCGTTTTGAATCCGCGACCCCATGACCTGCGTGGAGTTCACATTGCCATAGATATCGGCCTCGATCAGCCCGTTCATCGCGATGCAACCCAAGCGGCGCACCAGTTCGGGATGGTTGCTGATCTCTTGCGGGCGCAGGATCAGCTTGTCGCGGAAGAACTGCGCGTTGTCGTTGAAATATTGCGCTTTTTCGGGCGATAGCGAGAATGCAGTGGCGCTGGCCATGCGCAAAGTTCCCGCCTCGATCATATCGAGCATGCCGTCCTGAATGACCTCGGTAAAGGCGGTCATCTGATCAAAGGGTGCCTCGATCAAACCGGCCATCACCGCGTTGGGCACATTGCCGACACCCGATTGCAGCGGCAGCAAACCGCGCGGAATCCGCCCCTGTTTGACCTCGTTGTCGAGGAAGTAGATGATATTGGCGGCAATCGCTTCGGCCACCGCATCGGGCGGGCTAAAGGGCGCGTTGCGATCAGGCCCGTCGGTTTCAACCACCGCTACGATCTTGTCGGGATCAACGCGAAAATGCGCCTGACCGATCCTGTCATCGGGCTTAATTAGCGGGATCGGCACGCGATGCGGGGGCAGGGCAGTGCCGTAATAGATGTCGTGCATCCCATCCAGCGCGTCAGACTGCCAGCGATTGACCTCAAGGATGATTTTATCGGCCTGCTCCAGCCATGTCATGTTATTACCGATGGAGGATGAGGGGATCAGCATGCCGTCCTCGGTGACGCCAGAAATCTCGATCACAGCGGTATCAAGCTTGCCCAGAAATCCCATCCAAGCCATCGGCGCGACCTGACTGAGATGCATGTCGAAATACTGCATCTGGCCGCTATTGATGCGCTCGCGCGCGATGGGGTCCGAATTGTAAGGCAGGCGGAATTCAATGCCATCCGCTTTGGCCAGCGCGCCGTCCAATTCCGGTCCCGTTGAGGCACCGGTCCAGATCGACACTTTAAACGGACGACCGGCGGCATGTTCGGCCTCGATTCGTTTCGCCAGCGCCTGTGGCACCGCCTTTGGATAACCCGAACCGGTAAACCCGCTCATCCCGATCACCGCGCCGGGTGCGATCAGCATCGCGGCGTCCTCGGCGCTCATGAGTTTTTCACGAAATTTTGGATGACGCAGGCGCGGGTTGTTGGACAAGGTAAGTCCTCCTTCAGACCTTGTGGCAGCCGTATGCCGCCGCATACAGCCAGATCGCCAGAAAATTGCGCGCCGCAAGGTGATTGTCCATGCTGAATCAGCTATGCGCTGATTGCATGGCTCCATTCTCTGACTGAATAGGGCATTTTAGAGAGCAGCAAACAGCGTCGACAGTCGCTCGGCCTCATCTTCCAGCCCCCAAGGCGGATTGATCACGAACATCCCCGATCCAATCATGCCATGTCCTTCTCGTGCCGGTGGAAAATCGACTTCATGGCTCAACGCATCAGGGAAATTTGTGCGTAAATTGGCCACCATCGCGGCTTGCCCCCCCGAGGCCAGCCGCGGGTACCAAAGCGCAATCATCCCAACGTTCCACTTTTTCGTGATCTGCGCGATCACACGCGGGATCGAGTCATAATCGGATTTCACCTCATATGAGGGATCAATCAGCATTAACCCGCGCCGCGGCGTTGGCGGACTCAGCGAAATCGCCATTTCCAGCCCATCCGCCTTGTGCAAAATTGCCCGCCTGCGCCCGATGGCCTCGCGCAGGGCGTCATATTCTTGCGGGTGCAATTCGCATAGATGCAACGTATCGGTGCGCCGCAACAGCGCTTGCGCCACCAGCGGCGAGCCGGGATAGGCCTGCGCGCCATGGGCTGCGCGCACCGTCTCCAGCGCGCGCGCATAGGGGTGGTCAGGCGCGAACCAGCCTAGATCGTCAATCCGCGCAATGCCTGCCGCCGCCTCGCCGGTTTTGAGCGACTCCGCACCATCCAGCGCATATAGCCCGCGCCCGGCATGGGTCTCGATATAGCTCAGCGGTTTGTCCTTGCGCGTCAGATAGTCAAGCGCACAGGCCAGCAGCGCATGCTTGTGCACATCCGCCAGATTTCCCGCGTGATAGGCATGTTGATAAGACAGCATTGGCATACTCCTTGGCGCCTTCCTGCCTGTCACGCTGGATGCACGCAAGCCCTTCATCTAGCCAAAAATACTCCGGGGGAGGCCTCGGGCCGGGGGCAGCGCCCCATCTGTTTGGACATGTCGCCCTCTGGCGACGGGGGTAGTGCCGTAACATCCAACTACAAGACATAAAAAAACGACGGCACCCAGGGAGGAGGAGGGTGCCGCCGTCTTTATCTACCTAAGGCCTCAGGGAGGAGGAGAGAGGCCCTTCGGTACGTTTGACGCCACTCCAGGGAGGAGGAGAGGAGTGACATCGCAGCCTCGGGTCCAGGGAGGAGGAGAGGACCCTCGGTATTCTTGGTGGCGACACCCTCAGGGAGGAGGAGAGAGGGTGCCGCCGAAACGATCGGCCCAGGGAGGAGGAGAGGGCCTTTCGTATAACATTGGAGCATTTGCTCCGGTGCACAAGTGCTGCGCTGCAGCATGCGACAGCCTGTCGCAGTTTGCCCGCTGAAGAATAGGCGGCGACCTCAGGGAGGAGGAGAGAGGTCACCGCCTTCTTCGCGCGGTTCCCAGGGAGGAGGAGAGGGAACCGAGCAGCTCGTTCCGGCATCAAGGCATCACACCAAGTCGGGCCGGTATATTTTGTGGCGACACCCTCAGGGAGGAGGAGAGAGGGTGTCGCCGATTTCCGAGCCTCAGGGAGGAGGAGGAGAGTCTCGGGAATTCAATTACTTACCGTATGCGGCCTCATAGGCCACGCGGGTGATCATCGAGGAATGCATCCCCAGATCGTCCAACTCGCGCTGGCTGAGCGAGCGCAGCTCGTTCAGGGTCTGGCGATACACTTTGCGACGTGCAAGCGCCTCAGAGATTTTGGTCATTACGGCGCTTATGCCGGTTTCGGACGTGCGGATATTCTGTACGAGTGCCATTGCTTCAGCCTCTAACTTTTTACTGGGCGCTTTGCGGATTCTCCGTCTGGTGGCCCGTGTTGGTTACGATGCGTTTTTCTATCGCGTTGTCGCTAACATGAGGCGAATGCTGCGCTTGCACAATGGCGTGGATGGGCAATGCTGCCATGCAGAAAGCGCATAACCGATTCTGACCTAATTCCCTTACGTCCGCGAAAGATATGTACGCGCTCATCCTCGTGATTGCGGATAACCTGACCTTTTAGACAGGGGTTGCCCTTGAACCTCGCGACAAAAACGCCACAGTCAGCGCGAAACGGGCCATATCGCAGATATGCCTAGAAAATGAGCAAGGAGAGATTTGCATGGGTTCGGGCAAGGAAGACGTGCTTTCAGCGCTGCGTTCAGTGGTGCTTGCGGGCGGTGGCGATGCGGTGAGTCGCGATTTGGTGCGCGCTTTGGCGGTGCAAGACGGGGTTGTGCGCTTCGTGCTGGAAGGCGCGCCGGGCACCGAGCTTGAGGCCGCGCGCCCCGCGCTTGAGGCCGCTGTGCGCGCGCTGCCCGGTATAACAAGTGTGACGGTGGTCGTGCCTGCTGGCCCGCCGCGCGGCTTGGGCGGCACGGCGCAACAATCCAAAGGCCCCGCGATTGGCGGTCATGCCAAGCCGCAATCGGGACCGCAAAAGGTGCCCGGCGTCAAAACAATCCTCGCGATTGGCTCGGGAAAGGGGGGCGTGGGCAAATCGACCGTCGCTTCGAACTTGGCCGTGGCGCTTGCGCGTGCGGGTAAAAAGGTCGGGCTGCTGGATGCCGATATATATGGCCCCTCGCAGCCGCGCATGATGGGGGCCAGTAAGCGTCCCGCCTCTCCTGATGGTAAAACGATCCTGCCGTTGCAGGCCCATGGTGTCACTTTGATGTCGATTGGTTTGATGCTGAAAGAGGATGAGGCGGTGATCTGGCGTGGCCCGATGTTGATGGGCGCGCTGCAACAGATGCTATTTCAGGTGAAATGGGATGAATATGGCCCGCTCGATGTGCTGCTGATCGACCTACCGCCCGGAACCGGTGATGTGCAGCTTAGCTTGTGTCAGAAAACCACGCTCGACGGCGCGATCATCGTGTCCACCCCGCAGGACGTGGCGCTGCTTGATGCCAAGAAGGCCATTGATATGTTCCGCCGCCTCAAGGCGCCGATCGTCGGGCTGATCGAAAACATGTCGACTTACATCTGTCCCAATTGCGGACATGAGGCGCACTTGTTCGGCCATGGTGGCGTTGCTACCGAGGCCGCGCGTCTGGACTTGCCGTTCCTCGGGGCGTTGCCGCTGGATCTAGAGGTGCGCTTGGCCGGGGATTCGGGCACACCGATTGCCTCGGGGCAGGGACCGGCGGCGCAGGCCTATGCGTCTCTCGCGCAGGGGCTGATTGTGCAAGGGCTGATCTGAACGCGGGTCGCGACTATAAAGGTCATGAAACGGCGTCCCGACGGGGCGCCGTTTTGCTATTCGGGGGCGGCGTCTGGGTGCTTCACGGGAATTCATGGTGCGCGCTATGGGACTTCACGGGACCGTTCCCGCCGTGTGACGGGAATTTCCGGCGCAGATTCGACTGAATCACGCCATTCTCACGTGAAATCCGGACGAATCACGGCGGCGTGATCATGCTTTCGGGGCTTCGACTGTTGGCGAAAGGCCACAGAATGCCGGATTTCCATCGTATTTACGGGACCGCATGGGTAAAAAATGCAAAAAATGTGGAGGCCGGATTTTTACTATATCTGGTGTGTATAGTTAACTGAGCGTCAATTTATGGTGCGAATTCCTTACTATATCTAGTTTTTCAGGGGGCCTCCGCTCAATATGCGGGGCGAAATCGTTGATTTTTTTATTGCTTCCCGTGAATTCCCGTGGCATCCCTTGGTCATCGGAAGCGAAAACAAACGAGGCAACAAGACCTCACGGCGAAATGCAGGTTTCATACAGGCTCTCGCTTCACGAAAACAAAGAGATCCGGCGCGTGGGCGAGCAGACATCCCCCCAGGTGGCACGCGTAGTCGGACATACCCAGCGATGGGACGAGGGCGGCGGATTGAGCAGTGGCAGCAGCTCAATCCGCCGTTTTCACTTCAAGGCCCTCGGGTCGGGGACAGGTAAGGAGCGCGCGTTTTGGCGGGCATGTTCATAGGCGAATACACCTTCAAGGTGGACAGCAAGGGTCGCGTGTCGATTCCCGCCCTGTTTCGTCGTGAGCTTGAAGAAGGCGATCCCCAGCGCCCCAATGTCGACCGTCCCCGTATGGTGATCGTGTTCGGCGCTGACAGCCAGAAAATGCTGCAAGTCTACACGCAAACAGCTTTCGAAGCCTTGGCCGCGGATATCGCCGCGCTGCCGCGTGGCTCGAAAAACCGTGCGATGCTGCAACGTGTCGTGCTGTCGAAATCCCACCCCACCGAAGTTGACCCTGACGGGCGTCTGGTGCTGCCAGCCGCGCTGCGCACCAAGATCGCGCTGGAGGGTGAGGCGAAATTTGCCGGGGTCGGCGAGACGTTTGAAATCTGGAAACCCGAAACCTTCGACGCGGTTGATGCGGCTCAGACCGAAGCTTGGGTCGAAGAGCAGGGCGATGATTTCGACCCTCTCAGCCTGCTATACGCGGAGTGAGCGATGTCGGATCGGGACGCCCAACCCACCGCGCCCCCCCATGTTCCCGTGCTGTTGCGCGCGCTTCTCAAGGCGGTTGCACCGGTTTCGGGAACTTGGATGGATGGCACGTTCGGGGCAGGGGGCTACACGCGCGGTCTGCTTGAGGCGGGCGCGGATAAGGTGATCGGTGTTGATCGTGACCCGGCGGTGTTCAAGATGGCCGCAGGTTGGCGCGATGACTATGGCGACCGGCTTGAACTGGTCGAAGGCACGTTTTCCGACATGGACCGCTACAGCGATGCACTGCTGGACGGGGTCGTTCTTGATCTGGGCGTGTCCTCGATGCAGCTTGATCAGCCAGAGCGCGGGTTTTCCTTCATGCGCAACGGCCCGCTGGATATGCGCATGTCGCAAGACGGCCCAACGGCAGCCGATCTGGTCAACAGCGCGGATGAGGCCGAACTGGCCGATATCCTGTTCCAATACGGCGAGGAGCGCGCCTCGCGCCGCATTGCCAAGGCCATTGTCGCGGCGCGCCAAGCCAGTCCAATTGAGACCACCGCGCAGCTTGTGCAGGTGATCGAATCTTGCCTGCCGCGCCCCAAACCGGGGCAAAGCCACCCCGCTACGCGCAGCTTTCAAGCGATCCGCATCGCGGTAAATGATGAATTTGGCCAACTGATCGCAGGGCTAGAGGCGGCGGAACGCGCGCTTAAACCCGGAGGGCAACTGGCCGTGGTCAGCTTTCACTCGCTTGAAGATCGCGTGGTCAAGCGGTTCATGGCGGCGCGCGCGTCCACCGGCGGGGGCGGCTCGCGCCATGCCCCGATGGGCGACACGCGCGTTCCCGCCTTTGAAATCACCGTTAAGGGCGATGGCCCTGATGCCGAAGAACTGGCGATCAACCCGCGCGCGCGTTCGGCGCGGCTGCGCGTGGCGCGGCGCACCGATGCGCCCGCCATTGCCACCGATCGCAGTCAGCTGGGTCTGCCCGGCCTTGTGATCGGATCAAAGAAAGGACGCCGCCGTTGAGACTTCTTGCTTATCTTGCGACTGCATTCGGGGTCATGGCGCTTGCGTTCTGGGCCTATCACGTCAATTACGACACGCAGAACCGCGTCGATACTTTGCGCGATCTCAACCGCGAAATTTCATCGCTCAATGAGGGACTCACGGTGCTCAATGCCGAATGGGCTTATTTAAACCGTCCCAAGCGGTTGCGCGAACTTGTTAATCTAAATTTTGGCGCGTTGAAACTGCTGCCAATGACGCCCGAGCAATTCGGCACCGTCGCCGAAATCGCCTATCCGACCCCGCAGATGGAGTCGATCTCGGACCCGATTGAGGTCAGCGCCCCGAAGGAGGATCGCTGATGCGCACACCGCTTCGCCCCCTTGCCCGCATCCTGAACGCCCGCGCCAAGGGCGAAAACACTGATGCAATCGAACGCGAAAACCGCCGTTTGCGCGGCGAGGCCACGCGCGACGATGCCCGCCAGCGCGCCGAGGGGCGTTTGCTGGTGATGTCGGTGCTGTTTCTCGCGGCGTTCCTGACGGTCGGGTTGCGGATGGGGTCATTTGCCGCCGCACGCCCCGAAGAGCCCCAGACCGACGGCCCGCGCGCGACGATTTCCGCTCAACGCGCCAATATCGTGGATGATAAGGGGCGGGTGTTGGCGACCAACTTGCTGACGCATGCGCTTTATGCCCAGCCACCACTGATGATCGACCCGATGGGCACGATCGACAAGCTCGTCAAAATATTCCCCGATCTCGACCGCGACCGTCTGATTCAGGATTTCACTGGCACGCGCAAATTCGTCTGGATCAAGAAAAGCATCTCTCCCGAGCAGCTTCAGGCGGTGCATGATATCGGCGATCCGGGTCTGATGTTTGGTCCGCGCGAGATGCGTCTTTATCCCAACGGACACCTCGCCGCTCATATTCTGGGGGGCGCGCGCTATGGCGCTCAGGGGGTGAACTCCGCCGAAATCCTTGGCGTGGCCGGAATCGAGAAGGAATATGACAAATGGTTGCGCGATCCGGCCAATGGCGGCAAGGCGCTGCGCCTGTCGCTTGACCTGACAGTTCAAACCGCGCTGGAAGACGTGCTGGCGGGGGGCATGAAGCTGATGCATGCCAAGGGCGCGACTGCAGTGCTGATGCGGGTCAAAACCGGTGAGATCGTAGCAATGTCGAGCCTTCCCGATTTCGATCCCAATGACCGTCCCGCGCCGCTGCTCAAGGGCGACCCTTCCGATAGTCCGCTGTTTAACCGCGCGGTTCAGGGCGTGTATGAGCTGGGCTCGACCTTCAAAATCTTTGCGGTCAGTCAGGCCTTGCAGGACGGGCTGGTTAGCCCGACCACGATGATTGACACCGTGCCGTTCCGATTTGGCGGCTTCACGATCCACGACTTCCACAATTACGGCAAACAGCTTTCGGTGACCGATGTGCTGGTGCACAGCTCCAACATCGGCACAGCGCATATCGTGCAAAAAATCGGCCCCTCCGCGCAAAAAGCGTTTCTGGGCAAGCTCGGCCTGCTTGAGCCGACGCCGGTGGAATTGATTGAGGCCCCGACCGGCCGTCCGATCGTACCCAAAAAATGGTCCGAGATGTCTTCGATGACGATTGGCTACGGGCACGGCCTGTCTGACAGCCCGCTGCATCTGGCCGCAGCCTATGCAACAATCGCCAATGACGGTAAGCGCGTGCTGCCCACGCTGATTTCCAAGGGCGGGCCGCATAAGCCGGTTAAGCAAAAATACGGCGCTCCCGAGGGCGCGCAGGTTGTCGAGCCTGATGTTGCGCGCAAGGTATTGGCGATGATGCGCGCCGTGGTGACGCGCGGCACGGCAAGCTATGGCGACGTTGCAGGTTATCAGGTGGCCGCCAAGACCGGCACCGCCGACAAGCCCGACCCGCAGGGGGGCTATTACGACAAGAAGGTGATATCGACTTTCGCGGGCGTGTTCCCGGTGACGGATCCGAAATACGTGCTGGTGTTGACGCTGGATGAGCCCTCTGACACATCGGGTAAGATCCCGCGCCGCACAGCAGGCTGGACCGCCGTTCCCGTCGCCGCTGAGGCGATCCGCCGTGTCGCGCCGCTTTTGGGTCTGCGCCCCGAACCGACGACCCCCGCGGTGTTGGATGGTATCTCGCTGGTCAAAGCGGACTAAGCGCGGGGGTGCCGTAGGCCCCGGCATCTTGACCTTGGCAAGTCGGGCCGTGATAAGAACTGCGGGCTGAGTGAGGGACAAAACGATATGGCCGCAGGCACCAAGATGCTAAGCGAATTGGGGCTGACGCCGCTGGGCGGGCCGGACCGTGCGGTTTCGGGACTGTCGGTCGATAGCCGTCAGGTCAAGCCTGGCCATCTCTTCGCAGCCCTTCCCGGAAGCAACATGCACGGCGCTGAATTCGTGCCCTACGCGCTGCGTATGGGCGCGGGGGCCATTCTGACAGATCGCGCGGGCGAAGGCGTGGCGCGCGCCGCACTGGTGGGCACCGATGTGGCGATAGTCGTGACCGAAGATCCGCGTCAGGCGCTGGCCTTTGCGGCGGCGCTTTGGTTTGGCCGCCAGCCCGAAACCGTGATTGCGGTGACGGGCACCAATGGCAAGACCAGCGTGGCGACCTTCACCCGCCAAATCTGGCAGGAACTGGGTCTTGAGGCGTCCAATATCGGCACCACAGGCGTTGAGGGCAGCTACACCGCGCCCTCGCCCCATACCACGCCCGAACCGATCACCCTGCACCGGTTGCTTAGCGATATGGTAAGCGTTGGCGTGACCCATGCCGCGATGGAGGCCTCCTCGCATGGCCTCGCGCAGCGTCGCCTTGACGGGGTGACGCTGACCGCGGCGGCGTTCACGAATTTCACGCAAGATCATCTCGATTATCACGCGACCTTTGATGAATATTTCGCCGCTAAGGCCGGGCTGTTCACGCGCGTTCTGCCCGAAGATGGTGTGGCGGTAATCAATCTTGACGATCCCAAGGGGCGGGAACTGGCGAAATACATCACAGCGCGCGGGCAGGAACTGATCGGGATCGGCACCAGCGATGCGTGCGAGATGCAGATCCTCGGGCAGCGCTATGATGCGACGGGGCAGGATGTGCGGTTCTCGTGGCAGGGCTGGACGCAGATGACCCGCCTGCCGCTGATTGGCGGGTTTCAGGCGATGAACGTTCTTAGCGCCGCAGCACTTGCCATCGCGTGCGGGGCCGAGGCCGAGGAGGTGTTCGCCACCTTGCCGCGCCTGAGCACCGTGCGCGGGCGGATGCAACTGGCCGCGACGCGCGAAAACGGTGCCACAGTCTTTGTCGATTACGCCCATACGCCCGATGCGGTGAAAACCGCGCTGTCGGCGCTGCGCCCGCATGTGATGGGGCGTCTGATTGCCATTGTCGGGGCCGGAGGCGATCGCGATGCTACCAAGCGCCCGTTGATGGGGCAGGCAGCGCGCGAGCATGCCGATCTGGTGATCGTGAGTGATGACAACCCGCGTTCCGAAGACCCCGCCGTGATCCGTGCCGCCGTGATGCTGGGCGCGCCCGAGGCGCTCGAGGTGGGCGATCGCGCCGAGGCGATCTTGCGCGGTGTCGATGCGCTCCAGCCGGGCGATGCGCTGCTGGTGATGGGCAAGGGGCATGAAAGCGGGCAGATCATTGGCCAAGACGTCTACCCGTTCGATGATGCTGAACAGGCCAGCCTTGCGGTGGCGGCCCTGGATGGGAAAATCTGATGTCGCTGCTTTGGACCTCTGAGGATGCCGCGCGTGCT
Organism: Thioclava sp.; assembly: GCF_048263065.1. Taxonomy (NCBI): domain Bacteria; kingdom Pseudomonadati; phylum Pseudomonadota; class Alphaproteobacteria; order Rhodobacterales; family Paracoccaceae; genus Thioclava; species Thioclava sp. The sequence goes on from NZ_JBLXEM010000002.1 coordinate 136,948, forward strand.
ACCAAGGGACGCGCGACGAAACCTTTCGCCGCCACAGGCATTTCCATCGACACCCGCACGATCCGCCCCGGCGATCTGTTCGTCGCACTGAAAGACGTGCGCGATGGCCATGATTTTGTGCGTGCGGCGCTGGATGCTGGGGCGGCAGGCGCGCTGGTCTCGCGCATCCCCGAGGGCTGCTCGGATAAAGATGCGCTGCTGATCGTGCCCGATGTGCTGGGCGCGCTGCAAGATTTGGGTCGGGCAGGGCGCGCGCGCTCTAAGGCGCGGGTGCTGGCGGTGACGGGCTCGGTGGGCAAGACCTCAAGCAAGGAAATGCTGCGCGCGGTGCTGTCTGCTCATGGTGCAGTTCACGCCGCCGAGGCCAGTTTCAACAACCATTGGGGCGTGCCCATCACGTTGGCGCGGCTGCCCGAAAGCGCGGATTTCGCTGTGATCGAGATTGGCATGTCCAATCCCGGCGAGATCGCGCCCCTTGCGCGCATGGCGCGCCCGCATGCCGCGATGATCACCACCGTCGCGCCCGCCCATCTTGAGGCATTTGAGGATCTGGCCGGGATCGCGCGCGAAAAGGCCGCGATCTTTGAGGGACTGGAACCGGGCGGTACGGCCGTTATTCCCACGGGCCTTGAGGTCACTGATATTCTGCGCGCGGGCGCTGAAAAACACGCGCAAACCGTCGTGACCTTTGGCACCGCGCCGGGGTCTGATTATCAACTGCTCTCGGCGCGTATCGCGGGCGACGCCACGATTGTGCAGGCCAGTCACGCGGGACAGCCAATGCTGTTCAAGGTGATGACGCCGGGTGCGCATTTCGCCGCGAACGCCTTGGGCATTTTGGCATTGGCCGAGGCGGTGGGGTGCGATCCAACCGTAACGGCGATGGATCTGGGCGCGTGGGAACCTCCGGCGGGGCGTGGTCAGCGCCAGCGCATCTACATGGATATCGTGGATGAGCTTGAGAACTTTGATCTGTTTGACGACGCGTTCAACGCCAATCCCGCCTCGATGGCGGCTGCGCTTGAGGTGCTCGCAGGCAGCACGCCGCGCGACGGGGTGGGGCGCACCGCCAAGGGCCGCCGCATCGCATTCTTGGGCGATATGCTGGAACTCGGCTCGCAAGAAAACGCCATGCACGCCGCCCTCGCTAATCATCCCGCGATGGCAAAAATTGATGTGGTGCATCTGGCTGGCCCGCGCATGGCACACTTGCGCGATGCGTTGCCGCGTGCCAAGCGGGGCGAGTATTTTGAGACCGCCGCCGAATTGGCTGCGCGGGCGCGCCATCTTGTCGATCCCGGCGATGTGGTGTTGGTGAAAGGGTCCAAGGGCTCAAAAGTGAGCCTTGTCGTTGAGGCTTTGAAGAAACTGCGCCAACCCGGCGCGCGCGATGCGCATAGGGGGAAAGAGTAATGCTTTACTGGCTCACCGATCTGTCTGATGGCGGCGGCCCGTTCAATCTGTTTCGCTACATCACCTTTCGCGCGGGCGGGGCGTTTTTCACAGCCCTTCTGTTTGGCTTTATCTTTGGCCCATGGCTGATCCGCACGCTGCGGATGCGTCAGGGCAAGGGCCAGCCGATCCGTGATGACGGCCCCGAGGGGCATCTTGCCAAGGCCGGAACGCCTACGATGGGCGGTATCTTGATCCTGTCGGCGCTGCTGGTCTCGACCCTGCTTTGGGCGCGCCTCAGCAATGGCTATATCTGGGTCGTCTTGATGGTGACCTATGGCTATGCCGCGATCGGCTTTGCCGATGATTACGCCAAAGTGTCCAAGCAAAACACCAAAGGCGTGAGCGGCAAGATGCGCCTTGGGCTGGGCTTTCTGCTGGCGCTGATTGCGTCCCTTGCGACGTGGTATCTGCACCCGGCCGAACTGGCAGGCCATGTCGAGGTGCCGTTCTTCAAAAGTCTCGTGCTCAATCTGGGTTATTTCTACATCCCCTTTGCAATGTTCGTGATGGTTGGCTCGGCCAATGCGGTGAACCTGACAGACGGGCTTGATGGGCTGGCGATCATGCCGGTGATGATTGCGGCAGGCACGCTGGGCGCGATTGCCTATGTCGTGGGGCGCACCGATTTCACCGAGTATCTGGGCGTGCAATTCGTGCCCGGCACGGGCGAGCTGGCGATCTTCACAGCGGCGCTGATGGGGGGGGGCCTTGGGTTCTTGTGGTATAACGCGCCGCCGGCGGCGGTGTTCATGGGCGATACGGGCAGTCTTGCACTGGGCGGCGCGCTGGGCGCGATCGCCGTATGCACCCAGCATGAAATCGTGCTGGGCATCGTGGGCGGCTTGTTCGTCGTCGAGGCGCTGTCCGTGATCATCCAGGTCGCCTATTTCAAACGCACCGGCAAACGGGTGTTCCTGATGGCCCCGATCCACCACCATTTTGAGAAAAAGGGCTGGTCCGAACCTCAGATCGTCATTCGGTTCTGGATTATTTCGCTGATTTTGGCGCTGATCGGACTGGCGACACTGAAGATCCGCTAGGGCTGAAGGGCACTGTTTTAGCGCGCGCCGTTGGGGGTGCGCGCTTATCCGCTCAACACCACGCAAACTTGGTGCAATGAATCATAGACAAGCGGGTCGTGATATGGCACTAAGCGCTGGCTACGTTTCCTAAATCGATCCCCTGCTTTCCCTACCGGACTTCAGCGAACTCGATCTTGGCCGACTGCGCCACGCTGTTGCACTTCCGCGAACAGGTTGAAAATTAAAGGAGATCTCACGATGGCCAATGGTACCGTGAAATGGTTTAACGCAACTAAAGGTTTTGGCTTCATTGCTCCCGAGTCCGGTGGCAAAGACGTCTTTTTGCACATCTCTGCTGTTGAGCGCGCTGGTCTGACCACCGTGAACGACGATCAGAAAGTCACCTATGACGTCGAAGCTGGCCGTGACGGTCGCGAATCGGCTACCAACCTCAAGCTCGCTTGATCGGTTGATCCAGATTTGGAACGGGGCGCCTTCGGGCGCCCTTTTTCATTGCGCAATGCGCATCTTGTAACCGCCGCCAAGCCCCGTCATGTCATGCAAGAAGATGGCTCTGGCCAAGCTGGTTAAGCGCGCAGGCAAGGCTGTCGTTTTCAATCTCTGCGTAAAGCGCCATCTCATCAGCGACCTGCGCCCCCAAGGCCTCCTCAAACGCGTCCTGATTGGCTGCGGCGCGATAGGTCGACTGATCCTCGCTATTCAAGTTCGATTGGAAAATCCCCGCCGCCGAAACCGGCAGGAAATCTTCATAGACTTGCGGATCGGCAATTAGCGCACCTGATGCAATCAAATCCGACAGGCTCTTGGCGCGCGCGGGCGCGGCCTCATCGTTCGCGCGATAGCGAAAGAACGCCAACCCTTGCGCGCGCAGCGCCTCCAGATCATCGGGCAGGCAGCCAAACCCTGCGTCCAGCAGGCTCGTGTAACTCTCAGCACCCGGCGCTGCCGCCTCTGTCCGCAACTGCGCCAAAGCCGCATCATAAAGTGCCCGCCCCGTCGGCGTCAGGGCGACACCGCGTTGCTCGATCTCGCCGAAACGCGCAGTATGACTGCCGCTTTCGCCCTGAAACTCGACCGGCTCGTCCAGCGCCTTGAACGAGGTCTGGCGCAGCAAGATATCGGCCTTGCGCCGCGGCGGCCCCTCGATAACCGCTTTGGGCGCAATGCCGCGCTTGGGCATCTCGCTTTGCGCGCGATCAATATCTAGCGTGCGCGGCGTCAGATGGTTGATATGAGGCCCCTTGAAACTGACCACATCGGCGATCAAGCGGTGCGCGTTGACCAGCTTGTCATAGGTCGCGCGCGACACCGTGGCCTCGCTGTGCCAGCGGAATGTCTCAAGCGCTTGCGTCACGAATTCCTGCGCCTGCACCTCGTTCAATCCCCCCTGCGACTCTGCCAGTTCGATCAGTGCAAGGGCGCGATCTGTTACGATCTGGCGGCGCGCAAGGATATCTTCGGCCTCGCTCGCAAGCGCGCGATCCTCGATCAGATCAAGGCGCAAAAGCGAGGTGAACACCCGGAAGGGATTGCGCTGCAAGGCGGATTGTTCGATCGGGCGAAACGCGGTGGAATGCACTGGAATTCGGGCCACGGACAGGTCGTAATAGCCCACCGGATACATGCCCATCACGCCAAACATGCGCCTGATTTGGCCCAGTTCGCGCGCGCTCCCAAGGCGGATTGCGCCGTGGCGTTCGACGTCGAGACGCTGCAGCTCTCCCGCTGCGTCAAGGCGCACCTTAAGCGCCGGGTTAGCCGCCAAGGTTGCCGCGTTCACCTCGCGCACCAGCTCGATCAGCGCACCATATTGGGGCACCTCAGCGCGATACATCTGCGACATCGCGTTTGAAAAAAGCGTGCGGATGGCATCAGGGGAAAGGTGGTTGGTCATAGCGGCCTCGTTGATCTTTACGCCCGAGTATATCGCAAAGACCTGCGACGACTAGGGCGACCGCCGCGCACCCTCAATACGCGCCCATGCGGGATGATCATCGGCAATCAGATGGCCCCCCATATGCGCCGTCACAAGCGCATAGGCATAGATCGAGCGATACTTGGCGCGCCGAATTGCGGCATCGCGCCAGTCGCGCAGCCGTTTAGGATAGCTGATCCCAAGCATGGGAGATGATTTAGGGTCTCGCGTGAGGCGTTCAACCGCGCGGGGTTTTGGGCGACTGCTTTAACGCCTCGGCAAGGGCTGATCCGAACGCGCCCTGACTGGCGGGGGCGGCTTTTGGGGTCGATTTCGGGGCAGGGGCGGATCGCTGCGTATTTTTTGGCTTGGCCGTTTTGGGCGCATCTGGCGCCTGCGCGCCGCCCCCGTCCTTGCGCATGCTCAGCCCGATACGCTTGCGCGCAACATCCACTTCGGTGACGCGCACACGCACCACGTCGCCAGCCTTAACGACCTCGTGGGGATCTTTGACGAAACGATCTGCAAGCTGGCTGACATGCACCAAACCGTCCTGATGCACGCCGATATCGACGAACGCGCCGAAGGCCGCAACATTGGTCACCGTGCCTTCCAGCGACATGCCCGGTTTAAGATCGGTGATCGCGTCGACCCCTTCGGCGAAGGTGGCGGTCTTAAAGCTCGGGCGCGGATCGCGGCCCGGTTTCTCCAGCTCGCTGAGGATATCGCGCACGGTGGGCAGGCCGAAGGTGTCATCGACGAACTGCTCGGCGCGCAGACCCGACAGCGCGCTTTCATCGCCCATAATCGCGCGGATGTCACGCCCGCAGGCCTGCACGATCTTGCGCGCTACGCCGTAGGCCTCGGGGTGCACCGAGGAGGCATCCAGCGGCTCGCTCCCGTCATTGATGCGCAGGAAACCCGCGCATTGCTGAAAGGCTTTTGGCCCGAGACCGGGTACTTTCAGCAGCGCCTTGCGGTTGGCAAACGCGCCATTGGCATCGCGATGCGCCACGATAGACTGCGCCAGCGACGGCCCGAGACCCGCGATATGGGACAGCAGCGGCGCCGAGGCCATGTTGAGGTTCACGCCGACCGCGTTCACCGCATCCTCGACCACCGCCTCCAAAGACTGGGCGAGGCGGCGCTGATCGACGTCATGCTGATATTGCCCGACCCCGATGGCTTGGGGTTCGATCTTGACCAGCTCTGCCAGCGGGTCTTGCAAGCGGCGCGCAATCGACACCGCGCCGCGCAGCGACACGTCAATGTCGGGGAATTCCTGCGAGGCCAGTTCCGAGGCCGAATAGACCGAAGCCCCCGCCTCGGACACGATCACCGGCGTTGGGCGCGTCACCCCGGCGGGCAGGCGTTTGAGCACATCCGCAACAAGGCGTTCAGATTCGCGGCTCGCCGTGCCGTTGCCAATCGCGATCAGCGCCACGCCGTGTTTGGCGATCAGGTGTTTCAGCGTCTCTTCCGATCCGCGCAGATCATTGCGCGGCTGGAACGGGTAGATCGTGGCCGTGTCCAGCAGCTTGCCCGTTTCATCGACCACCGCGATCTTGCAGCCGGTGCGGATGCCCGGATCAAGACCCAGCGTCGCGCGCGGCCCCGCAGGCGCGGCCAGCAGCAGATCGCGCAGATTGCGCGCGAACACATCAATCGCGGCGTCATGGGCGCGCTTGCGCAGATCGGCCATCAACTCGATGAACATCGACAGGCTTAGTTTGACTTTCCACGCCCAAAGCGAGGCCTCACGCAGCCAGAGATCGCCCGGAGCTTGACCGGGAATCCCGATTTCAGCGGCGATGATGTCAAGGATGCGGGGCAGGCCAGTGTCTGGATCGGGGCCGATATCGACGCTCACGATTTCCTCTTTCGAGGCGCGCAGGATGGCAAGCGCGCGGTGGGAGGGGATCGTGGCCCATTTCTCGCTATGATCGAAATAATCCGAGAATTTCGCCCCTGTTTCTTCCTTACCCTTGATGACGCGGGCGGTGATCAGCGCGTCTTCATGCAACACTTTGCGCAAGCGCCCCAGCAGCGCGGCGTTTTCGCCAAGCTCCTCAACCAAGATATCGCGCGCGCCGTTCAGCGCGTCTTTTTCTGTTTCCACCGCTTCGCTTAGATAGCCGCTGGCCAGTAGTTTTGGCTCTGCTCTCCGATCGGCAAGGATGGCGCGCAGCAGCGGCTCAAGCCCGTTTTCGCGCGCGATCATCGCCTTGGTGCGCCGCTTGGGTTTGAAGGGCAGATACAGATCCTCAAGCACCGCCTTGGTGTCGGCATTGCTAATCAAACGCGCCAGATCCGGGGTCAGCTTGCCCTGCGAGGTGATCTCGCCAAGGATGCTGGCGCGGCGCTTTTCCAGCTCTCGCAGATAGTCCAGCCGCTCGGCCAATTGGCGCAGTTGCGTGTCATCCAGACCGCCGGTGGCCTCTTTGCGATAGCGCGCCACGAACGGCACGGTGTCGCCGCCATCCAGCAGGGCGATCGTGGCGGTAACCTGCTCGGGACGGGCGCTGATATCGGTGGCGATGGTGCGGGCGATGCGATCTGCAACGGCGGTCATATGGGGCTCCCTGCGGTTGTCGAAGGGCCGTGATAGCGCCGCAGCCCGGGGCCGCCAAGCCCTGCCGGTCCGTCTCGACAAAAACGTGCCGAGTGTCGGGAAAGGGGGGCCGCGCATTTCTGCGCGACCCGCCAAGTTTTAGTCGGCGATGCTGCCTTCATCGTCGCGCCGCGCCGTCATGCGATCGCGCAGCAGGCGGCCAAAGAAGATCGGCGCGAGGAAGCCAAGGATAGCAATGATCCACAGCCCAATCGCCAGCGGGCTGCCCACCAGCACCCACCAATCGCCGTTGGAGATCTGCACCGCGCGGCGCAGGTTACTTTCCATCGGGTTGCCCAGCAGAATCCCTAGAATGACAGGCACCAGCGGCACGTCGAACTTGCGCAACACCCAGCCGACCACGCCAAAGCCGATCATCACCATCAAATCAAAGCTCGACCCCGAGATGCCGTAGATTCCGACAAAGCTGACCATCGCCACAATCGGCATCAGCACGCGCGGCGGGATCAGCAGCAGGCGGGTAAACACGCCTACCATCGGAATATTGAGCGCCAGCAACATGAAGTTGGCGATGAACAGCGCCGCGATCAGGCCCCAGACCACATCGGGGTTTTGCGTAAACAGCAACGGCCCCGGCGTGATATTCAGGCTTAGCAGCACCGCCAGCAACACCGCCGTGGTGCCAGACCCCGGCACGCCAAGCGCCAGCATCGGTACCAGCGCACCGCCAGCTGCGGCGTTATTGCCCGCCTCGGGGGCGGCCACACCGCGCGGATCGCCTTTGCCAAACGTGCCTTCGCGATCGACCAGCCGCTTTTCCATCGAGTAGGAAATGAACGAGCCCAGCGAGGCGCCAGCGCCGGGCAAAACGCCCGCCAGAAAGCCCAGCCCTGAGGTGCGCAGCATCGTCGGGATACAGCGCTTCACCATCGCCCAAGGCGGGGTGATGCGCCCGATCTCGACTTTTTTGCCAGCCGCATCGGATTCGCCGTGGCGGTGTTCGAGAAAGACAAACACCTCGGACAGTGCGAACAGCCCGACGATGGCAACAAGGAAGTCGATCCCGTCATACAGGTGAACCTCGCCAAAGGTCATGCGCGGCACGCCGGTCTGCGTATCCACCCCGACCATCGCGAGTCCAAGGCCAATCGCGGCAGCAAAAGCGGCCTTGGCCTGGTTGGTGGAACTCACGCCGCCCAGCGTCATGAAGGCCAGCGCAAACAGCGCGAAATATTCCGCCGGACCGAACAGCAGCGCGATCTTAACCAGTTGCGGGGCTAGCAGGATAAGCCCCCAAGTCGCAAAAAACGCCCCCACGAACGAGGCAATCCCTGAGATCGACAGCGCCTCGCCAGCCATGCCTTTTTGCGCCATCGGATAGCCATCAAGACAGGTCATCATCGCGGGTTCATCGCCCGGAATATTGAGCAGGATCGAACTGATCCGCCCGCCATACATCGCTCCGTAATACACGCTCGTCAGCAAGATCATCGACGGTGTCGGGCCAAGGCCCAGAGTGAACGCCAGCGGGATCAAAATCGCGACCCCGTTCGAGGGGCCAAGACCGGGCAGCGCGCCCATGATCGTGCCCAGAAGGCAGCCGATCAGCGCCAGTCCGATATTCTGCCAAGTAAGCGCCACGTCAAAGCCGTGGGCAAGTTGGGCTAGGGTATCCATCGCGTGCTCCCTTCAGAAACCGAACGGACCACGGGCCAGCGACAGCCCGAGGATCAGGTGAAAGACGATATAAATCCCGACCGAGATCGAGATGCCCGCGATGATTGCGGACAGCGGCTTTGACCCCAGACGCCAGCTGAGATAGGCGGCGGCAAAGGCGGTCGCGATCACGAAACCGATCTCGGGCAGCACTTGCGCGTAGATCATCAACGCCACCACAGCCGCGCCGATTTCCACCAACCGCCCCAGCGGTGGCCAGACCGGTTCAGGGTCGGGGCGCAGCGCGATATAGGCCGAGGCAAGGCCAAGGATTGTCGCGACAATATAGGGGAACGCCTTGGGGCCGACGGTATCGGTTAGAAAGCTTTCCTGAATTTGACTGGCGGCAAAGGCGTAAAAAATCGCCAAAGCCAAGCCGAAGGCACCGAAAATCCGGTCGCTCATCTATGACCTCCAAAGCGGTAGGGAAGGGCGCGCGGAACGCGCAGGCCCGGAAATATGTGTAAAGGGACGGCGCATGGCACGCCGCCCCGAACCCTATCGGGCTTATTTCAAGATCCCGATCTCTTTCGAGATATCCTGGATCTGCTGCACCGAATTGGCCACGAATTTCTGGAAATCCGCGCCTTGCAGGTCAAGCGGGGCAAGGCCGTTGGCCTCCATCACTTTTTTCCACTCGGGCGAGGCATAGACAGCCGCGATTTGCTTGGACCAGTAATCATAGGCCGCATCCGACATTTTGCCCGGACCGTAGAATCCACGCCAGTTCGCGCCGAGTGCGTCGATCCCTTGCTCTTTGGCCGTCGGGATATCGGCAAACTCACCGCCCAGGCGCTCGGGCGCCAACACGGCCAGAACGCGCACGTCGCCCGACTGGATAAAGCCCTTGGTTTCCGACAGATCGCCGGTAAATGCCTGAACCGAGCCAGCTAGCAACTGCGTGATTGCCTCGCCGCCACCGTCAAAGGCGACATATTTGACCTTGCGCACGTCAGCGATGCCGTCAGCCTTAGCCGCAATCAGCACCTTGAGGTGATCCCAGCCACCCACAGCAGACCCACCGGCAAACGCAACCGAGGTCGGATCGGCTTTCACCGCGTTCATCAGATCGGGCAGGGTCTTGTAGGGGCTATCCTTATCCACCGCGATCACACCGTAATCGGCACCAATCGAGGCCAGCCAGCGCACCTGCGACATATCATTGCCCGGATAAGCGCCTTGCGCCAAACGGGTTGCGGTGGCCGAGCTGGCCGCGACGATCAGATCATTGTCGCTATCGCGCTTGTTCACGACTTCCGCAAACGCCACGCCACCGCCGCCGCCGGCGAGGTTTGTCACCTGCATCGTTTGCGTGATCAGCCCGAGATCCTGCATCGTCTTGCCGACTTGGCGGCAGGTGAAATCCCAACCGCCGCCGGGATTGGCCGGTGCGATACATTCGGGGTTTTCGGCGGTAAAATCAGCGGCCATGGCAGGGGCAGCAAAGCCTGCGACAGCCAGCGCAGCAGATGCCAGCGCAAGGCGGGTTGCCTTGAAGATCATGTGAAGTCCTCCAGTCATCATTGCGGGCAGTTCTCGCGGGCCCGATCCGCATCTCCCGATCGCACCGCTCTTTGCGGCCTCCTCGCGATCAGTTAGAACCAAGGTTACCCGGCCAAGCTGTCACCAACCTGTCACCTTGAACGCCGCTACGAACAGGAGAGATCAAACGATGCGCGTGCTGATCGTCGAAGATGCGCAGGACATGGCCGAAGCGGTGCGCAATCACCTGCACCGCGCGGGGATGACATGCGATGTCGCCCCCGATTGTGCGTCGGCCGAGGATTGCCTTGCGGTGACGCGCTATGACGCGATGGTGCTGGATATTCACCTGCCCGACCGGTTGGGAACCGCGCTGTTGCGCGATTTGCGCGCACGCGGCGAACGCATGCCGGTCTTGATGCTGACGGCGTTGTTTTCGGTAGATGATCGGGTGTCGGCGCTTGATCTGGGCGCAGATGACTACCTTGTGAAACCCTTCGATCACCGCGAGTTGGAGGCGCGTTTGCGCGCGCTGATCCGGCGCGGCGCCGAGACCAAAAGCGAGGATATCACCTTGGGGCGCCTGTCCTGGACACCTGCCACGCTGAGCGCGCGCCTTGACGACAAACCTCTGGCGCTGACCCGGCGCGAGACGGTCTTGCTGGGCGTGCTGATGCGCAATAGCGAGCGGATCATGAGTAAGGAAAAGCTGTATGAGGGGCTGTTTTCCTTTGCCGATGTTGATGTCGGTCTGAACGCGATTGAGCTATACGTCGCGCGGTTGCGCAAAAAATTGACGGAGTCGGGCGTGGTGATCGAAACCCATCGCGGGCTTGGCTACCGGATGCAGCTTGATGGCTGAGGGCAGGGTTATCGCGGGCGCGACCGCCTCGCTGAAACGTCGCGTCATCAGCGGCGTCTTGGCGCTACTGCTGGTGGGGGGCGCAGTCGCGGCACTGGCGGCGTTTGCCTATGGCCGTGCGGCGGCGCGCGAAAGCTATGACCGGCTGTTGTTGGGCGCGGCCAATGACATTGCCGAGGCGATCTCGATCCAGAATGGCGCACCGGTTGTCGATCTCCCGGTGGCGGCGTTCCAACTGCTCGCGCTTGCGCCCGATGATCGGATTTATTACTCGGTGCGCGGACCGGACGGGGCGGTGCTGACCGGGGCGACCGGGGCGCTTCCAAACCCGACCCCAACCGCCAGCCCCAGCTTTTTCGATGCGAGCATGGCTGATGAGCGCGCGCGCTTTGTCACCCTCTCACGCCGCTTTGCCGAGCGCAGTTTCTCGGGCACCGTCACGGTCACGGTCGGCCAAACCCTGCGCGCACGCACCGAAATGGCGCTTGGTTTGACGCGCGATGCGTTGATTGCCGCTGCGATTGGCGGGATTGCCCTGCTGGCGCTGGCGGTGCTGGTGATTGATCGCGCGATGCGCCCGCTGATCCGCATTGCCGATCAACTGGCGGGCCGCGACCCGCATGATCTGACGCCGATGGACACTGCGGTGCCTGCCGAGGTGGCGGTGATGGTGGGGGCGATGAACCGCTTTATGGCGCGCCTTGATCGCCAAGTGGCCGCGATGCGCAACCTGATTTCGGACACCGCCCATCAGCTGCGCACCCCCGTTGCCGCGCTAAGGGTGCAGGCGGAACTGGCGAGTGCCGAGGAAGATGACGCAAGGCGTGACCAGATCCTGACTCGCCTCCAACGGCGCACCCGGTCTTTGGGGGAACTGCTGGATCAGATGCTGTCGCGCGCGCTGGTCATTCACCGCACCGATGCCGCGCGCCGCGTGGCACTGGATTTGCGCGATGTTGCGCTTGATGTCATTGAAAGCCGCGATCATGAGCTGGTCGCGCCCAATCGCGAGGTGGTGCTGGAAATCGGCGAAGAGGCGGTGATGGTGATGGCGGACACGCTCTCGCTGACCGAGGCGCTGCGCAATTTGCTGGGCAATGCGCTGAAACACGGGGCAGGGCGGGTGCGTGTGGGGGTGACGTGTGAGGGCGCGCAGGCCTGCCTGTGGGTCGAGGATTCCGGCCCCGGCCCAAGCCCCGAAGTGTTGGCACGCATCGGCGAGCGATTTGAGAAAACCGCAGCCTCTGTGGGCCAAAGTGCGGGGCTGGGCCTGTCGATTGCGCGCGCGGTTGCACTGGCCTTTGGCGGCGAACTGAAACTGGGTGCCACCGCGCAGGGCTTTCGCGCAACGATCCGCCTGCCGGTGATGGAGGAAACGATATGACCCGGTTAGCCCTGCTCATGCTCGCCGCGATCCTTGCCGCGCTGCCCGCCATGGCCCAGCAAGACGGCCCCGAGGCGCGCGCCCGGTTTGGCCCTGCGGACGGACCTAAGATGGTGTTGCGATCCACCACCGATATTGCGGTCCTCGGCCCCACGCTCGAAGATTTCACCGCACGCAATCCCGGCATCGCGGTGGCCTACGAGCAATGGGGGTCGAACGCGCTTTACGACATCAGCTTGCGCGACTGCGAGGCGGGTCAAAGCCGCGCCGATGCGGTGTTGTCCTCGGCGGTGCATCAGATGGTCGATCTGGTCAATCGCGGCTGCGCGGGGTCGTATCGCTCAACCGCCAGCGCCGCTTTGCCAAGCGCGCGGCGTTGGCGCGACCAGCTTTGGGGCGTCACGCAAGAGCCCGCCGTGATGATCTACAACACTGATCTGGTGCCGCCCGAAGACGTGCCCCACACCCGGTTTGCGCTGCTTGATTTGATGCGGCGCGCAGAGGGGCGCTATCAGGGTAAGATCGCGACGTATGAGATCGAGGCCTCGGGCCTTGGCTATCTGTTCGCCTTTGAGGACAGCCTAGAGGCCAGCACCTTTGGCGCGCTGATGGAAGGGTTCAGCCGCGCGGGCGCTGTGGCAACCTGCTGTTCCGCCGAGATTATCAAGGGCGTCTCACAAGGCGAATATGCGATGGCTTACAACGTGTTGGGGTCTTATGTGAATGCGCGCCGCGACCCGAATGTTGGGGTGATCTGGCCGCAAGATTACACGCTGATGTTGTCGCGTGGCTATATGATCCCGAAGTCGGCCGAGCACTCGGAACCGGCGCAACGACTGCTTGATTTTCTGCTGTCCGCGCGCGGTCAGGAAGATTTGCGCACGGCGGGGCTTTTGGTGAGCGGCGAGCCGGAAGACAGCGCCACCCCCGCCAGCGCCTTGCACACAATCGCGATTTCGCCGGTGCTGCTGGTGGCGCTGGATCGCCAGAAACGCGCGCAGTTCATCGCGCGCTGGCGGGCCGCGTTCGGGCGCTGATCCCGCGCGTCGCGCGTTAGCGTTTGGGCGCGCGACGATGCGTGGTTTGCGGGCGGCCCGGCAGGTTCAGCGTCGCATCCCCGCGCGCGCTGCGGGCAATCACCTTGCCCTTTGAGATCACCGCAAGACGCGCCGGACGCAGCCGCACGGCCTCGACCGGAGTGCTGGCATCCAGCACCACCAGCGATGCCAGCGCCCCCTTGTGAAGTCCGAAATCTTGCAGGCCGATGATCTGCGCATTGGTTTGCGTGACCATCGTGAAACAGCGCGCCATTTCATCGGGATGGCTCATCTGCGCGACATGCAGCCCCATGAACGCGACATCCAGCATATCCGCCGTGCCAAGGCTATACCACGGGTCCAGCACGCAATCCTGACCCCAGCCCACGGGAATGCCCATCGCTTGCATTTCCTTGACGCGTGTCAGCCCGCGACGTTTGGGAAAGCTGTCATGGCGGCCTTGCAGCATGATGTTGATCAGCGGGTTGGGGATCGCGGCAATCCCGGCCTCGGCGATCAGGGGCAGCAATTTTGAGACGTAGTAATTGTCCATCGAATGCATCGAGGTCAGATGCGAGCCAACCACCCGCCCGTGCAGCCCCAGACGCTGCGTTTCATAGGCCAGCGTTTCGATATGGCGGCTCATCGGGTCATCGGTTTCATCGCAGTGAATATCGACGCGCAAGCCGCGATCCGCCGCGATTTCGCACAGATCGCGCAGGCTATCCGCGCCCGCCTGCATGGTGCGCTCGAAATGGGGGATACCGCCGACCACCTCCACACCCATATCCAGTGCGCGGATCAGGTTTTCGCGGCCATTGGGCGCGCGATACAGCCCGTCTTGCGGAAAGGCGACGAGTTGCAGGTCGATATAATCGCGCACCTTTTCGCGCACTTCCAGCATCGCGGTCACGGTGTTGAGGTGGTCAGGCGTGGTGTCGACATGGCTGCGGATCGCAAGCAACCCCATCGAGGCCGCCCAGTCGCAATAGGCCAGCGCGCGCTGCACCATCTCATCGACGGTGGTCAGATCGCGCAGCTCTCCCCACAGCGAAATGCCCTCTAGCAAGGTGCCCGAGGCGTTGACGCGGGGCAGCCCGTAACTCAGCGTGGCATCAAGGTGAAAATGCGGATCGACAAAGGGCGGGGTGACCAGATCGCCTGCCGCGTCGATCACCTCGCGCGCCTCGGCGTTGATGTTGGGGGCCACTTCCGCGATGCGATCCCCCTTGATTGCGATATCGGCCACGCGCCCGTCAGGCAGCGTGCCTCCCTTGACCAAAAGATCGAACATCACCGTTCCCCTTTGTTAAATGTCACCATTAGCGCGGCTGGCACCTCGGCGCGCCGCGACATCAGCACTAGCGCGAGGATCGACAGAATATAGGGCATCATCAGGAAAAGCTGATAAGGCACCACCGCGCCGATTGGGGTTTGTTGCAGACGGATTTGTAGCGCATCAAATGCGGCAAACAACACCGCCCCCAGCAGCGCCTTGCCCGGTTTCCATGCGCCAAACACCACCAGCGCGATGCAGATCCAGCCGCGCCCGTTGACCATGTCGAAAAAGAAGCTGTCAAAGGCCGAAAGCGTCAGGAAGGCTCCGCCCACCGCCATGAACCCCGATCCCACGATCACCGCGCCCATACGGATTGCGGTGACCGACAGGCCTTGCGCCGCGACCGCCTGCGGGTTCTCACCTGCGGCACGCACCGCCAGACCCAGCGGTGTGCGATACAGAACCAGCGCCACCGCGATCACCAGCAAAAACGCCGCGTAAGTCAGCGGAGTTTGGGCAAAAAACGCCGGGCCGATTAGCGGGATTTGGGATAGGATTGGAACCTCAAAGGGCTGGAACGCCTCGATCTTGGGCGGCGAGGACACCTCGGGCAGCACCACGCGATAGGTGTAAAACGTCAGCGAGGTCGCCAGCAGCGTCACCCCGATGCCCACGACATGCTGCGACAACCCGAATGGCACCGAAAGCGTTGCATGCAATAGCCCAAACACCATGCCCGCCGCAAAAGCCACAGTAACCCCGCCCCAGAGCGGCAGCCCCGCCCAGACCGCAATCCAGCCCGCGAAAGCGCCCGCGACCATGATGCCCTCGATGCCAAGGTTCAGAACCCCGGCACGCTCGCAAATCAACTCTCCCATCGTGGCAAAAATCAGCGGCGAGGCGATGCGGATTGCGGCGGCCCAAAACGCGGCAGAGGTCAGGATGTCGATCAGATCCATCAGTCCCTCACCACGCGGAATTTGCTAAGCAGGATCGCCAGCACCATCATCAACAGCGCCGAGGCCAGCATGATGTCGGCCAGATAGCTGGGCACCCCCAGCGCGCGGCTCATCGCATCTGCGCCGACAAAAATCGCCGCCACAAACAGCGCGGCAACCACCACGCCAAGCGGGTGCAACAGCGCCAGCATCGCCACCACTATCCCTGTGTAGCCATAGCCCGGACTAAGATCGAGCGTCAGCGAGCCCTTCAGACCCGCCACCTCGGAAAACCCCGCCAGCGCGGCCAGCCCACCCGACAGCAGCGCCGTTTTCAGGATCACGCGCGTCACCGGAATGCCCGCAAAACGCGCAGCCTCGGCGTTTTGGCCCACAGCGCGCATCTCAAACCCCAGCGTGGTGCGGGTGTTGATCACCCACAGCACAAGCGCCGAGATCAGCGCTAGCACAAAGCCCCAATGCAGCCGCAAGCCGTCGATGATGCGGGGCAGGCGGGCCTCGGGGATCAGACGCGCCGATTTCGGCCAGCCCATGCCCATCGGGTCTTTTAACGGGCCTTCCAGCAGGTAGGACACGAACAGCAAAAAGATGAAGTTGAACAGGAGCGTGGTGACGACCTCATCGACGCCAAAGCGGGTTTTGAGCAGCGCCGGGATCAACAGCAGCAGCGCGCCCGCCAGCATCGCCGCGACACCGATCACCACCAGCAGCGGCAGGCTGGGCCACGGCAGCGCCCCGGTGCCCAGCATCACCGTCACCACAGCACCCGCATAAAGCTGCGCCTCGGCGCCGATATTCCACAGGCGCGCGCGAAAGGCGACGGCCACGGCGAGCCCGGTAAAGATCAGCGGTGTCGCTCGGTTGAGCGTTTCCAGCAGCGCGAATTTGCTGCCAGCCGCGCCCTTGAGGATCGCGCCAAACACCGCGAAAGGGTTGCCCCCCGCGATCAGCGCGAGCAGGCTCGCCACCAGAAAACTGCCCGCAATCGCGAGCGCAGGCGGCGCAAGGCGGCGTGCGAGTCCGGGATTGGCGATGGGTTCAAGACGCATGGGCCACCTCGGCAAATCCATCGCCCGCCATCCACCGCCCCAGCGCCTCGGGGGCCATCGTGCCGCGCGCGAAAGCGGGACTAAGGCGACCCTGCGAGATCACATGGATCACATCTGATAACGTCATGATCTCATCGAGATCCTCGGAGATCAGCAACACCGCCGCGCCATGTTCGCGCGCCTCGGCCAGCCGCCCGTGCACATAGTTCAGCGCGCCGATATCAAGGCCGCGCACCGGTTGATTGGCCAAAATGATGCGCGGCGCGGTTTCCAACACGCGCCCCAAGATCAGTTTTTGCATATTACCCCCCGACAGCAGGCGAATGGCGGTATCGGGGCCGGGACAGCGCACGTCATAGGTTTCGATCAGCGCCTTGGCGTGGGTCTTGGCAGCGGGCCAATCCATCCAGCCATGGCGCGAAAATTGCGTGGCGTAGCCTTCCAGCGCCGCGTTTTCTGTCAGGTCGAAATCCGCGATTGTGCCGGTGTGGTGGCGGTCCTCGGGGATGCGCCCGATCCCCTGCGCAAGGGCTTGGCGCGGCGACCAGTTGCGCACCAGCACGCCTGAAATTTCCAACTGACCAGCGCTGGGCATCGCCAACCCCGAGATCAGATCCGATAGTGCGCCCTGCCCATTCCCCGACACGCCCGCAAGCCCGGTGATCTGCCCGGCATGCAGGGTCAGGCTGACCTTATCCAGCCCCGGCGCATGGTCCGCGCCCTTGCTGGAAACGCCGCTTAGCCGCATCAGCGCGGGGCCGGGGGGCATCGCCTTGATCTTGGGGCTTGATACCGCGCCGCCCACCATCAGCGCCGCCAATTCCTCGCGCGAGGTATTCGCAGTATCGCGTTCCGCCACCAAAGCGCCGTGGCGCAGCACCAGCACGCGATGCGAAATCGCCATCACCTCATGCAGTTTATGCGATATGAACACGACCGACAGCCCCAGCCCGATTGCCTCGCGCAGGGTGGCAAACAGCGCGTCGCTCTCCTGCGGGGTCAGAACGGCGGTTGGCTCGTCGAGAATCAGGATGCGCGCATCGCGATAAAGCGCCTTGAGAATCTCGACGCGCTGGCGTTCGCCCACCGAAAGCTGGCCGACCTTGGCATCGGGATTGACCGCCAGATGAAAGCGCTTGGACAGATCCGCAATGCGGGCTTTGGCGGCGCGGGCGCGCAGGCGCGGGGCCGTCAGCGCCTGCGTTCCCAGCACGATATTTTCCCACACCGTCAGATTCCCCGCGAGCGTGAAATGCTGATGCACCATCCCGACGCCCGCATCCAGCGCCGCGCGCGGATTGCCCGGCGTGAGGAGTTTGCCAAACACCTCAACCGTGCCCGCATCGGCAGTGTATTGGCCAAAGAGGATGTTCATCAACGTGGTTTTGCCCGCGCCGTTTTCGCCCAACAGCGCGATCACCTCACCGCGGCCGAGCGAAAAGCTGACATCATCATTGGCGCATACCGCCCCAAAGCGTTTGGTGATATTGCAAAGGCGCAGCACGGGTTGCTGCGCCTGATCGCGCGCACTCATGCTTAGGACGACTTGGGTTCGGCGTCGTTGATCTCGACTGTGAACGAGCCGCCCATGATGGCGGCAGTTTGTGCGTTGACCTTATCCAGCGCCTCTTGCGGGATTTTACCCTCAAACGTGCCAAAGGGGGCCAGCGAGCAGCCGCCCTCTTTCATGAAGGAAAACATGCCGTAATCGGCGGCGCTAAAGCTGCCCGCGCGGATCTGCTCAATCGCGTGATCCAAGGTCGGCTCGAAATGCCAGATCGCCGAGGCGACGACCGTGTCGGGGTAATCGGTCTGGGTGTCGATGACATTGCCAATGGCCAAAACGCCCTTTTCCTTGGCGGCATCCGACACGCCAAAGCGTTCCGCATACAGCAAATCCGCGCCGTTCTCGATCATCGCATAGGCGGTTTCCTTGGCCTTGGGCGGATCAAACCACGACCCGATGAAGGCGACCTGAAAGGTGATATCCGGGTTCATCTCGCGCGCGCCCGCCATGAAGGCATGCATCAAGCGGTTTACCTCGGGGATCGGAAAGCCTCCGACCATGCCGATATTGCCCGATTTGGACATTGATCCGGCAATGATTCCAGACAGATACGAGGCATCTTGAATGTAGTTATCAAACACTGAAAGATTGCCGATTCCTGCGTCAGGTTTGAATGACGAGCCCAGCAAAAAGGCTACCTCGGGGTAGTCGGCGGCGACCTCGCGGGCCTCTTGCTCGACGCCGAAAATTTCGCCCACGATTAGGTCATAGCCGCCTTCGGCATATTCACGCATGACGCGGGGGTAGTCGGTGTTGGCGGTGTTTTCGGAGTAGGTGTAGCTGATATCGCCGCGATCTTGGGCGGCCAATGCGGCCAAGTGAATGCGGCTGACCCATTGTTGCTCCACCGGGACGGTGTAGATGCCCGCCACTTTCAGTGGCTTGGCATCCTGCGCCCAGCCGCGCGCGGGCATCGCGCCCAGCAGCGCGGCCCCGGCAAGGCTTGATTGCAGAAAAGCGCGGCGCGATGGGGCGTTTAGACGGGTTTTGGCAGCCATGGATCAGGTCTCCTGTTCGGAATATGCACGCAGTATTGCAGGAATTTGATCAATTGGTGAGATTTTTTGATAGCCCGCGTCAATCCAGCTTGGCGCGGGCACGAAGGGGATGTTGAAAATTCTTTGTATTTGCCCCTTTAGGGTTCAATCTGCTCAAAGTTTTGGCATGTAGAGGTGTCCAGCCAAAATTCGATTTGGCATGCGCATCGACGAATATGTCGCGCTCACATAGCGTCACAAACGCTTGATTGCGCTGGGAATCGGTCCTATCACTTGGCCTATGGGAGACAAAACCACGCCTGCAAACATGCCGAAAGCAACGCCAGATGGCGATCTGACCGGCCCCGTTATGCGGGTGCGGTTCGCGCGCTTGCGGCGTGCGCTTTGGGTCCATGTCTTTGCGCTGTTTGCGATGTGCGTTCAGGTGCTGTTTTACGCCGATCACATCGGGGCGGCGGCCGCGGCCGAGATCGGGCGCGCCCCTATCGGCGCGCGCCTTGGGCTTTTGCAGATTTGCACGGGCGAGGGCATTGTCCTGATGACGCCTGATGGGCGCACAGTGCCCAATGCGCCGGCCCAGCCCAGCCATGACAGCGGCCAGTGTTCGGTTTGCACCAGTGCCAGTGTTTGTGGCTTTGATGCGCCTGCCGCGATGGCGATGCCGATCTTTCAAGCGCAGTTGATTGCGCCCGCGCGGGTGGTTTTGCCCGTCCTCGCGCCGCGTATCCTGCATATCCGCTCCCTCCGACCGATCCGCGCCCCACCGATCCTGTGATGCGATCCCTTCGCAACGACCCGTGAGACCGCGCGCATAATCGGCGCGCTAAGATCATGGTAATTCTATCCCTTTTTCAATGTTTGAGCGTCGCTGGCCTATCGCCAAGCGCGCCTCGAGATCACAGGATAACGCTATGAAACGTCGTGACTTTCTAATCACCACCTCGACCGGAATGCTGCTGGCTGCATCGCAAAGCGCGACTGCGGAAATGACGATGCCGCAATCGCCAATCGAATGGACGGATGACAACGGGCTGACGCGGTTTCTGAAAACCGACACCGATCCGCTGACCAATGAGCTCGAGAAATATCCGCGCTGCCCCTATTGCGGGATGATGCGCCAAATGTTCAGCCACACGCGCCATCTGATTGTCTATGAAGATGACGCGGTGGATGGCACCTGCTCGCTGCATTGTGCGGCGATCAGCCTTGCGCTGAATATGGATCGCGTGCCCAAAACGATCTATGCAGGCGATGCTGGCGCAGAGGGCAAGGTTAAGCCGCTCGCGGATACGGCGTCCATGACCTATGTGATCGACCCCGGCAAACCCGGCACGATGACGGCTGTGTCGAAATCTGCCTACGCCGATAAGGCGCAGGCCGAGGCCGCCGCTGGCCCCGATGCCAAGCTGGTCGATTTCGATACCGCGCTGATTGATGCCTATAACGGCATGGCGCAAGACACGATCCGCATTCGCAAACGCCGCGCTGAACGGCGCGCCCGCGCGGGCAACTGAGCGTAGATGCGCGCCCGGTATCGCGCCGGGCGCGCGCAAGCTTCCTTTGCTGAAAGGACATCTCATGTGTCATTCCTGCGATGAACCCCGTCCCTCGCGCCGTGTCGTGCTTGGCCAGTTCGCGGCAATTTCTGCCGCGCTTGGTCTGGGCATTAGCCCTGCGCGCGCCGATGCGCCCCTTGTCGACCTGCCTCCGCCCGGCCCGAAAGATACCTGCCCGGTCTGCGGCATGTTCGTGGCGAAATACCCTGAATGGGTCACCACGGTGCTGTTTGCCGATGGCCATGCCGATCACTTCGACGGCCCAAAGGATTTCTTTAAGTATCTGCAAGATATGGAGAAATACGCCCGCGGACGCACTGTCGATCAGATTGTGGGCATGGGCGTGACGGAATATTACGGCCTGAAACTGATCGACGCGCATGAGGCGATTTATGTGCTCGGCTCGGATGTTCTCGGTCCGATGGGGCATGAGTTGATCCCGCTGATGAACCGCGCCGATGCCGATGATTTCACTAAGGATCACAAGGGCAAGAAAGAGATCAGCTTTGGCGATGTGACGCCCGATATGTTGGTGACCCTTGATGAGGGCGGGCCGATATGAACACGCCGCGCCGCCGCTCTGGCCCGGTTTTTATCGGCTTTGGCGTCCTTGCGGCGGCGCTGCTGTTTGAGCTGTATTTCGTCGCCTTCGCAGCCCCTGCGACGCGCGGGCGCATCGCGCGTGAGGCCGCTTTGGTGGCCGATTTTGGCCTCACCGATCCGGCCCTTTTTACCGAGGCGCGCTACACCCGCCACCCCTCGCTGGCCGATCTTAACACCCCGTTTCAGGACCATCCGATGTCATTTGACCACTTCCCCTCGGGCTCGATCATGCCCGTGCCAAAGCTGCCCGGCGAGGGCTGGCTGATCTTTCAACCCCAAGGGCCAAAGCCATGATGTCTTGGGCCCGCCGCCAGCGCGCGCTGGCCGATTACACGCTTGCCGCGCTGTCACGCCGCAAGGGCAAGAATATCGCGCTGGTCGCGATCTTTTCGCTGGTCGTGTTTTCGCTGTCTTCGGCGATGTTTTTCGCAGCCGCGCTGCGCCATGAAACCACGGTCGTGCTACGCGATGCGCCTGAGATCGTTGTGCAAAAACTGATCATGGGGCGGCAAGACCTGATCCCCGGAGATGTGGTGGACACGATTGCGAGCTTTCGTGGCGTGACCTCGGCCACGGGCCGGTTGTGGGGCTATTATTACGACCGCATTGACGGGGCGAATTACACGGTGATGGTGCCCGACGATCCCGCGCTTATTCCCCCCGTCGGCCATGTCGCGGTGGGCGAGGGCGTGCCGCGTGCGCGCGGGCTGGCATGGGAGGGCGCGCCGCTGTTCCTGTCGCGCTACGAGGGCGATCTGAAACGCTTTGACGTGGATCGCACGTTTAACCGCGATTCTGCGTTGATGACGGCGGATCTGGTATTGATGAACCCGCAAGATTTCCGCGCGTTTTTCGACATTCCCGAGGGGCTATATACCGATGTCGTCGCCACTGTGCGCAACCAGAACGAGGTCGCGACCATCGTCACCAAAGCCTCTAACGCTCTGCCGCAAATGCGCTTTGTCACCCGCGCCGATATCGAGCGGACTTATCAAAAGCTGTTTGACTGGCGCGAGGGGCTGCTTGTCGTGCTGGCGGGGGCCGGGCTGCTGGCCTTTGCGATTTTCGCGGCTGAGAAGGCGTCGGGCTTGTCGGCAGAAGAGGCGCGCGAGATCGGGATTCTGAAAGCCGTGGGCTGGGACACGCGCGATGTGATTGCGATGAAGCTGTGGGAGGGCGGCATGGTCTCGCTTGGGGCCTTCCTGATCGGCACCGTCGCGGGGTTTGCGCATGCGTTTTTCTTTGATGGCGTGCTGTTTGCGCCGGTGTTGCGCGGCTGGGCGGTGATCTATCCCGACTTCGCGCTGACGCCCCATATCGACGGGGTGCAACTGATGACGCTGGGGCTGCTGACGGTCGTGCCCTACATGGCCGCGACCGTGGTGCCGGTCTGGCGCACGGCCTCGGGTGATCCCGATGCGGTCATGCGATAGGAGCGCTGCGATGATTACTCTGAACGCGGTTACCAAGCTGTATAACGAAGGCCGCCCTAACGAATTTGCGGCCTTGCAAGACATTGACCTGACGCTGGCGCGCGGCGCGATGAGCGTATTGCGCGGGCCATCGGGGTCGGGAAAGACGACGCTTCTCTCGATATTGGCCTGCATGGCGCGCCCGACTTCGGGGCGGGTCAGCATTGATGGTGAACTGGTCTCGGGCCTGCCGGAACGGTTCCTGACCGAGCTGCGACGCACCACATTTGGGTTTGTATTTCAACGCTTTAACCTTGTGCGTGGGCTGAGTGCGCTGGAAAACGTAATGCTGCCCACGGTGCCCCTTGGCGCGGATTACGGCCAGACGCGCGACCGCGCGATGGCGCGGCTTGAGGCGCTGGGGCTGGGCGATAAAGCCGCCATGCCCATTGAACACCTGTCGGGCGGCGAGGCGCAGCGCACCGCGATTGCGCGCGCGCTAATCAACGATCCGCCGATCCTGATTGCGGACGAGCCGACCGCCAATCTCGACACTGCCTTGGCCGAGAAATTCCTCGCGATCCTCGCCGAAGAACGCGCTGCCGGACGCACCGTGATCATCACAAGCCACGACCCGCGGATCTGGGAGGCCGAGGGCGTGGACCGCATCGTTACCCTGCGCGACGGGCGCATCGTCGAGGGCGAACTGACTGAGGGCAAGATCGCTGAGGGGGCCGTATGATCTTTCAGCCCCCGATCCTCGCGCTGCTGATGGTAGCGGGTCTCGCGGCGCTAGTCGCGATTTGGAGCGGCGCTTTTGCGATCCGCGTGCTGGCGCGCTGGGACATGAGCAATATGAGCCGCGCGCAGCTGCGAATGGAGCGGATGACTGAGCTGGTTTCAACCCTGTTTGGCGCGGTGATGCTGGCGGAACTTGCGGCGCTGTTGCTGTTTGTGTTCAACGCCGACCGGATGGCCTCGTTGTTTGTGGGGGCGATGTGTGCGGTGGGCACGCTGAACGTCAACGCCTATGGCTTTCCCGCGCTCTATCTGAAAATCGCAGTGTTTTTTGCCGCCACCCTGTGGTTGATTTTGGATCACGCCGACCGGATGGGACGGGATTTTCCGCTCACGAAATTGAAATACGCAGCCCTTCTGGGGATCGTGCCGCTGATTTTGGCGGATGGCGCGACCGAGCTGGCCTATTTCCTGAACCTGCATACCGATGTGATCACCTCTTGTTGCACCAAGCTGTTCACGCCGAACAATCCGGGGCTAGCCAATCAGATGGCCTCGGTCGGTGAGGGGGCGGCGCTGATCTGGCTTGGCGGTGTCGCGCTGGTCGTGGCCGCGTCGGGGGCCTATGCGGTGCTGCGCAAGCGGGGCTATTGGCTTTACGCGCTGACGTCTGGGGCGTTGTTTATCGCTGGGTTGACTGCGATTGTCGCCACGATCTCGGTCTATATTTATGAGGATCCGAACCATCATTGCCCGTTCTGCATCCTGAAGCCGGAATATGGCTATTTCGGCTATGTCCTTTATGCGCCGCTATTTTTTGGCACGGCGATGGGGCTGGGAGCGGGGCTGTTGCAGCCCTTCGCAAACATCCCAAGCCTCAAGGACAAACTCCCCCGTCTGATCGCGCGCCAAGTCGTGTGGTCGATGATCGGCTTTGCGCTGTTCGGGCTGGCGGTAATTTGGGCGATTGCGCGCTCGCACTTGATCCTGTTCGGCTAAGGATCAGCGCGCGGGCAACGGCCCGCCCATATCCAGCCCTGTGGGCATAGCCGCCGCGCGCGCCGTCTCGATGCGCGCCCAAAGGGCCGGGTCGGCTTCATCTGCGGGCCAAACGCCCGTCAGCGCATAGGCAAAACGCGCGGAGTGGCGGGCCTCGCGTTCAATCTTGTCGATGAAATCCGCGCCGTGATCTGTGATCAAATCTTCCAGCGGACCCGCAGACAGCATCACCACCTGCCAGATCGTTTCACACCCTGCAAGTGCCTGACGGATGAACGCCCAAAGCACATCGGGGTATTCGCGCAGCTCAAAGACGCACAGCACCGACCACGGGAAATCTTCGCCCTCGGGTTCGTCGTGATTATCAGTCAGCCACAGCGCCACCAGCGCCTCAACCGAATGCACATCTTCGGGCGCATTGGCGGCGTTGCACAGCACGGAAACCATCTCGAGGGGCAGGGGGGTCACTGCATCATCTCCTTGGTGGCCGACAATGTGACGCCCTCGTAATCACGCGCCACGCGGTCGATGTCCCATTGTAAACGCGTCAAGAAGACCACGTCTCCGTCGTGATCATAACTGATATGCTGCTTGTTGGCATTCACCAGTTTTTCCACCGCCGCCTTGTCGCCCTGCACCCAGCGCGCCGAGGTGAACTGGCTCGCCTCAAAGCGCACGGGGATGCCGTATTCCAGCTCTATCCGGCTGGCGAGCACCTCAAATTGCAAAGCCCCTACGACGCCCACAATAAAGCCAGACCCAATCGCGGGCTTGAACACTTTCGCAGCGCCTTCCTCGGCGAATTGCATCAGCGCCTTTTCCAGATGTTTGCCCTTCATCGGGTCGGTGGCGCGCACCGATTGCAGCAATTCGGGCGCGAAAGACGGAATGCCGGTGAAATGGAGCACCTCGCCCTCGGTCAGCGCATCGCCAATGCGCAACTGTCCGTGGTTGGGGATGCCCATGATGTCGCCGCCCCAAGCCTCATCGGCCAATTCGCGGTCGGCGGCCAGAAACAGCACCGGGTTTGAGACCGACATCGGCTTTTTCGTGCGCACATGCGTTAACTTCATGCCGCGCAGGAAATGGCCCGACACAAGGCGCACAAAGGCCACGCGGTCGCGGTGTTTCGGGTCCATATTGGCCTGCACCTTGAACACGAAACCGGTGACTTTTTTCTCTTCGGGGGCGACGTCGCGTTCGGTCGCTTTTTGCACCAGCGGTTCGGGGCCGTATTCGCCGATCCCGTCCATCAATTCCTTGACGCCGAAACTGTTGATCGCCGAGCCAAACCAGATCGGCGTCATATGCCCTTCAAGAAAGGACTGGCGGTCAAAGGCGGGCAGCAATTCGCGCGCCATCTCGACCTCTTCGCGCAGCTTAGTCAGCAATTCGGCGGGAACGTGGGTTTCCAGTTTCGGATCATCCAGCCCCGAGATCGCCACGCTTTGCGCCACCTTGTTGCGATCGGCACGGTCCATGATTTCCAGCCGGTCGTGGATCAGGTCATAGGCGCCAATAAAGTCGCGCCCGACGCCGATGGGCCAGCTTGCCGGAGCCACGTCAATCGCAAGGTTTTCTTGAATCTCGTCAATAATCTCAAAGGTATCGCGGCTTTCGCGGTCCATTTTGTTGCAAAAGGTCAAGATCGGCAGATCGCGCAACCGGCACACTTCGAACAGTTTGCGGGTCTGGGATTCCACGCCCTTGGCCCCGTCAATCACCATGATCGCGGCGTCCACGGCGGTCAGCGTGCGATAGGTATCTTCGGAGAAATCGCTGTGACCGGGCGTGTCCACCAGATTGTAGCGAAACTCGCGATACTCAAAGCTCATCGCCGAGGCGGAGACCGAGATCCCGCGATCCTGCTCCATCTTCATAAAGTCCGAGCGCGTGCGGCGCGCCTCGCCCTTGGCACGCACCTGACCGGCCATCTGAATGGCCCCGCCAAACAGCAGGAATTTTTCAGTCAGCGTCGTCTTGCCGGCATCGGGGTGCGAGATGATCGCAAATGTCCGGCGGCGGGCGATTTCGGGGGGCAAGGCAGGGCGATTTGTCATGGCCCCGCGTTTATCCTGCCCACGCGCGCCTTGCAATCGGGCAAAACGAGGGGGTGGGGCGATAGCGACTTATTGGATGCGTTGGGGTGATCGGTGAGGCCAAGGTTCGGACCGGGCGCAAAAAAATATTTCCGAGGTGGAACTCTGCAAGAACGCGACTTAAGGCGAAGATATGAATAATGAGTTGTGGCTATGCGGATAGTCCCGCAGAGATGCGATCTCGCCAAGAGCAGAGATGAAGCCTGCTGAACTCTGTCACTCTGTCCGGAGGATCGGGCGCGCCGGATTGCCGACAACCACAGCCCCCGGCGCAACGTCTTTTGTGACCACGCTTCCTGCACCAATAACTGCCCCTTCGCCAATCGTAACACCAGCCAGGATGATCGCTCCTCCTCCGATCCACACGCGCTTGCCGATGTAAACAGGATGGGCGATTTCCAGTCCCTCATCGGTCCGTTTTATTGGGTCCTGATGGTGCTCGGCGCAATAGATCTGCACATTGGGCCCAAGCTGACATTGATCACCGATCGTCACTGTTGCGCAGTCCAGAATGATACAGCCTGCGTTGAGATAAACTTGATCTCCAAGCTTGATGTTAATGCCGTAAGTGCAATGAAATGGGGCTTCTATGATGGCATTCTTGGTCTGAATAATTCGACCCAGCTTCGGCCCGATTGTCCCTCTATCTTCGGGTGGCAGTGTGTTGTGCTGATGCACGGCGGAACGCGCACTAACCCGAAGCGCTTCAAGCTCGTCGTCGAGACAAGTGTACCATTCACCAGACGCCATTTTTTGTCGTTCTGTCTTCATCGTGCCATGCCTCTTACACTTGCTTTGCCGCATCGTATCTGACTTGTAACGAACGTATCTTGCGGTTTCAGATGAAAGATATTGAGCGGATCCCTAGAAACTCGAAATAGACCATTTTGCGTCGCCATGTTCTGAGTTCGCTTTTCAGTCTTGATGGGATCGATCTTCAGCTGCTGAGGTCACCACTGTAACCTTCAACGCCTGCACCAAACCCAATCCGCCCCCCGCCCCCCCCTCACTCCTCGCGTTTACGAAAAATCTTGTCGCGGCCCAGCTGATCCAGCAGGTCGCTTGTGGCCTCGGTGCCGAAATGGGGGCGGTGTTTGAGATCGGGTAGCCGTGCCGAGATTTCCGCGCGCAGCTCTTCGGGCAGTACCGACAGAGTCGCCGCGCTGACCATCAGGCTTTCGACCGGGATGCCCTCGGCATAGATGATCTCGTGGCGCGCGAAAACCAGCGCGTAATAATCGACATAGCCGCCCTCGCGCCGCCAGACATTTTCGTCATCCACCAGATACTTGGCCTGCACCAGCAGTTCCGAGGTCTCGCCCAGCTTTTGCGCGCCGCGACGATACAGAAACAGCCGGTGATGGGGAGAGACAACCAGATCGCCCTCATTGCCCAAAACCCCCGCCGAAATCACCACTGGCGCGAACGAGCCAAGCGCGCGCATCCGGGCCTTGGCCACCAGTTTGACCGGCTGCGGGCCGCTGTCGCGCGTCAATACCCGATCTCCGGCCTTGAGCTGTTCGATGGGCTTTTGCGCGCCCCCGGCCAGTGTGATCATCGTGCCCGTGGTAAAGGCCACGCAGACCATATCCGCGAGCCGCGCCTCGCCCGGATCAGTCGAGGCCTCGAGCAAGGTGTATTCTTGACGCGGCGCAATCGGTGACAGCGGCAGCGCAAAAAGCCGCGCGCTGGCATCGTGGCGGATCAACAAAATATCGACGCTATCGCCATCGGGGCCCATCATTACATGACGCGCCAGCAGGCTGATTGCATCGCCCGGCGCGCC
Source organism: Thioclava sp. (assembly GCF_048263065.1). Lineage (NCBI taxonomy): Bacteria > Pseudomonadati > Pseudomonadota > Alphaproteobacteria > Rhodobacterales > Paracoccaceae > Thioclava > Thioclava sp. The sequence goes on from NZ_JBLXEM010000002.1 coordinate 165,459, forward strand.
GATTTGTGATCCCTGCGCGACGATCTGGCCCCCCTCGGCATCCCAGCCCACGGCCAAAAGCAGCGGCGTGGCCTCGCGATGAAGTTGATAGATGTCGCCCGGCACGCAATTTTCTGCCAGATCCAACCCGTCGCCCTGATTGGCGCCCGACGTGACCCAAATATCATGGGCGTCAAAGACGTGAACGCTTTGGCTGGGTTGTGGCAAGGGAGGCCTCCGTTGGGGCGCGAGGGGTGCGACCTGCTGTCCGATTACCTGCCCGCGCCCCATCGGGTCAAGCGCATTGCCGCGTGAGGGGCTTGAGATCAGCCCCTTGCCAGCCCGGATTTGGGCGTTAACTCTGCGCCAAGGGCAGCGCGGCTGCGACAGCATCAGGAGGATCGGATGGATTTGGGGATTAAAGGCAAGCGCGCAGTGGTTTGCGCGGGCTCAAAGGGATTGGGACGGGGCTGCGCCGAGGCGCTGGCAGAGGCGGGCGTCGATCTGGTACTCAATGCGCGCGGGGCCGAGGCGCTTGAGGCGACGGCTGCCGAGATCGCGGCGAAATACGGTGTGAGCGTGACGCCCGTGGCCGGCGATATCACCACGCCCGAGGGACGCGCCAAGGTGCTGGAAGCGGCGGGCGAGGTCGATATCCTCGTGACCAATGCTGGCGGTCCGCCTCCAGGGATGTGGAGCGATTGGGACCGCGATGATTTCATCAAGGCACTCGATGCCAATATGCTAGCGCCGATTGCGATGATGCAGGCGTTGATGCCGGGGATGATGGCGCGCGGCTGGGGCCGGGTGGTCAATATCACCTCGCAATCCGTGCGCGCGCCGATTGGCGTGCTGGGCCTGTCCAATGCCGCGCGCTCGGGGCTGACCGGCTTTGTGGCGGGCACGTCGCGCCAGGTTGCCCCGAAGGGCGTGATCATCAACAACATGCTGCCAGGCATTCACGACACCGACCGCGCGACCTCGCTTGATGGTGGCGTGTCCAAGGCCGAAGGGATCTCGCCAGAGGCCGCACGCGCCAAGCGGGTCGCGACGATCCCAGCGGGGCGCTATGGCGATCCGGGGGATTTTGGGGCGATGTGCGCCTTTCTGTGCTCGCAAAAGGCGGGGTTCATCGTGGGGCAAAACATCATGCTGGATGGTGGGCAAAACTACATCTCAATCTAGGCGCGCTTGCGCAGGCGGGGCGGCGCTGCTATCTCGATAAATTCCGAGTTATTTAGTAGGGATAGCAATGCCGCCCGCCAACATGCCCCCCCGCCTTGAAGTGCGTTCGCTGATGCGCCGCTTTAACGGACGCGCGGTGGTCGATGATATCTCTTTCGCGATTCCGCAAGGTCAGGTGACCTGTCTTCTGGGCCCCTCGGGCTGCGGCAAATCCACAACTTTGCGCATGATCGCGGGGGTGGATATGCAGGATAGCGGCGAGATTTTCGTCAATGGCGCGCTGATCTGCGACACGGTGTTTCGCGTGCCGCCCGAGCGGCGCGAAATCGGCTTGATGTTTCAGGATTTCGCGCTGTTTCCCCATCTCTCGGTGGCGCAGAATGTTGCCTTCGGGCTGTCGGGCAGCAATGTCGAGAAATCCGCGCGCGTCGATGAATTGCTGGAGCGGGTGCATATGGCGCGCCATCACGACAGCTACCCCCATGCGCTATCGGGCGGCGAGCAGCAGCGCGTTGCGCTGGCCCGCGCGCTGGCCCCACGCCCGCGTATCCTGCTGATGGATGAGCCATTTTCGGGGCTGGACGAACGCCTGCGCGACGATATCCGCGACGAGACTTTGGCGCTGTTGAAAGACGAGGGCACAGCGGTGTTGCTGGTCACGCATGAGCCACATGAGGCGATGCGCATGGCCGACGAAATCCTGCTGATGCGGGGGGGCAAGATCGTGCAGCGCGGCGCGCCTTATAACCTGTATAACGCGCCGGTGGATCGTCGGGCAGCGGCGTTTTTTTCCGATATCAACGTCATCGAAAGCCGGGTGCAGGGCGCGCTGGCGCCCACGCCCTTCGGCGACTTCCTTGCGCCGGGGCATAGTGACGGCACCGGGATCGACATCGTGATCCGCCCGCAGCATCTCAAGATTGATTTCGACCGCGCCGGGCGTGGCCCCAACCCGACTGCGCAAGACGGAACCCCGGCGCGCGCCACGGTCGAGCGCGCGCGTTATCTGGGGCGCGAAAGCTTGGTCGAGTTTCGCATGGAGACCGGGCAGATCCTCAAAGCCTCGGTCCCCAATGTATTTCTGCCCAAACCCGGCACGGTGATGTGGCTTATGCTGCGCCGAGACCGCTGTTTTGTGTTTCCCGCCAAAGGCTAGGGGCGCGTTACTGCGCCCATTCGCCCTTGCGGAAGACTGCCACACGGCTGCCATCGGCGCGGATACCATCGACATCGATCTCAGGCCCGCCGATCATCCAATCGACATGGATTAGGCTGGAATTGCCGCCCTTAGCCGCGATCTCGTCACTGCTCAGATCGCCGCCGTTGAGGAAGCATTTCGAATAGCACTGCCCCATCGCGATATGGCAGGCGGCGTTTTCATCATAAAGCGTGTTGTAAAACAGCAGTCCCGATTGCGAGATCGGCGAGCCATGCGGCACCAGCGCGACCTCACCCAGACGACAGGCGCCCTCATCGGTGGCGATCAGCTTTTGCAGCACCTCCTGGCCTCGGCTGGCACGCGCCTCAACCGCGCGCCCGCCCTCAAACCGCATTTCGATATTCTCGATCAGACTGCCTTGATGCGATAGCGGTTTGGAGGCGCGCACCACGCCATCCACGCGCGCGGCATGGGGGGTAGTGAACACTTCTTCGGTCGGGATATTGGGGTTGCAGGTCACGCCGTTCTTGGCCTGCGACGCGCCGCCATGCCATTCGTGATCATCCGCCAGCCCGACCGTCAGATCCGTGCCCGGCCCGGTGAAATGCAGCGCCGAGAAGCGTTCGGAATTGAGCCAACTTGAGCGTTTGCGCAGCTCGCCGTTATGGGCCTCCCACGCAGCCACCGGATCGGCCTGATCGACGCGCGAGGCGGCAAAAATCGCCTCGGCCAGTTTGCCCACGGCCTCGTCTTGGGGCAGGTCGGGAAACACCCGCGCGGCCCAAGCGGCGGTCGGAAAGCTGACAATCGACCAGTTGATCTCGAAATTCGAAATCTTTTCCAGTGCCGGTTTATAGGCGATTGAATTGGCCTTGCCCGCGCGCGCAGCTTTTTCGGGGTCCTGATCGGCCAGCATCATCGGGTCATCGCCTACAATCGCCATGCGCGCGGCGTTGCCCGCGTAAGCTTTGGCCATGCCCTCAAACAGCCAGCCGGGAGCGGTGTCGAAGCTGGCATCATTGGCATGGGCGTAGCGCGCCAGAGTGACTTCCTCATCGCTTAGGATGGGGGTCACAAGGCTTGCGCCCGCGCGATAGGCTTCGGCGGCGATCTTGCGCACGAGGGGCAGCGCGGCGGCGGGCGCCGTCAGCACCAATTCCTGACCCGGTTGCAGGTTCAGCCCGACGCGCACGGCCACTTCGGCCAGTTTCTGCAAGGAATTCGGGTCAAGATCGGTGCGGCTCATTTTGGTCTCCTGAAATTAAGATTTGGCGCATAACCTGCACTGTGACCAGCTAAGGTCAAGCGCCTCAGAACGCCTCACGATAAAGTGCCAGCGCATCGTCCTCGCTCACCTCAACGGGGTTGTTCATCAGCAGGCGTGTTTGTTTCATCGCATCGCGCGCCAGCATCGACAGGCTGTTATCGGTGACGCCGACATCGCGCAACCGACGCGGTGCGCCGCTGGCATCCATCAACGATTCCATATGGGTAACAAAGGCAGCCGCGCGGGTTTGCGCATCGCCCGTGCCTGCCACGCCCATCACATCGGCAAGCTCGGCATAAAGCGGCGCGGCGGCGGTGGAATTATAGCGCAAAACGGGGCCAAGCATCAGCGCATTGGTCAGCCCGTGGGGCAGGTGATAATGCCCGCCCAGCGGATAGGCCAGCGCATGAACCGCCGCTACGGGGGCGTTGGAAAACGCCTGACCCGCCAGTGTCGCGCCCAGCAACATCGCCTCGCGCGCGTCGCGGTTGGTGCCATCCTGACAGGCCGCGATCAGGTTGGCCGCGATCAGCGATAGCGCCTCACGCGCCAGCGCGTCTGACAGCGGGTTTTTCTTGTGCTTTGAGGTGTAGGCCTCAATCGCGTGGACCATCGCGTCGATGCCCGTGGCAGCGGTGTGAACCTGGGGCAGTCCGACCGTCAGGCTCGCATCGAGCAGCACGAAATCGGCGTAAAGCTGGCGCGAGACAACGCCCATTTTCGTGGTCTCTCCGGTGGTGATGATCGAGATATTGGTGACCTCGGATCCGGTGCCGGCGGTCGTGGGGATCAGGGCCAGCGGCACGCGCGCGCCGGTCACATTGCCAATCCCATACATCGTGGACAGGTCTTGATCCGAGCCGATCATCACCGCCACCAGCTTGGCAATATCAAGTGAAGAACCGCCGCCAAGCCCCAGAACAATATCGATTTTCTCGGACCGCGCCATTTGCGCGCAATCGCGCACCACGGCCTCGGGCGGGTCGGCCACCACAGCGTCAAACAGCGTCACGCCAAAGCCTGCCCGCGCCAGTGCGGCCTGAACCGGCGCGATCAGCCCGGCCTCGATCAAGCCGCGATCCGTGACCAGCAACAACTTGCGCGCGTCAAAGCGTTCGGCCAGCAAATCGCCTAATTGCGCGCTGCCCTCCCATTGCACGTGAATTTCGGACACGGTGGTAAAGCTGAACGGCGTGATGGTCATGTGGTCCTCCTCAGGATTTGGCGCCAGCATGTCAGATTTCAGCGCGAGCGCCAGAGCCGTAGGCGGCGCGCCCTAAAGCGGCAGTTCAAGGCTGTGTTTCATTTGCTCCATCGACAGGCTGGAAGACACGTCGTGAATCGGAATGCGCGCGACCAGGTCTTTGTAGAAGCGGTCAAACTCCTCGGTCGAGGCCACCTGCACCTTGAGCAGATAATCCAGCGTTCCCGCCAGACGATGCGCCTCGGTGATTTCGGGCATGTCCTCGATCACGGCCTTAAAGCGTTCCAGCCAGTCGCGCTCGTGCTGACCCGTGCGGATCGAGACGAAAAACGTCTCGCGCAGCCCCACTTTGCGCGGATCAAGGATCGCGGCCTGGCGCAGGATCGTGCCGTTTTGCACCAGCTTCTGAATGCGGTTCCAGACGGTGGTTTTCGCAAGGTTCACGCGCTGCGCGATTCGTTCCAGCGACAGGGTCGCATCGCGTTGCAGCTCGATCAGGATGGCGCGGTCATCATTGTCGATGTCTGACATTCTGTTCCCTCGGGGATTATGCGAACGAAAGGTTGATTTTGCAAGCTTAGACAAAACAAATTCCAGATTGGCAAGGGTGTGCCTTGCGCGGTTTGGAATAATGTTCTGTTTGGTGGCAAGTAAACAGGAGCCAGCCGATGCGCCATTTCCCGATTTCCGCCCCTTCGTCCAAGGGGACCAAGCGCGACTCCGGTTGCGCGCATGTGCATTTCGTTGGCGCAGGGCCGGGCGATCCCGATTTGCTGACGCTGCGCGCGCACAGGCTGATTGGCGCGGCGGACGTGCTGATCCATGACCGTCTGGTGACGCAGGATATTTTGGAGCTGACGCGCCCCGACGCGCTCCTGATCGACGTGGGCAAGACCGGGTTTGGCCCGTCATGGGATCAGGGCGATATTAACGCGCTTTTGGTGCAACACGGTGCGCGCGCGCGTGTCGTGCGGCTGAAATCGGGCGATCCGGCGGTTTTCGGGCGTCTGGACGAAGAGGTCGCGGCGCTAGAGCTTGCAGGCGTCGCCTATGACGTCACCCCCGGTATCACCGCAGCTTCGGCGGCGGTGGCGGGGCTGGGCGTGAGCCTGACGCAGCGCGGGCGCAATGCGGGTCTGCGCATCGTGACGGGTCATGAAGCCAAGGGATTTGCCGAGCAGGATTGGCGCGATCTGGCGCGCCCCGGCGCGGTGGCCGCGATCTACATGGGCAAGCGCGCGGCGCGGTTTTTGACGGGGCGCTTAATGATGCATGGTGCGGCCGCTGACACGCCCGTGAGTGTGGTTGAAAACGTCTCGCGCAAGGATGAGCGCATCATTGCAAGCGATCTGATAGGGCTGGCCGATGCGTTGTCCGATGTAAGTGGCCCGGCGGTGTTGCTGCTGGGGCTGGCCCCGCGCACGGGCCTTCCCGCAGCCCTTCGGGAGGCGTTGTAATGGCGCGCGCAATCCCGGCGCAGGTTGTAAGCGCAAACCATCTGATTGAGGGCGATGCGATCTGGTTCACCGGCACCGGTTGGTGTCGCACCATTTCCAAGGCGCAAGTGGCCGAAACGCCCGAGGCCGCCGAGGCGCTGCTGGCGCAGGCGCAAGAGGGGGCGGAATCTGCCCGCGCCGTCAGCCTGTATCTCGCCGAGGTCACGATCACGCCAAATGGCCCGCGCCCCACCCATTTCCGAGAGATTTACCGGGTGCGTGGTCACAAGACCCACCCGCAACTGCACGAGGTTTCATAATGTATGCCTATTCCGAATTCGACCGTGATTTCCTGCGCGCCCGTGTGGATGAGTTTCGCGGGCAGGTGGCGCGCCGGCTGGATGGCTCGCTGACCGAAGATGAGTTCAAACCGCTGCGCCTGATGAACGGTCTGTATCTGCAACTGCACGCCTATATGCTGCGCGTGGCGATCCCATATGGCACGCTGCGCAGCACACAGATGCGCAAGCTGGCCGATATTTCGCAGCGTTGGGACCGGGGTTATGGGCATTTTACGACGCGCCAGAATATCCAGTTCAACTGGCCCCGCCTCAGCGATGTGCCCGACATGCTAGAAGCGCTGGCCGAGGTGGGGATGCATGCGATCCAGACCTCTGGGAACTGCATTCGCAATGTCACCGCCGATCATTTCGCAGGCGCTGCTGCGGGCGAGGTCGAAGATCCGCGCCTCACCGCCGAGCTGATCCGGCAATGGTCCACCGATCATCCCGAGTTTGCCTATCTGCCGCGCAAGTTCAAAGTGGCGGTCACGGCATCAGAGGCCGATCGCGCGGTGATCAAGCTTCACGATATCGGGCTACGCTTGCGCGAGCGGGATGGCGAGATCGGCTATCAGGTGGTGATTGGCGGCGGCTTGGGGCGCACGCCGTTTATCGGCAAAGAGGTGCGCGACTGGCTGCCCAAGCGCGATCTGCTGGCCTACCTTGAGGCCATTCTGCGCGTCTATAACCTTGGCGGTCGGCGCGACAACAAGTTCAAGGCGCGCGTCAAGATTCTGGTGCATGAAACGGGGCTTGAGGAATTGCGCGCGAAGATCGAGGCCGAGTTCGCTAACGGGCGCCGGTTGCTGCCCGATGTGTCGCCCGAAATCATCGAGCGTATCGCGCAAGGCTTTGCCCCGCCCGCGTTTCGCGCCGATCCGGTGATGCCGTTCTCGCCTCGCCCGGCGATGCGCGCCTTTCTGGACACCAACCTGCATCCGCATAAGCGCGCCGATCATGTCAGCGTCACGGTTTCGACCAAGCCGATTGGCGGCACGCCGGGTGATGTTACGGCGGATCAGATGCGCGTGCTGGCCGATCTGGCCGAACAGTTTGGCTATGATGAGCTGCGCATCAGCCATGAGCAAAATGTGATCTTGCCCCATATCCACCGCAACGATCTGGGCGCGCTCTATGACGCGCTGGCGCAGGCGGGGCTGGCCACAGCGAATGTCGGTCTGGTCTCTGATATCATCGCCTGCCCGGGGCTGGATTACTGCGCGCTGGCCACCGCGCGCTCGATCCCGATTGCGCAGCAGATTTCGACGCTGTTTGCCGATCTCGACGCACAGGCCGATATCGGGCCGCTCAAGGTCAAGATATCGGGCTGCATCAATGCCTGCGGGCATCACCATGTCGGCCATATCGGGATCCTCGGGCTCGACCGGGCGGGGGTTGAAAATTACCAACTCACGCTTGGTGGCGATGGCACCGAAGACGCTGCTTTGGGCGATCGCACCGGGCCGGGCTTTGCCTATGATGAAATCGTGCCGGCTGTCGAACGCCTGATCGAGGCGTATCTGGCCCTGCGCGAGGATCGCAGCGAGAGCTTTTTGCAGGCCTATCGCCGTGTTGGGCTCGAGCCCTTCAAGACGGCCCTTTATGGAGAGCGTGATGCGAAGGCTGCTTGAAAGTGTTCCCGAAAGCCGCGCCATTGCGGGGGCGCAGACCAGCGCCGCACGCCTGAATGCGCGCTATGCACAGGCCCCGGCGGATGAGATCCTGCGCGTGGCGCTTGCCGCACTGCCGGGGCAGATCGCGCTGGTATCATCTTTCGGCGCAGATTCGGCAGTGCTGTTGCATTTGCTGGCGCAGATCGACAGTGATGTGCCGGTGCTGATGTTGGAAACGCAGATGCTGTTTGCTGAAACCCTGCGGTATCAGAGCGATCTCTCGGCTCATCTGGGGTTGCGCGACGTGCGTTTGCTGACGCCCGATCCCGATCTGCCCGAGGATTTGCACCTGAGCGACAGTAAGATGTGCTGCGCCTTGCGTAAGGTTGCACCGCTTGATCGCGCGCTAGGGGATTTCGCGGGCTCAATCACCGGGCGCAAACGGTTTCAGACCGGGCCGCGTGCGCAGATGCCGATCTTTGAGACCGATCATGCCGGGCGCTTGCGCATCAACCCGCTGGCCAGTTGGACACCTGCGATGCTGGCGCGCCACATTGAGATGCATGATCTGCCGCGTCACCCGCTTGTGGCGCGCGGATATCCGTCTATCGGCTGCGCGCCTTGCACGCAGCCGGCAACGGCCAGCGATCCGCGCGCGGGGCGCTGGGCTAATGAAGCGCGCGAGGAATGCGGTATTCATTTTGCGCCCGATGGGCGTGTCATCAGGAGGAAAGCGGGATGACTCAGATCGTTTCTAAAGACGGCTTCGTGGCCGATCCTTTTGTAGGTGTCGTGCGGCGCAGCCCCGACGATCACCGCCCCGGCGCGGCGCTGCGCCTTGGCCCGGATGCCGATATCGCCGCGCTGGCGCCGCTGATCGAAACCGCCTCGTTGATTGAGATCCGCTTTGACAGCTTCGCCGATGGGCGCGGGCTTTCTCTTGCCGCGCTGATCCGGCGGTCGGGCTTTGGCGGGCATCTGCGCGCTTGCGGCCCGCTGCTGGTGGATCAGTTTCGCGCCGCCTTGCGTGCCGGGTTTGACGATATCGAACTGCCCGATGAGATCGCCACTCGCCAGCCGGAATCGCAATGGCGCGCTGTGCCGTTCTCGGGCGGCTATCGTGAGCGGGTCTTCAACGCTTGAGGCTTTCGCAAAACGATCAGGACGCGACTAGCTTGCGTCCTGACCCAGATGCGCGCCCCGCGTCATGGCCGAGACAAGTGCGGTGACCTCTGATTTCAACTGATCGAGCGGCACGCCCACAAAGCGCCCCTGCAGCGCCAGCAGCACCACGCCATGCACGGCGGCAAACGTCGTGCGTGCGCGCATGACCAGTCCCGCCTCGTCCAGATCGGGGCGCAGTGCGTGGAGCGGGGCAATCAGCACTTCGATCAGAACGGCGTGATCCTTGCGATGCCAGTCAGGAGTCTGCACCCCTTCGGGCAGGCGGTGTTCAAACAGCGCAATCCAAAGCGCGCGATTGGCGCAGGCAAAATCGACATAGGCCGAGGCCAGCGCCTGCATCGAGGCTTCAGGCGGCGCATCAGGCGCGGGCAGGGCGGCTTTCAGCGTCTCGCCCAACCGCGCCAGAGTGCGCGCGTTCACATGCAAGATCAGCATATCGAGGTCTTCGAACGCGGTATAAAGCGCCCCCAGCGCGCAACCCGCCTGCGTGGTCAGCGCGCGTGCCTTTAGCCCGGTGATCCCGTGCTGGGTAATCTGATCCTGCGCGGCGGCGATCAGGCGGGCGCGCAGATCGGCGCGCTTCTCTTCACGACTGTTTCCCATCTTTCACCAAACTTTTTCCTGAACAACGTTCATTTTATTCTTGAACAACGTTCACGCTTCCTGCATAAGGGCTACATGAACGGCGTTCATAACAAAGGAGAAGGCAATGTTCAAGATGATGACGACTTTGATCCGCGGCCGTAGCCATGATGTCACCGAGGCTTTTGGCGATGCCAATGCGCTCTCGATCCTGCGCCAGCAATTGCGCGATGCGGCAGACGGGCTGCAAGGGGCGAAACGTTCGGTCGCGGTGGTGATGGCGTATGCTGAACGCGAGCGTAAATCGGCGGCCAAGCTGGATACGCAACTGGCCGATCTTGAGACCCGTGCGCTGGATGCGATCCGCAAAGAGCGTGAGGATCTGGCGGTCGAAGCGGCCTCGGCCATCGCTGATCTTGAGGCAGAGCGCAAAGCGTCGCAGACCTCGATCACCCATTATGACGGCGAAATCCGCCGCTTGCGTGAACAGGTCAGTCTGGCTGAGCAACGCCTGCGCACGCTTCAACGGGGCAAGCAAATCGCGGATGCGTCACAACGCACGCAAAAGCTGCGCGGCACGATGCCCGACGGCGTGATCGCCAGCCTGAAAGAGGCAGAAGCCACGCTGGAGCGCCTGCAAAGCCGCCAAACCCATGCCGAGGATGTCGAGATCGCGATGGTCGAGCTGACCTCGAGTTCCAGCGCTGAGGCGACTTCTGCCCGGTTGGCAGCGGCTGGATGCGGCGCGCCCTTGCGCAGCGAGGCCGCCGATGTGCTGGCGCGGCTGCGCGCCAAGACCGAGTAACGTTTGCGTGACTTAAAGTGACCTTAATTTGGTCAACAATCGGCCCTCAACCCCAGCGAATGTTTCGTCAGGACGGGCCAATCCACATCACGGCCCTGTGCCGATCATTAGGAGAGTAACGATGACAACCTACACCCCCAAAGTATCCAAAGCTTGGAACAACTTCACCTATTTCATGTTCGCCATTGCCGTCTTGATGATGGCAGGCGGCATCTGGTCGCTTGACGCAAGCTTTACCGCGAAGGGCTATTATTCGATGGCGGCTTTGATGCTGGTCTATACCACCGCCGCAATCACCAAAGCGCTGCGCGATAAGGAAGAGGGCGATCGTCTTTATAATAAGATCGAAGATGCCCGCACCGAGCGTTTGCTGGCAGAAGTGTCGGGTAAAGACTCCAACTGAAGATGCTATAAGGATCGGGGGCTGCGCTGCGCGTGGCCCCCGCCACCCTTAGAGGGAATTTGACCGATGGCTCGTTTTAAACGTTTTACCCGTTTCTTTTTCCATGCGCTTTTCGCGCTGCTCGTGATTGGCGGGGCCGCATGGTCGGCCACCGCGCTGTGGTTGCATCTGGCGGGCGGCGTGCGTATCGCTGCGCTGGCGGTGTTGGCGCTGACCGCCCTTGGGGCCTTTGTCGCGCGCTATAATCGGCGGCGTCTTGGCTGGCTGGTGCTGGCAGCAGGCGCGCTGATTGTGGGCGGTTGGTATCAAACCATCACGCCGCGCGATAATCGCGACTGGGCTGCCGAGGTCTCGCGCGGGGTCACGGCGCAGGTCGAGGGCAACCGCGTCACCCTGTCCAACATTCGCGACTTCGACTGGCACAGCAAAACCGACGCCACGCAGCGCTGGATCACCAAAACCTATAATCTTGACCAGCTTGCCAGCCTCGAAATGATCACCTCGGTCTGGGACAATCCCGATATCGCGCATCTTCTGGTCAGTTTCGGCTTTGATGATGGTGAGCACGTCGTCTATTCGGTCGAGATCCGGCGCGAAGAGGGCGAAAAGTTCAACGAGGTCGGCGGTTTCTTTCGCCAGTTCGAACTGGTGCTGATCGGCGCGACCGAACAAGATATCGTGCGGCTGCGCACCGATGTTCGCCATGAAGAGGTGCGCCTTTATCCCGTCAATCTGACGCCCAAGCAGCGCCGCGAGATGTTCATGTCCTATGTCTCGCTTGCGCAGCGCCTTGAAAAGAAGCCGGAATTCTACAACACGATCAGCGCGAACTGCACCACTGCCGTTTACCGGCTGGCGCTGAGCCTGAAATCGGATCTGCCGGTGAACTGGCGGTTGGTGATGTCGGGGCGGTTGCCGGAATACCTTGATGCACTGGGCGTATTGGGCGGGCAGGGCAGCGTCGATGAGCGGCGCACAAACGCGTTGATTATGGCCAATGCGCAAGGCGAACATCCCGGCCTAAGCTATTCGCAAGCAATCCGGGCGCGCTAGGTCAGCCCCCAGCTTTCATGCGCTGATGGGTGTCGATCAGGATCTGCCCCAAGGCTTTGAACAACGGCGCGCGCGCGGTGCTGGTGCGCCAGCCCAGCACCACCCGGCGCGGGCAGGCGTCGGGCAGCGGCGCAATCGCCAGATCTTGCCCGCGTGCCACGCCCGCATTCAACGCCAGATCGGGCAATAGCGTAATCCCCAACCCCTCGCTGACCATCGAAATCAAGGTGGTCAGCGAGGTCGCGGAAAAGCTGTCATCTTGGGCAATATCGCGATCTGGAAAAGCAGACAGCGCGTGGCGTTGCAGGCAATGGCCCTTTTCCAGCAGCATCAGTTTTGCCCCCTCTAGCTGATCGCCGCGCACCGGATCGCTGCCCAAACTGCCCGGCGGCGCGGCCAGATGATAGCCATCCTCAAACAGCTCCATCACCTCGATCCCCTGCGCCTCAAAGGGCAGGGCGAACAGGATCAGATCGAGCCGCCCCGCGCCGAGACCCGCGATCAGGCTTTCGGTCATCTCCTCGCGCAGCAGCAGGCGCAGATCGGGAAAGCGCGCGCGAATGTCGGGCAGGGCGCGCGGGATCAGGAACGGCCCGATGGTCGGAATCGTGCCCAGTCGCAACTCACCCCCCTCGGGCAAGGATTGCGCGGCGGCGAGTTCCTCAATCTCTTGCGTGGCCAGCAAAACGGCGCGGGCGCGCTGCGCAATCTCCACCCCGACCGGCGTCAGAATGACCGAGCGTTTCGTGCGCTCGGCCAGTTGCACGCCAAGACGCTCCTCTAACTCGCGCAAGCCGGTGCTCAGCGTGGGCTGTGTCACAAAGCAAATCTCGGCGGCGCGCGAGAAATTTAGCGTATCGGCGATCGCGGTCAGAAAGCGCATCTGGCGCAGGGTGATGGTGGGATTCATATTCACTCACTCGATAACTGCGATATTTATAATCAATTTCATTTATCAATGACCAGTCGCTAAATCTGTTTCATCGCAACCAAGAACTGAACGGAGAGACAAATGACCGACACGATCCAAGCCCCGCAGATGCCCCAACTTAACGCCCCGGCGCCCAGCTTTGACGCGCCCAGCACGCATGGCCAGCAAACGCTGGACGCCTATAAGGGCCAATGGCTGATCCTGTTCTCGCACCCGGCTGATTTTACCCCCGTTTGCACCACCGAATTCATCGCATTTGCCAAGAAACAGGACGATTTCAGCGCCCGCAACACCGCGCTGCTGGGGCTGTCGATTGACAGCCATTATTCGCACATCGCCTGGATGCTCAACATCAAGGAAAAATTCGGCACCGAGATCAAATTCCCGATTATTGCGGACCTGTCGATGACGGTGGCGCGCAATTACGGGATGATCCAGCCCGGCGCGTCTGACACCTCGGCGGTGCGTGCGACCTTTATCATCGATCCCCAAGGCGTGCTGCGCGCGATGATCTATTACCCGATGGTTGCGGGCCGCTCGATTGACGAAATCCACCGTCTGCTGGTGGCGCTGCAAACCGCCGATGAGAACAAATGCGCGATGCCGGAAAACTGGAAACCCGGTCAGCCGGTGATCGTGCCGACGCCCGCCACACCCGAAGCCGCGCTGGCGCGTGCGGATGAGGGGTTTGAAACGGTGGATTGGTATTTCTCGACCCGTCAACTTTGAAATATGCGCCCCGGCACTTATGTGCGGGGGATAGCTCTGCGACCCTGAAACACGAAGGAAATTCCGATGAGCCAGCAATCCAATATCGACAGCCTGACCCATGTTTTGGGCGAGACCTTCGGCCTGTATGTCCAGACCCACGGGTATCACTGGAACGTCGAAGGCCCGCAATTTCGCCAGCTGCATATGCTGTTTGAAGAGCAGTATCAGAACCTCTGGGCCGCGCTGGACGAGATCGCCGAACGCATCCGCTGCCTTGGAGCCTATGCGCCGGGTTCGTTAAGCGAACTGATGGCGTTGACCGGTGACACGCCGTCTGCTGCGCAATCCGCCGAGGCAATGGTGGATGCACTGATCACGGCTCATAGCGCCTTGGCTGACACGTTGCGCGATGCGATCACCACAGCGCAGGAGGCGGGCGATGAAGTGTCTGCCGGGATGCTGACCGACCGTCTTGAATGGCACGAAAAAGAGCTGTGGATGATGAAATCATCACGCAAGTAAGGCATGGGCGGCCCGTTTCGGCGGGCCGCTTTTTGACCGATCCGTTTAGATCGCACTGTTCAGCGATTGTGTCACCAGCCGCGCGCGGGTGGTTGCATCGAACGGATGGATCAGCGCGTTCTCAAGGGCGGCCACTTTGACGTAGCCAAGATCGCTCAGATCACGCGTTGTTCCCGAGATTTGCTGCACGCGTGCCTGATCAAACGTACTCAGATGCGGATCGGCGGGCATGAAATAGGCCGGATCCGCCCCGTTTTGCCCACCACTGCTTGGGCTCGCCATCATTGCGCCGGGCGCGCCATCTTGCGCCAGAACCGGAGTGGCCGCGGCAAGCACCAAGGCGCTGGCTGCGAAAATTCGCGTTAGTTTCGTCATTGGGTTTCCTTCCCGGTTCCGTGGCGCAGGGCCAATAGAGTATGCGTTTTGCTGCTGCCCTGATCGACGTCTTAACCAGCGCATGTCAGCTCTCCACAGATTGCGAACTTCTACCCTAAATCTGGACGCTGAGGTGGGGAGACAAGGTCACTCATGCGCAAGTTTCAGTGAAGCTCGCGCTCATTGTCGGATTCGGGATTGGACCGCGTGGACAAGGGATCTGCGGACAAGAGTGCAATTCTGAGTTGAACCTTACCTATACGTCATGAAAACTATTTCTTTCGCGATTCCGATCTGTTAGCTTTCTTGAAGCAGTAAAATGAGGGCCGAAAAACAGGCCCCGCTGGACGAGATGAGGCAGATGAACAAGGCGCGCTATCAAGGCACGTTCGTCATTTCATGGGCGCAAACAGATATCGACGGCACGCCGTCGCCTGCGCCAGATATTGTGACGGTAGGGGCAACATGGCGCTGGACCGGCGAGGCGCTGCGCGTTGATGGCCCCAATGATTTGCTGATTTTGCGCGATGCTTTGGGCGATGATGCCCGGCGCGCGCGGGCCGCCAAAGTGGTGCGCCGCTTGTTGGGTGATGCGGTGGGTTCGCGGCGTACGCCGCTTGATATCCCCGATGAAGACAGCCCAAATCAAAGCTTTACCGTCACCGATGGCTATCACGCCTATGTCGTGACGTTGATTGAATTGCCAGATACGGGCGCGCGTTTGCTGATGTTTTCAGGGCGCATCCCGCCAGCTGACAGCGATTTGTGGGTGGTGGACCGTGCGCTGGATTTGCGCCCGAAATCGGCGCGTAGCGGTCCGGCTGGTGTGATTTGTTTTACGCCCGGTACTCTCATCAACACCCCTGATGGTCGCCGTCCAGTCGAGGCCCTACGCCCCGGCGACCGCGTGGCCACGCGCGATGACGGCCCCCAAGCGATCCGCTGGATCGGTCAGAGGCGGATCTCGGGCGCGCGGCTGCATGCGATGCCCCATTTGCGCCCGGTGCGTATTGCGGGTGGCGCGCTGGGGTTGGAACGCCCCGATGCCGATTTGCTGGTGTCGCCACAGCATCGGATGTTGCTGCGCGGCCCGTCCGCGCGCGCGTTATTTGCCGAGGATGAGGTTCTGGTGCGCGCCTGCGATCTGGTGAATGGCCGCTCGATCCGCTTTGAAGGCGGCATGCCAGAGCTGCATTACACCCACCTTTTGCTGGGCCGCCATGAGGTGCTTTGGGCCAACGGGCTGGAAACCGAAAGCTTCCATCCGGCCTCAACCGCGCTTGAGATGATCGCCCCCGAGCAACGTGCCGGTCTGTGCGATATCGTCCCCGACGTCGCGGAAAATCCGCTCAGCTACGGGGCTTATGCGCGCCGCGCGCTGAAATCCTCCGAGGCGGCGATCTTGCGTCACGATCTAGCGGCCTAAAAAGGCGCGTCCGGCCCCGGTTGCGACCCTATGCACAGCCCCTTGCGCATTTTTCGCCTTTTCTCGGTGGGCGCCTGCCCCTAGCTTGGGACGAAAAGGGGGCTACATGACCAGACCTGTTGTTGGCATTATCGGAAACCGTGGCCTTGTCGGGGATCGCTACCCTGTCCATGAGGGTGGGCAGCTAAACTCGCAAGCCATCAGCGAAGTCTCTGATTGTATTCCGCTTTTGATCCCCGCTGATCCGGCCTATTTCTCGATCACTGAGCTATGTGAAGTCTGTGACGGGTTCCTGCTGACCGGCGGGCGCCCCAATGTGCACCCGTCCGAATATGGGCAGGAAGCGACGGAAAAGCACGGCACATTCGATCAAGCCCGCGATGCGATCACCCTGCCGTTGGTGCGCCATTGCGTGCAAACCGGTCAACCATTCTTTGGCATTTGTCGGGGCTTCCAAGAGGTGAACGTGGCGATGGGCGGCACGCTTTATCCTGAGATCCGAGAATTGCCGGGCCGGATGAACCACCGCATGCCCCCCGAGGGAGATCTGGCGCATGGGTTTTCCAATCGCCACAAGGTGATACTGGAACCGGGCGGAAAATTCGCGCAGCTTTTCGGTGCCGACGAGGTCGTAACCAACACGCTGCACGGGCAGGGGATTTGCCAGCCCGGCGCGCGTATCGTTGTTGAGGGGCGCGCCAAAGACGGCACCCCGGAGGCGATCTGGGTGCGCGGCGCGCCCGGCTTCACGATGTCGGTGCAATGGCATCCGGAATGGCAGGCGGCGGATGATCCGGTTTCGCGCCCGCTATTTGAGGCGTTTGGGGACGCGGTGCGCGATTGGGCCGCTGGCAAACATAGCGCGACCTGCGTCGCCTAAGACCAGTTCTGACGCAATTATAGATATTTGGCAGCCTCTTTGCGCGCGAATTTTTTGAGCTTCTCGCCAGAAGTCTCCAGCCATGCCTGCACCCGCTCGGGGTCTTTTTTGGATAGCTCGCGCAGCCACCACGCGATCACTTTTTGAATGAACCAGTCGCGGTCCTCTGCCAGCGCCTCGGCCCAGCCCAAGACGCGCTCGCGTATGGCCAGATCGTCGGGCTTGGGGTTGCGCTGCTTGGTCCAAGGCAGCGTGATCACAAAGGCGGCGCGACGCGTCCACATCTGATCGCTTTGGGTCCAGGTTTCGACCTGATCCAACCGCGTCGGATCGGCAACGACCCGTTTCTCACCCGCTTTGCAGACGGTATCGGCAATCGCCCACGCGTCGAGTTGTTCAACCCAAGACGCGATTAAATCCCACGCTGCCTGATCGGGGCGCAGCCTCGCTTGCACCAGCAATTTCGCCGCCGCAATGCGCGCCTCGTGGATGTCGCTGTCCCATAATCCGCGCGCCAGATCGACCCGTGCAGGCACATCCAGTTGCGCGCGCCATAGCGTGACCATATCGTCAATCGCGGGGGTCGAAACGCCGAGATAGCGCCGCACGGCCTTATGATAGGCCGCCATTTCCGCTGCTTTTCCTGCGTCTTGCCAGCTTTCCAACGCAAAGAGCGCATCCTCAAGCGTGGGCGGCGGGCCAAGCGGAGCGCTATCCTCATCGGCTTCGGCAAAGCTTTCATATTCGGCATTCGACGCGGCATAGGCCTCGGCCTCGGCGCGCAGGCGGGCCTCTTCTTCAGGCGCTATCGGCGCGAAATCCTCTGCGCGGGGGCGCGCGATCCCCCGCTTGCCGCGTTTCCTGCTCATTCGACCGTCACCGATTTTGCCAGATTGCGCGGTTGATCCACATCCGTTCCTTTCGCGACTGCCGTATGATACGCTAATAACTGGGCCGGGATTGCATACAGGATCGGTGCGAAAGGTTCTGCGATTTCAGGAAGTTGCAGTTGCGCCCATGTGCCATCTCCCGCCGCTGCAAGCCCCTTGGAATCTGACGCAAGCAGAACCATCCCGTGACGCGCCATCACCTCTTGCATGTTCGACACCGTCTTGTCGAACAGTCGATCAAACGGCGCCATCACGATCACCGGAACCATGCGATCGATCAGCGCGATGGGGCCGTGTTTCAGCTCTCCGCTCGCATAGCCTTCGGCATGTATATAGCTGATTTCCTTAAGTTTCAGCGCGCCTTCCAAGGCGAGCGGATACATCGGCCCACGCCCGAGGAACAAAATGTCCTGCGCTTCGGCAAGGCTTTCGGCGAGCTTTGCGATCGGCTCGGATAGCGCAAGCGCGGTGTTCATCAGGCCCGGCAGCGCGCGAAGCGTGTCGGCATGGGCGCCCAGCGTCGGGCCGTCCAATTCATCGCGATCCCGCCCCGCCTTGAGCGCCATCACCGCCAGCACGACAAGCTGCGCGGTGAACGCCTTGGTTGAGGCAACGCCGACCTCGACGCCTGCCATGATCGGAAGCGCAATGTCGCATTCACGCGCGATGGACGAGGTCGCTACATTCACCACGGCGACGGTCTTGGCGACCTTTCCCTGACAATAGCGCAAGGCGGCCAGCGTATCGGCGGTCTCGCCCGACTGGCTGACGAAAATCGCTAGGCTGCGCGAAGATAGCGGCGGTTCACGATAACGAAATTCCGAGGCGACATCGATTTCAACGGGGATACGCGCGAATTCCTCAAACCAGTATTTCGCCACAGAGCAGGCGTAAAACGCCGTGCCGCAGGCAACCAGCGTAATCCGATCAATGTTGGTAAAGTCCAATTCCTCGGGCAGATTCAGCCCGGTTTGGGGCAGATAATGTCGTAAAGCGTCAGCTATCACCACGGGCTGCTCGGCAATTTCCTTACCCATGAAATGCTTGTAACCCGCCTTTTCGACCTGCGCCTGACCCAGATCAATGCGCTGCTCATCGCGATTGGCGCGCCGACCTGCGTGATCGAAAATCTCGGCACCGGCACGGGTGATGATCGCGTAATCGCCCTCTTCGAGATAGGTGATCCGGTCGGTCATTGGCGCCAGCGCAATCGCATCCGAGCCGACATACATCTCGCCATCGCCATGGCCAATTGCCAGCGGGCTGCCCTTGCGCGCGGCGATCATCAGATCGTCCTCGCCGTCAAACAACCAGAGCAGCGCAAACGCCCCTTCGAGCTTGCCCAGCGTGGCTATCGCGGCCTCGCGCGGGGCCATTCCGCGCTCCATGAACATCCGCGTCAATTGGGCCACGGTCTCGGTGTCGGTTTGCGTTTCGGGCAAGATGCCTGCCTGCGCCAGTTCTTCGCGCAGCGCGCGGTAATTCTCGATGATGCCGTTATGCACGACCGCGACTGGCCCCGAGCGATGGGGGTGGGCGTTGGTTGCGTTGGCCGCGCCATGGGTGGCCCAGCGGGTGTGGCCGATGCCCGATTTGCCCGCCAGTGGTTCATGCACCAGCAGGTCGGACAGGTTCACCAGCTTGCCGACCGCGCGGCGGCGATCCAGCTTGCCCGCGTTAACGGTTGCGATGCCCGCACTGTCATAGCCGCGATATTCCAGCCGTTTAAGGCTTTCCACCAGCAGCGGGGCAACCTCATGAGTGCCAAGAACGCCTACGATTCCACACATTTACGAGCCTTTCTTCATGCGGGCTTTTTCCGCGCGCAGCTTGGCAAAAAGTTTTCCGGCTAATCCGTTTCGATTAACTTGCTTGGCGCGACCTAGTGCGATCGCATCGGCAGGCACGTCCTCGGTGATGACCGAGCCAGACCCCGTTAGCGCGCCGTCACCCACCGTGACCGGGGCCACCAGCATCGTGTCCGACCCGATGAACGCCTGCGTGCCAATCGTCGTGCGATGCTTCATCACTCCATCATAATTGCAGGTGATTGTGCCTGCACCAATGTTGGTATGCGCGCCTATGTCTGCGTCGCCCAGATAGGTGAGGTGGCCGACCTTGACCCCTTCGGCGAGCACCGAGTTCTTCACCTCGACGAAATTGCCGATATGCACATCCTCGGCCAGTTCCGCGCCGGGGCGCAGGCGGGCGAAGGGGCCGACGGTGGCCCCGCGTGAGATATGGCAGCCCTCAAGATGGCAAAACGCCTCGATTTGGGCGCCGCTTTCAACAGTCACATCGGGGCCGAACACCACGTTCGGGCCGATCACCACATCGCTGCCCAAATAGGTATCGAGCGCGAAATAAACCGTCTGCGGGTCGACCATCGTGACGCCGTTTTCAAGTGCTTGCGCGCGAGCGCGGGTTTGGAATTGCGCCTCGGCGCTGGCGAGTTCGGTGCGGGTGTTGATGCCCAGCGTCTCGGCCTCGTCACAGGTCACGACCTGCGCCGTCAGCCCTTGGGCGCGCGCGGCGGCCACAATATCGGTGAGGTAATATTCGCCCGCCGCATTGTCATTGGACAGACCGCTGACAAACGTGCCCAACAGCGCAGCGTCACAAGCAATAACGCCAGAATTGCAAAGCGTTATCGCGCGCTCCTCATCCGTCGCATCCTTGAATTCTACGATCCGTTCCAGCATCGCGCCTTGCGTCACCAGCCGCCCGTAGCGCCCCGGATCGGCTGCCTCAAAGCCCAGCACGGTGACGGCTGCGTCACTTGCCGCCATCTGTTCCAGCGTCTCGGGGGCGATAAACGGCGTGTCGCCATACAGCACAATCACGCGCCCCTCAAACCCCTCCAGCGCGGGCATGGCTTGGGCGACGGCATGGCCCGTGCCAAGCTGTTCCTCTTGCAGCACGATCTCGGCTTCGGGGGCGATCTTGGCCGCAGCCTTGCCCACCTGATCCGCGCCATGCCCGGCCACCACGATGATGCGCGCGGGTTCCAAGCTGCGCGCGCTGGCCAGCGCATGCGCCAGCAGCGGTGCGCGCCCGATCTGATGGAGCACCTTCGGGAGCTCAGACATCATACGGGTGCCTTGCCCCGCCGCGAGGGTGATCAGCGCAATTGCCATGAAACGTGCCTTTTCTTCTGCTCGCCCCCGTTTTACCCATTGCGAACCTTGCCGCAAGGGCTGTCACTTCACGCTTCCTTTCGCGGTGTTACGAAGATTGGGGGCAAAATGCGCACGGTGGTGTTTGATCTGGATGGCACGCTGGCCGATACGTCGGGCGATTTGATCGCGGCAGCCAATGCGTGTTTTGTCGCGCGCGGGCATCGCGGCGTGCTGGACGCGGGTGACGATGCGCTGATTGCGTTTCATGGCGGGCGCGCAATGTTAAAGGCGGGCTATGAGCGTCTGGGTCTAGAGCGGGCCGAGGTCGAGGCGCGCATCGAGACCGATTATCAACCACTGCTAGCGCATTACGGGGCCAATATCGACCGCCACACGCAGCTTTACCCCGGCGCTGTGGAGGCGGTGAAAACCTTGCGAGGGCAGGGCTTTGCCACGGCGATCTGCACCAATAAACCCGAAGGGTTGGCGCGCGATCTGGTGGCGCGACTAAACATTGCGAACCTGTTTGATGCGCTGATTGGTGCCGATACGTTGCCCGTGCGCAAGCCCGCGCCTGACCCCTACCTTGCGGCGGTAAGCCAATCGGGTGGTGCGTTGAACCGCTCGCTGTTGGTGGGTGATACCAGCACCGATCGTGACACCGCGCGGGCGGCGGGTGTGCCGTGTATTCTGGTCACTTTCGGCCCCGAGGGGCGCGCGATTGAACGCCTGTCCCCCGAGGCCCTGCTCGATCATTACGACACTCTGCCCGCGTTGGTCGCGCAGATGTTGGGCGATTGAGCTAACCCGCGTCACTGAAAATCGGCGCGTCTTGACAGGCGCGCGCGCGCGGCTCAGCTTGGCGCCCTGTTGAAAACACGGAGATCTCATGGCCCGCGAAATCCTTTCAGGCGGCACTGATACGGCTGGGCAGGGTCACGCTACGCTTTTCGTTCTGATCGTGGTGTTTCTGGACATGGTGGGCTTTGGGCTGATCATTCCGGTGTTGCCCTCACTGATTGAACAGGTGGGCCATCTTGATCTGGCCCAGGCTAGTAAAATCGGCGGTGCTATGTTTGCCGTCTTCAGCCTTGCGCAATTTGCCTTTGCGCCGTTGATGGGCAACCTCTCGGACCGCTTCGGTCGCCGCCCGCTGCTGTTGCTGGCGATTGGCGGGTTGGGGGTGGATTACCTGTTTCACGCCTTCGCGCCGACCTTGCTCTGGCTGTTTGTCGGGCGCGCGATTGCGGGGGTGTGCGGCGCGTCTTATGTCATCGCCAACGCCTATCTGGCCGATGTGAGCGCGCCGCAGGATCGCGCCCGCGCCTTTGGTTTGATGGGGGCTGCGTTTGGATTGGGGTTCATTCTTGGCCCGGCTTTGGGCGGATTGCTGGGCGAACTGGGGCCGCGTGTGCCGTTCTTTGTCGCCGCCGCGATTTCGGGGCTCAATCTGATTTATGGGCTGTTCGTGCTGCCGGAAAGCCTGCCGCCGGAACGTCGCCGCCCGCTGAACTGGCGCGCCTGCAATCCGTTTGGCACGCTCAAGGTTTTTGCCCGCTATCCCGGCGTCTTGCCGATGGCGGGCGTGATGGGGGTGTATCTGTTTGCCTCGGCGATCTATCCCGCGATCTGGCCGTTCTGGGGAATGGCGAAATTTGGGTGGACCGAGGGCATCGTCGGGCTGACGCTGGCCGCTTACGGGGTGGTCGCGGCGGCCTTTCAGGGCGGCCTGTCTGGCCCGTTGGCACGTCGTTTCGGTGAGGCGAAGGTCGTCTTTGCGGGGCTGTGTCTGGGCGTAGTGTTACTGATCGCGCTAGCGCTGTCTTCCAGCCTTGTGATGGTGTTGATCGTGCTTTGTGTGACGGGTATCGAGGGGCTGGTTCAACCGATGCTGACCTCGCTGATGTCGCGCGTTGTGCCCGAGGATGAGCAGGGCGCGTTGCAGGGCGGGATATCGGCTGTGATGAACCTTGCGATGCTGTTTGGAACGTTGTTCTTCACGCAGATTTTCGGGATATTTCAGGCCGAGGGCGCGATCATCCGCACGCCTGATATGGCCTTTTACATGGCCTCAGCTATTTTGTTGGTCGCGTTGATCTGGTTCGCGCGGCTGCGCAGGGGGTAAACGATGAGCGAGCGTTTCGAGGGCAATTTTACCCAGCAAGAGCCGATCCCTGAGGACGCGATTGCAGCCGCCGTTGCGATCATGCGCTCGGGGCGGCTGCATCGCTATAACACCGCGCCGGATGAGGCGGGCGAGGTGGCGCTGCTGGAGCAGGAATTTGCCACTTTTACGGGCGCGAAATATTGCCTCGCGGTGGCCTCGGGTGGCTATGCCTTGGGCTGTGCGTTGCGCGCGCTCGGTGTCGCGCCTGATGAGCCGGTTTTGACCAACGCTTTCAC
This sequence comes from Thioclava sp., assembly GCF_048263065.1. NCBI lineage: Bacteria > Pseudomonadati > Pseudomonadota > Alphaproteobacteria > Rhodobacterales > Paracoccaceae > Thioclava > Thioclava sp. The sequence continues at coordinate 188,928 of NZ_JBLXEM010000002.1, forward strand.
GCTGGCCCCGGTGCCCGGCGCGATCGCCGCACTTGGCGCGCGTCCGGTGTTTGTCGAGACCTGCGAAAACCTAACCATCGAGTTCGCGGATCTGGCAGCCAAGGCCAAGGCATCGGGCGCGCGCGTGTTGATGCTTAGCCATATGCGCGGGCATCTTTGTGATATGGACGCCTTGATGGAAATCGCGCGCGCCCATGATCTGCGCGTGATCGAGGATTGCGCCCACACGATGGGGGCGGAATGGGCGGGCGTGCCCTCGGGGCGGCATGGCGTAATCGGGTGCTATTCGACGCAAACCTATAAACATATCAACTCGGGCGAGGGTGGTCTGATCGTTTCGGATGATCCCGAGCTGGCGGCGCGGATGATCCTGCTGTCGGGCAGTTACATGATGTATCCCCGCCACCTAGCCGCCCCTGCGCCCGAGGTCTTCGAGGCGCTGAAATACGACACGCCCAATGTCTCGGGGCGGATGGATAATCTACGCGCCGCGATCTTGCGTCCGCAGCTGGGTGATCTGCCGGAACGGGTGAAACGCTGGAACGTGCTGTATCGCGCGATGGAGGCGGCGCTGACGGGCGCGCCCGGTGTTGCGCTGAGCGCGCGTGCACAGGCGGAGTCCTATGTCGGCTCGTCCTTTCAGTTCCGCCTGCCGGGGCGGGACAGCGCGAAGATGATGGATCTCGTCGCGCGGTGCGGCGCGCGCGGGGTCGAGTTGAAATGGTTTGGCGCGGGCGAGCCTGCGGGATTTACTTCGCGCCACGATTCATGGCGTTACGCACAGGCGCAAGATATGCCCAAGACCGATGCGGTGCTTGCCACGCTGCTGGATCTGCGCCTGCCGCTGACATTTAGCGAAGCTGACGCCGCCCAGATCGCGCGCATCATCCGCGATGAGGTGACCCGCTAACCCGCGCGCGACACGATATAGCGCGCCATCATCAGATCGAGATGCGCGCCCCCGCCATTCTTGAACAGCGTGATCTCCTCGGCGCTTTGCCGCCCCGGCGCGCCGCCCACCAGATCGTAAAGATCGCCCTGCACCGCGTCTGGCGTAATTACACCCGCCGCAATCGGGATCATCAACTCGCCAATATGGCCCAGCGTGGTTTCGCGACTATCCACAAACAGGCGCGCGCGCGACATCAGCGTATCATCGCCCTCGCGCATATCGGCCTTATAGGCACCGATCAGATCGACATGGGTGCCCGGACGCACCCAAGCGCCATGCAAGATCGGCTCGCGCGCCATCGTCGCGCTGGTTATGATATCGGCGTGCGCCACGGCGCGTTCCAGATCGGGCGCGGCGTGCAGGGTGACGCCGTCGGGCGCGGGGCCAGCGGCTAGCGCCTTGGCCTGCTCGGGGCGGCGTGTCCAGATCGCGATCTCAGCCAGCCGTGGAAACAGTGCGGCATAGGCCGCAATCAGGCTGCGCGCGACGGTGCCGCCGCCGATAATCAGCAACCGCTTACTGTCAGGGCGTGCCAGCAGCTTCGCGCCCAACACCGAATCCGCCGCCGTTTTGAATTCCGTTACAAGGCGGCTTTCGATGATCGCCGATAGCTCGCCCGTGTGGGGGCGAAAGACCAGCATCGCGCCTTGCACCGTGGGCAGGCCTTGCGCTGGGTTGCCATCACAGACCGTAAAGGATTTCACGCCATAGCCCAGCCCCTCGATATAGGCCCCCCGACTGAGCAGCGTGGCTTGCGCTGGCCCCAGAAACATATCGCCGACCTGCGCGCGTGGCAGCGTGTGACCAAAGCGCAGGGCCTCGACTGCGCCGGGCCAATCGAGGCGCGCGGCGGCCTCATAGGTAATCATCTTGCTCATATCGCCTCCTAAATCGGGTCCAGCCAGCGCGCGCGTGCCGAGACATTGCGCAATTTGGGCGCGCCGCCTGTCATCGCCTGCGCCATCAGCGCCCCACAGCCCGCCGAAGTCGTCCAGCCCAGCGTGCCATGGCCTGCATTGATCCACAAATTGTCATAGCTGCGCACCTGTCCCAGATAGGGCGCGCCTGCGGGGGTGGTTGGGCGCAGCCCAGCCCAGAAGGTTGCGCGATCCAGATCGATCGCGCTGCCGAAATTGCGCGTCACATAATCTTTCAGGACGGCGATGCGCTCGGGCGGCAAGGATCGGTCTCGCCCGGCAAATTCTGCGAACGCCGTGACGCGCAACTGTCCGCCATAAACCGCCACCGCCAGATGCGCGGCTTCGTCGATATAGGGGAGGGCGGGCAGGCGCGCGGGATCGCGCAGCGCCCATGTGCCCGAATAGCCCTTTACCGGATAGATCAGCGGCGCAAATCCCAAGGGGCGCGTCAGATCGGCGGTCTCAAGGCCAGTGGCGAGCAAGACGTGCGCCGCCTCAATCCCTTTATCGCCAAGGCGTACGGCGCGGATATGCCCGTTGTCGGTGTCAAACCCACTAACCTCGCTGTCATAGCGGAATTCGACCGATCCGCGCGCTGTCAGCTCTTGCGCCGCATTATTGGTGAACACATGGCAATCCCCCACGCTGTCGCGCGCCGAGAACAGCCCGCCAGCGAAACGGTCCTCGGCCTGCGCCAGCGCGCCTTCGCGATCAAATAGGGCGGCGCGATCCAGCGCATCCATCTGTTGCGCCCCATGCGCGCCTGCGGCACGGGCCAGTTCCTCGGCATCGCCATACAGATAAAGCCCGCCATCGTGGCGCAGCAAATCCTCCAGCCCCAGATCCTGCGCAACCGCGCGCAGGGTTTCGCGGCTGAAATAGGACAGTCGCGCCAGACGGTCGGTGTTCGCGTCATGACGCGCGCGGGTGCAATTGCGCAAAAACGCTAGCCCCCAGCGCCACAGCGCAGGGTCGCTAAGCCGCGTGACCCGTACCCCGGGTTCGCGCCCCGCCATCGCGCGTATCAGCGTCAAGATCGCCTCCGGCCCCGCCCAAGCCTGCGCATGGCCCACCGCGATGATCCCGGCATTGGCGCGCGAACAAACCTGCGCCGATCCCGGTTCGCGATCAAGCACGATCACGCGCTGACCTCGCGCGGCCAGCGCCTGCGCGCTCATCACGCCAATCACGCCCGCACCGATAATCACAATTGGCTGTTGCGTCATGCTTTGTGGCTCTCTCGCTCTGCCTCACACACTATATGTGAACCATCCAAAGTAAGCTTTCCAGCATCGTTTTAGGTAAGCGCTTCAGCGGCGATCGCGCAGCCCGGTTCCTGTCTAGCATTTGTCATATGCGAACGAGTGGAAACGTGCACTGACTGGTGCGCGCTTGTATGTTCCTGTTTCTGGCAGATATTCGAGCCCGGATTGAAATGGAGGATCAGCGCAATGAAGATGACAACTCGTGGTTTGCGTGCCGCTTGGCTCATGTTGATCGGACGCGGAAATATTCGGATTGGCGCAGACCCGCGAGTAGAGAGAGGGGCGCGGTTCGTTCTGAAGAATGGCGGCACGATTGCGCTTGGCGCGCGCTGCAGGTTACGCGCGGGAGCGGTGCTGGATCCCGCCGGCGGATTCATTGAAGTCGGGGATGATTGTAGTCTGAACCCTTATTCAATTCTATATGGTTAAGGTGGGTTGAAGATCGGAAATGGCGTTCGCATTGCCGCGCAGACCGTCATTATACCGTCAAATCATGGCGTGGATGATCGCACGAAGCCAATTTTCAAACAAAAGTCATGCAGCAAGGGGATCGTGATTGAGGATGATGTCTGGATCGGTGCAAATTGCACGATCCTTGATGATGTGCGCCTTGCCAAAGGGTGTGTGATCGGCGCTGGCTCGGTTGTGAGTAAATCGACGGAGCCGTTCGGAATTTATGGCGGTGTGCCCGCGCGGCTGATCAGGCTGCGCGGAACCGGAGCGCTGTAAGGGCGGATTGTCTCCCAAGATCGAGGTGTTTGTTTAGGTATCCCCCGCGCGCTCCCTCTTGACGCGACTCACTGTGCGCGCTTAAATGAACAAGCGTTCAATAAACGGGAGGAAAGCCGATGTTCGCAGGTTCCATGGAATTCGATTTGGGCGAGGATATCGGCGCGCTGCGCGAGATGGTTCGGCGCTGGGCGTCTGAGCGGATCGCACCGATCGCGGCGAAAACCGATCTGGATAACGCCTTTCCCAATGAGTTGTGGCCTGAGATGGGCGAGCTGGGCCTGCTGGGCATTACGGTCTCCGAGGAATACGGCGGGGCGGGTATGGGCTATCTCGCCCATGTCGTCGCGACCGAGGAAATCGCGCGCGCCTCTGCCAGTATCGCACTAAGCTACGGGGCGCATTCCAACCTTTGCGTCAACCAGCTCAAGATCAACGGCTCTGAGGCGCAAAAGAAGAAATACCTTCCCGACCTGATCTCGGGGGCCAAAATCGGTGCGCTTGCGATGAGTGAATCCGGCGCTGGCTCTGACGTGGTGGGCATGAAACTGCGGGCGGAAAAGCGCGACGGGTATTACGTGCTCAATGGTCATAAATACTGGATCACCAACGGGCCGGACGCCGATACGCTGGTCGTCTATGCCAAAACTGACCCCGAGGCAGGCTCGCGCGGGATCACCGCGTTTATCGTCGAAAAGTCCTTCAAAGGGTTTTCCACCTCGCCCCATTTCGACAAGCTTGGGATGCGCGGATCCAACACCGCGCAACTGTTCTTTGACAAATGCGAAGTGCCGTTCGAAAACGTGCTGGGCGAAGAGGGGCGCGGCGTGCGCGTGCTGATGGGCGGGCTGGATTACGAACGCGTGGTGCTGTCGGGTATCGGCACGGGCATCATGATGGCCTGTCTCGATGAGGTCGTTCCTTACTGCAAAGAGCGCGAGCAATTCGGCCAGCCGATCGGGAATTTCCAGCTGATGCAGGCCAAGGTCGCCGATATGTATGTCGCGACCAACACCGCGCGCGCCTACACTTACGAGGTCGCCAAAGCCTGTGATCGTGGTCAGGTAACGCGTCAGGATGCCGCCGCGACGGTACTTTATGCGTCCGAGCAGGCGATGGTGCAGGCCCATCAGGCTGTGCAAGCCCTTGGTGGCGCTGGATTCTTGAGTGATTCGAACGTCTCGCGCCTGTTCCGCGACGCCAAGCTGATGGAGATCGGCGCAGGCACCTCGGAAATACGCCGGATGCTGATCGGGCGTGAGATTATGGACAAGCTCTGATGCGTCGCACGCGTCTCGCGTTAGTTAGCAGGTCGCAAGCGGGCGGCGCTGGGCGTTGCAAAAGGGCGGCGCCGCTGCGCCGCCCCGATCTTCAAAGAATAACATTCAAACAGGGTGCAGTATCTGCGCCGCTATCAGAACTTGTAGACGTAGGCGAAGCCCACAACCACCGGATCAATCTCGACTTTGCCGATCTTAGTGCCGTTCTGCGTGACGTCGCTGTTGATGTCGATCCAGCGAATATCGGCGCGCAGCGCGCCATGCTCCGAGATCTTGTAGTCAACGCCCGCATGCAGCGCCAAGCCCCAGCTATCATCCAGCGACAGCGTGCTGCCAGCCAGCGCACCGGTGGCCTTCTCGCTGAAAAACGCCGTGTAGTTCAGGCCCGCACCCACGAAGGGTGTGAAGTTGGAACTGGTCGGGAAGTGATATTGCAGCGAGATTACCGGTGGCAGATGCTTAACCGTGCCGACGTCGCCCATTCCACTGATATTCACCGTGTGCTTGAAGGGCAGGGCCGCGAGAAGCTCAATCCCGATATTGTCGCGCACGAAATACTCGGCGGTGAATGTCGGGCGGGTAGAATCGCCAATATTAACCTCTCCACCAGCCAGCGTGCCGTTGTTGGATTTCGGCGCCACCTGATGCAGGCCGAAGCCCAAGGTTATGTCACCAGCCTGTTGCGCCAGCGCCGGGGCTGCGGTCATCGCCGTGCCCGCCAGCAACGCAATACTCAGAATGCTTTTTTTCATGGGAAGTTCCTCTTGTCTCTCACGTCGCGGAACCTGCACCTCATGCGGTCCCAAGACTTTGACGTGGATCAAGTTCATGTGATCATTGCCGCGACAAGCCGCCACACGACCGCGCAGCACGGGATACTTGGTGCAACCGATTGGAAACGCATGCCGGTTGTAAAAACTCCCGCGCGAACCAAACGGTCTATCGGGGGGTGGCAATCGGATAAGAACTGGCGCAGGCACTTCGGAAATCTGCCGGATGCTGGTCGGGCACGCAATCATGGAAAACCCCTGATGCGTTCGCTGCTGTCCGCGCTAATGATCTGCCCCGCGACCGCGGGAGCTGACACGCTGCAGGTTGATTGTAACTCTGACGTGATTGCGGCCTGTCTGGAGGCCAAAGCAGGCCCCGAGCGGAGCGATTGCATCGGGATTGGCGCGCAATATTGCATGGCCCGGGGCACTGGCTCCAGTAATGCAGGCGACATTGAGGGAAAGACGCAATGAAACATCTGATGATCACAGTGCTGCTTGCGCTGCTGGGCAGCCCCGCCTTCGCGCAAGAGCCGACGGTTGATCCCGCCATGGTGCGCGCCTGTTTCGCAGGCGCGAACGACACCCATCCCGACTGCATTGGTGATGCCGCCAATGACTGCCAATCCCAACCCGGTGGCGACACCACGCTGGGGATTTCGGCCTGCCTGCAAGGCGAGGCGCAGGTTTGGGACGACATTTTGAATGCGCAATACAAGGGTGCGCGCGCGGATCTGCTAAAGCAGGGTGGCACGCCGCTTGCTGATCAGCTGCTGGATGCACAGCGCGCGTGGATTTCCTTCCGCGATGCTGATTGCGGGCTGATTTATAGCGTCTGGGCTGATGGCTCGATCCGCACGGTGATGGCCAGCAGTTGTTATCTGCACAAGACCGCACAACGCGCGCTGGAACTGCGCGATCTGGGGAGCATGGAATGAAACTGACATCGCAAGCTTTGCCGGCATCCGAAGCCTTTCAGGCCAATCGCGCCGCCCATCTTGAGGCGCTCGCGACGATCCGCGAAGCTGCCGATTGGGCAGCGGCGGGGGGCGGGGCCGACGCGCTCGAACGCCACCTGTCGCGGGGCAAGATGGCGCCGCGCGAACGCGTGGCGGGGCTGCTGGACCCGGGCGCGCCGTTTCTGGAAATCGGCGCAACGGCGGCACATGGGCTCTATGACGATGCGGCCCCTTGCGCGGGCGTGATCGCCGGGATCGGGCGGGTGCAAGGCCAGGACGTGATGATCGTGGCCAATGACGCGACCGTCAAAGGCGGCACCTATTACCCGATGACGGTGAAGAAACACCTGCGCGCACAAGAAATCGCCGAGGAAAACCATCTGCCCTGCATCTATCTCGTCGATAGCGGCGGCGCCAACCTGCCCAACCAGGACGAGGTCTTTCCCGACCGCGACCACTTCGGGCGCATCTTTTACAATCAGGCGCGGATGTCGGCCAAAGGGATAGCCCAGATCGCGGTGGTGATGGGGTCGTGCACGGCGGGCGGGGCCTATGTGCCCGCGATGTCGGATGTAACGATCATCGTGAAGGATCAGGGCACGATCTTTCTGGCCGGGCCGCCGCTGGTCAAGGCCGCGACGGGAGAGGTCGTCACAGCCGAGGATCTGGGCGGCGGCGATGTGCACACGCGCCTGTCGGGCGTGGCCGATTATCTGGCCGAAGATGACGCCCACGCACTCGCCCTTGCGCGCCGCGCCGTGGGCTATCTCAACCGCGCGAAACCCGCCACCGTGCAATGGCAAAGCCCCGAAGATCCCGCCTATGACCCCGAGGAAATCCTTGGCGTTGTGCCCGCTGATCTGCGCACGCCCTATGACATCCGCGAGGTGATCGCGCGGCTCGTTGACGGCTCGCGCTTTGATGAATTCAAACCGCGCTTTGGTGAGACCATCGTCACCGGTTTTGCCCATGTCAAAGGCTGCCCTGTCGGCATCATCGCCAATAACGGCGTGCTGTTTTCCGAAGCCGCGCAAAAGGCCGCACATTTCATCGAACTCTGCTCCAGCCGCGATATCCCGCTAGTTTTCTTGCAAAATATCACAGGCTTCATGGTCGGTCGCAAATACGAAAACGAAGGCATCGCACGCCACGGTGCAAAAATGGTCACTGCCGTCGCCTCGACCAACGTGCCCAAAATCACCATGCTGGTGGGTGGCTCGTTCGGCGCGGGTAATTACGGCATGGCCGGACGCGCCTACTCGCCTCGCTTCCTGTGGTCTTGGCCCAATTCGCGGATCTCGGTGATGGGGGGCACGCAAGCGGCGGGCGTTCTCGCCACCGTCAAACGCGACGGAATCGAACGGCGCGGTGGCACGTGGTCGCCCGAGGAAGAGGCTGAGTTTAAACGCCCCACAATTGAGATGTTTGAACGCCAATCCCACCCGCTCTACGCTTCGGCGCGGCTCTGGGATGACGGCATCATTGACCCGCGCAACTCGCGTGATGTGCTGGCCCTGTCGCTGTCAGCGGCCCTCAACGCGCCGATCGAGCCGACCCGCTTTGGCGTGTTTCGGATGTAATTTTCTTGCCTCCAACGGGGATGTTTGGATCAAAAGGAAGAAAAGCATGCTTCCTCTTGACGAAAATATCCCGGGGGCACGGGGGCAGAGCCCCCGCCGTTATCACAGGGAGAGCCCGGATGTTTTCCAAGATTCTGATCGCCAATCGCGGTGAAATCGCCTGCCGCGTGATCGAGACCGCGCGCGCGATGGGCGTGGCTACGGTCGCCGTGTATTCGCAAGCCGACGCCGAGGCGCGCCATGTCGCGATGGCCGACGAGGCCGTTGCCATTGGTGGTCCCGCGCCCAAGGACAGCTATCTGCGCGGCGATGCGATCATTGCCGCTGCGCTGCAAACTGGCGCGCAGGCGATCCATCCGGGCTACGGGTTCCTATCGGAAAACCCCGATTTCGTGGATGCAGTGGCTGCGGCGGGGCTGGTGTTTATCGGCCCTTCGGGCGATGCAATCCGCGCGATGGGGCTTAAAGATGCCGCCAAGGCGTTGATGGAACCCGCAGGCGTGCCGGTCGTGCCCGGCTATCACGGGGCCAATCAGGATGGCGATCACCTTGCGCAACAGGCCGATGCTATCGGCTATCCGGTGCTGATCAAGGCCGTCGCCGGGGGCGGTGGTAAGGGGATGCGGCTGGTCGAACGCGCAGGCGATTTCGCCGACGCACTCGCCTCGGCCCAGGGCGAGGCGCAGACCGCTTTTGGCAATCCTGCCGTTCTGATCGAAAAATACATCACCAGCCCGCGCCACATCGAGGTGCAGGTTTTTGGTGATGGCCAGCGCGCGGTGCATTTGTTTGAACGCGACTGCTCGCTGCAGCGCCGCCATCAGAAGGTCATCGAAGAGGCCCCGGCACCCGGCATGACGCCCGAGATGCGTGCCGCAATGGGGCAAGCCGCCACCCGCGCGGCCGAGGCGATTGGCTATGCGGGCGCGGGCACGGTCGAGTTCATCGTGGATGGCTCGGACGGGCTGCGCGCGGATCGGTTCTGGTTCATGGAGATGAACACCCGCCTTCAGGTCGAGCACCCAGTGACCGAGGCGATCACCGGCGTCGATCTGGTGGAATGGCAGTTGCGCGTCGCAAGTGGTGAACCGCTGCCTGCGTGCCAAGATCAGCTTACGATCACCGGCCACGCGTTTGAGGCGCGCCTTTATGCCGAGGACGTGCCCGCAGGGTTTCTGCCCGCGACCGGCACGCTTAGCCATCTGCAATTTGCCCCCGATTGCCGCGCCGATACCGGTGTGCGCGCGGGCGATGTGATTAGCCCGTGGTATGACCCGATGATCGCCAAAATCATCACCCACGGCCCGACTCGCGCGATTGCGCTGGGTCAGCTTGCCCGTGCGCTTGAGCAGACACAGGTGGCGGGCACTGTGACCAACCTGGCCTTCCTTGCGCGTCTCGCGCGTCACAAGGGATTTGCGCGTGGCGAGGTTGATACCGGCCTGATCGGGCGCGAGATTGACACGTTGGCCGCCGCCCCGCCGGTGCCGGCCGCCGCGCAAGCATTGGCCGTGATTGCCGCCGCCGGGCTATGGCAGGGCGAGGCCAGTGGCTTTACGCTGTGGGGGCCGCTGCGTCGACCTGTGCCGTTTGATCCGCCCGCTGCGATCTGTGTGCACGGGCCGGGCCAGATCAGCGTGGACATCAACGGGGTGACGCAGGATTGCGTCTTGGCCCAAGATGGCTGGCGCGTGGATGGTGCGAAAATGGGGGCCGCGATGCAGAGGGATCGCGACTCGGTCACGATCTTCATGGCGGGTGCACATCGCTTTGACATCCCCGATCCGCTCGAGCGCGGATCCAGCGCCGAGGCCTCGGATTTGACGCTGGCGCCGATGCCGGGGCTGGTGAAATCGGTTTTCGTTACGCAGGGTCAGCAGGTCGCGGCGGGGGATCGTCTGGCGATCATGGAGGCGATGAAGATGGAGCACACGATGCTGGCGGCGCGCGACGGTGTGATCGCCGAGGTGCTGGTGCTTGAGGGCGCGCAGGTCGAGGCTGGGGCCGCTCTTATCCGCTTGGAGGAAGAAGAATGATTACATTGCATCACGTCCCCGGCTCGCGCTCGATGCGGGTGTTGTGGCTGCTTGAAGAGCTGGGGCTCGATTACAGTTTGCGCAACTGGTCGCTGACCGATGGCGGGCTGCGCAGCCCCGAGTTCCGTGCGCTCTCGCCAGCCGGGCGGGTGCCCGCGCTGGAAATCGACAGTGGCGCAATTTTTGAAAGCGGCGCGATTGTAGAATATCTGTGCGAAACCCACCCTGCGGCGGGGCTTGCGCCCGCCGTGGGCGCGCCAGAACGGGCGGAGTTTCTGGAATGGGTGCATTTTGCCGAAACCCAAGCCAATATCGTGCAGAACCTCAATATTCAGCACATCTTCCTGCGTCCGCAAAGCGCGCGGTCGGTTCCTTTGATGAAACTAGACACCAAGCGGTTGGCGGTCACGATGCAGGCGCTAGAGGCGCAACTGGATGGGCGCGAATGGCTGATCGGGACTTTTAGCGCCGCCGATTGCATGCTGGGCTTTAATATCGACGCGATGTTCCGCTTTGTGCGCGCAGAAGGTTTCCCCAATATCGCGGCTTATCGCGAACGCATCCGCTCACGCCCCGCCTATGAGGCTGCGCTGAAAAAGGGTGGCGGCGATTCGATGTATGCGCAGGAATTTTATGAGTTGCCCGATGCGTGAGATGGTCGAAATCTTTGAAATGGCCCCGCGCGACGGCTTGCAGAATGAGAAGCGCGCGATTGCGCTGGCCGACAAGATCGCGCTGGTGGATTGCCTGAGCCGCGCCGGGTTTTCGCGCATTGAGGTCGGCAGTTTCGTCTCGCCCAAATGGGTGCCGCAAATGGCCGATAGCGCGGCGGTCTTTGCCGGGATCACCCGTTGCAAAGGCGTTTCCTATGCCGCGCTGACACCCAATCTGCGCGGCTATGAGGGCGCGATTGCGGCGGGGGCGGATGAGGTGGCGGTGTTCGCCTCGGCCTCGGAAGGGTTTTCGCGTGCAAACCTGAATTGTTCGATAAGCGAAAGTTTTGAGCGGTTCGCCCCGGTCATGGCGGCAGCAAAAGTCGATAATGTGAAAGTGCGCGGTTACGTGTCAGTGGTCACGGATTGCCCGTTCGACGGCCCAACCCCGCCCGAAAACGTGGCGCGCGTTGTCGCGGCGCTGCGTGATATGGGCTGTTACGAAGTCAGCCTTGGCGACACAATAGGGCAGGGACGCCCCGAAACTGTTACAGCGATGCTGGAAGCCGTTTTAAACGAGTTGCCAGCGGGCAAACTGGCCGGGCATTTCCACGACACCGCCGGGCGCGCGCTGGACAATATCGAGGCGTCACTGGCGCTTGGCTTGCGGGTATTTGATGCGGCCGTTGGTGGTTTGGGCGGCTGTCCCTACGCGCCCGGTGCGGCAGGTAATGTCGCGACCGAGTCCGTTGCGGCGCGGCTGGCGCAGCTTGGCTATGACACGGGGCTGGATATGGCTGTGTTGGCGCAAGCCGCCGCATTGGCACGCAAAATGAAAGGGCTGGGCGATGTTTGAGACGATCACGGTTGAAACGGATACGCGCGGCGTTGCCCGCCTGACCTTGGCGCGCGAGGAAAAACACAACGCGCTGTCAGAACCGATGATGCGCGAGATAACCACTGCCATTCAAACGCTTGGCGCGGATGTTGGCGTGCGCGTCGTAATCCTCGCCGCCAACGGGCGCAGCTTTTGCGCAGGCGGCGATTTGAAATGGATGCAGGCGCAAATCAGCGCCAGTGCAGAGCAGCGCGCGGCGGGTGCGCGGGTGTTGGCGGGAATGCTGAATGCGCTCAATACTTGCCCGAAACCGGTGATTGGTGCGGTGCAAGGCAACGCGTTTGGCGGCGGCATTGGCATGATGTCGGTCTGTGACGTGGCCATCGGGGTTGAGGGCGCGCGCTTTGGGCTGACCGAGACCAAACTGGGGCTGACGCCCGCGACGATCTCGCCTTATGTCGTGGCGCGGATGGGCGAGGCAAAGGCGCGTCGCGTGTTCATGTCCTCGCGTCTGTTCGACGCGCAAGAGGCGCGCGAATTAGGGCTTCTGGCGCGCGTCGTGGCACCCGATGATTTAGCCGTAGCGGTTGAGGCTGAGGTCACCCCCTATCTCGCCTGCGCGCCCGGTGCTGTGGCCGAAGCCAAAGCCTTGTTGCGCAGCCTAGGCCCGCGCATCGACACGGACGTCATCGAGGGCACAATTGCCGCCCTTGTCACCCGCTGGGAAAGCGCTGAGTCGGCGGAGGGAATCAGCGCCTTTTTTGAAAAGCGCGACCCAAGCTGGAAAGCGTAAGGCTGCACGGGGCCGTTTCGGCCGTAAGTATTTGTAAATATATCATAAATATAAGGCTGTGAGGGTAAGGAGCTTGCCTTTGCCCAATTGCATGCCGGGGCGCTACGCAACGCGCGATTGCGTGCCGCGCGGTGTGCATCGGTATACTAAATCGCAATTTCAGGGGGTTGCAGCGCAGAATCCCGGCCCCAGTCGGTTGACCCTGCTTAGGCACGGGGCTATTGCTCAGCCTAGCCGGAACCTGCGCGACATCAGGTCGCGTCGAAAGGGAGCCATGCCCATGCAAGACATGCTGCGCGAATATCTTCCCATCCTCATTTTCCTCGCCATGGCGACCGCGTTGGGGCTTGTGTTGCTTGCAGCCGCTGCCGTGATCGCAGTGCGCAACCCCGATCCCGAGAAAGTCTCGGCCTATGAATGCGGGTTCAACGCCTTTGACGATGCGCGGATGAAATTTGATGTTCGCTTTTACCTCGTCGCGATCCTCTTCATTATTTTCGACCTTGAAGTCGCGTTTCTGTTTCCCTGGGCGGTCGCTTTCGGGCAGATTTCGATGGTAGGGTTCTGGTCGATGATGGTTTTCCTGGCCGTTCTGACCGTCGGGTTTGCGTATGAGTGGAAGAAAGGGGCGCTGGAATGGGCGTGATGACCGGGGCCAATACCGCAGGCGGCGATCGTGAAGTTGCCACCGATGCGCTCAATCGCGAGTTGCAGGATAAGGGTTTCCTGCTCACCACCACCGAGGATCTGATCAACTGGGCGCGCAATGGCTCGTTGCACTGGATGACCTTTGGCTTGGCCTGCTGCGCCGTCGAGATGATGCAATGCTCGATGCCGCGCTATGATCTGGAACGCTTTGGCACCGCGCCGCGTGGCTCCCCGCGCCAGTCTGATGTTATGATCGTGGCTGGCACTCTGACCAATAAGATGGCGCCCGCCCTGCGCAAGGTCTATGACCAGATGCCCGAGCCGCGCTATGTGATCTCGATGGGAAGTTGCGCAAATGGCGGCGGCTACTATCACTATTCCTATTCGGTGGTGCGCGGCTGTGATCGCATTGTGCCGGTCGATATCTATGTGCCGGGCTGCCCGCCCACGGCCGAGGCGCTGCTTTACGGCATCCTTCAGCTACAACGCAAAATCCGCCGCACCGGCACTTTGGTGCGCTGAGGAGAGGCGATGATGGACGATACAGCCCTGCACGAACTGGCCGCGCATATTGAGATGAAACGTCCCGATGACGTGATCTCGACCGATGTGGCTTTTGGCGAATTGACGGTCACGATCAGCGTTCAATCGGCGGCAAGTTTCGCCGAATTTCTGCGCGAAGACAAAAATTGCCTGTTCTCTACTTTGGTGGATATCACCGCCGTAGATTGGCCCGAGCGCCCCGAACGGTTCGATATGGTTTGGCACTTCTTGTCGATGTATCGCAACCAGCGCATCCGTGTGAAAGCGCTGGTGCGCGAGGATCAGATGGTGCCCACGCTGACCGCGTTACACCCCAGCGCCAACTGGTTTGAGCGCGAAGTATTCGACATGTTCGGCATCTTGTTCTCGGGCCATCCCGACCTGCGCCGTCTGCTGACGGATTACGGATTTCGCGGCCATCCGCTGCGCAAGGATTTCCCGACCACGGGCTATGTCGAAGTGCGCTATGACGAGGTGCTCAAGCGCGTCGTCTATGAGCCGGTGAAGCTGACGCAAGAGTACCGGCAGTTCGATTTCCTCTCGCCTTGGGAGGGTGCGAAATACATCCTTCCCGGTGACGAGAAGGGCGAGGAGGCGAAATAATGGACGGCGATATCCGCAACAATGTCTATGATGATGGAACGAGAGATACGCTGACCGACGAGCAGCGCATCCGCAATTTCAACATCAACTTTGGTCCGCAACACCCTGCAGCGCATGGTGTTTTGCGTATGGTGCTGGAGCTGGACGGCGAGATCGTGGAGCGCGCCGATCCCCATATTGGCTTGCTGCATCGCGGCACCGAAAAGTTGATGGAAAGCCGCACCTATCTGCAAAACTTGCCCTATTTCGACCGGCTCGATTATGTCGCGCCGATGAATCAGGAACATGCTTGGTGTTTGGCGATTGAGCGGCTGACGGGCACAGTTGTCCCGCGCCGTGGGTCGCTGATCCGGGTTCTGTTTTGCGAAATCGGGCGCCTTTTGAACCACCTGATGAACGTGACCACGCAGGCGATGGATGTCGGCGCGCTGACGCCGCCGCTTTGGGGGTTTGAGGCGCGCGAAGAGCTGATGATATTTTACGAACGGGCGTGCGGTGCGCGCCTGCACGCTGCGTATTTCCGCCCCGGTGGCGTGCATCAGGATCTGACGCCCAAACTACTTGATGATATCGAGGAGTTCTGCGGTCGGTTCCCGAAATTGCTTGATGATATCGAAGGTCTGTTAACGGAAAACCGTATCTTCAAGCAGCGCAACGTCGATATCGCGGTCATTTCCCAAGACGAGGTTCTGCAATGGGGCTATTCGGGGGTTATGGCGCGTGGGTCGGGCCTTGCTTGGGATTTGCGTCGCGCACAACCCTATGAATGCTATGACGAATTCGACTTCCAGATCCCGGTCGGTAAGGCTGGCGATTGCTATGATCGTTACCTGTGCCGGATGTCAGAGATGCGCGAATCGACCAATATTATGTTGCAGGCCATCGCCAAGTTGCGCGCGCCCGACGGGCAGGGTGAAGTCCTTGCGCGCGGCAAGCTGACGCCGCCGAAACGCTCGGACATGAAGACCTCGATGGAAAGCCTGATCCACCACTTCAAGCTTTACACCGAGGGCTTCCACGTTCCCGCAGGTGAGGTTTACGCTGCTGTCGAGGCGCCCAAGGGCGAGTTCGGCGTTTATCTGGTGGCCGATGGCACGAACAAACCCTACCGCGCCAAGATCCGCGCGCCGGGCTATCTGCATCTGCAATCCATGGATCATGTCGCGTCGGGCCATATGCTGGCTGACGTTTCTGCAATCATCGGCTCGATGGATGTCGTGTTCGGGGAGATTGACCGCTAATGCTGCGCCGTTTGTATTCTGAGCAACCCGAGAGTTTCGCGTTTACGCCCGCCAATCTGGCTTGGGCGCAGGCTCAGATCACCAAGTTTCCCGAGGGGCGTCAGGCCAGTGCGATCATTCCGCTGCTGTTTCGCGCCCAAGAGCAAGAGGGCTGGCTGAGCCGTCCGGCGATTGAAACTGTCGCGGATATGCTGGACATGCCCTATATGCGCGCGCTTGAAGTGGCGAGTTTCTATTTCATGTTCCAAATGGCGCCCGTCGGTTCTGTCGCGCATTTGCAGATCTGCGGCACCACGTCTTGCATGATTTGTGGCGCCGAAGATCTGATGAAGGTCTGCAAGCAAAAGATCGCGCCCGAACCGCATCAGGTTTCGGCAGATGGCAAGTTTTCTTGGGAAGAGGTCGAGTGTCTGGGGGCCTGCGCGAACGCGCCGATGATGCAGGTCGGCAAGGACTATTACGAAGACCTGACCGAAGCGCGTCTGGCGCAAATTCTCGACGAGATGGCAGCCGGGCAAGTGCCCCAGCCGGGGTCGCAAAACGGGCGTTTCAGTTCCGAGCCGAAAACCGGTCTGACCTCGTGTGCTGACTCCGCGGGCAGCGCAGAGGCGCACAACGCCTCGGTTGCGCTGGCACTGAAAATTGGCGACACGATCAAGCGTATCGAGGGCACCGAAGTGGCGTTAAGTGCGCCGTGGCAATCCAGCGGTCAACGCGGCGCGATTGGCGCGCTCAGCGTCGCGCGTCCGCGCACCGCCGCGCAAGCCGATGAGGCGCGCAAAGCCGCCAAAGACAGCGCGCCCAAGCCCGGCAAAGATGCCTCTGCCGATAAGACCGGCGTGACCACGCATGAGGCGCAAGCCGCCTCCAAGGCCAAGCCGCAGTCGAAATCCGAACCTACGGGCGTTAGCGCCGATGCCACGGATGTGGTGGGTGAAAAGCCGCTAATGTTGGATGCACCGCGCGATGGTGGGGCCGATGATCTCAAGATGATCAAAGGCGTTGGCCCCAAACTTGAGGCGCTGCTCAATTCCATGGGCGTGTATCATTTCGATCAGGTCGCCGCGTGGAGCGACGCGGAACTCGCATGGGTCGATTCCAACCTTGAGGGCTTCAAAGGCCGCGCCAGCCGTGACGATTGGGCGGGGCAGGCCAAGGCTTTGGCCAGCGGTGGCGAGACGGAATTTTCCAAGCGCGCCCAAAAAGACGGTATCTACGAGTAAGTAACGGTAACGAGCCCGGCAACGGGAGAGATGGAGAGACGGATGGGAGATCAGACACAAGGCTGCCGCGGTAAAGCGGGCATCTGGGCCGGGATCACGGGACTTGTGGTCATGGTTTTCTTGATGGTTGTAGCGCATGAGCCCTTTTATGTGGCGCTGTTCTTGGGCCTTCTGACCTTCCTTCTTTTTGGTGCATTTCTGATCTGGGCGTTTTGCTCTGGCACAGGGGCACCCGGCTCTGCTGATGGCACGGGGGCTGCGCGTAATGTTGCGCGCACGCCTGACCCCGTGCCCAGCCCGTCCGATCTTGAAGCGCCCGTAAGCGCGTTCAAAGCGCAATCGCCCGAGGGTGAGGCCGCCCATAAACAAGCCGAAGTGGCCGCGCCTGATGCGCCTGTGCCCACGGAAACGCAGCCCGCAGTCCCGAGTGCCGCCACCCCGGCCGCCGTGATGAGCGCGCCTGCGCCCGCTACGGCCGAAGCGCCTGCAAAATCCGCTCCTGCGAAGGCAGAAGCTGTAAGCAAGCCAGCAGCGAAGAAAACGGCGACAAAACCGAAGGCCTCGGCAAATTCGGCTGTTGCGAAGAAACCTGCCGCCGCGAAAAAGACCTCTGCTGCGAAGAAACCTGCCGCTGCGAAACCCGCCAAAGCAAGCGCAACCGCGCCCGCCCAAGCTGCCGATGGCGCTGGACAAAAACCCAGCGGGCTAAGCGCGCCGCGCGCGTCGGGTGCTGATGACCTCACCAAGATCGAAGGCATCGGGCCGAAACTGGCCGAAACGCTGAACGGCTGGGGTGTGTTCCACTTCGATCAAATCGCGCAATGGGGCGCGGATGAGGTCGCTTACGCCGATCAAAACGTGCCGCGTTTCAAGGGCCGCTGCACGCGCGACAAATGGGTCTCGCAGGCTAAGATTATCGTCGATGAGGGCATGGATGCCTTTCTCGAACGCGCCAAGACGAACGATTACTGAGCAAGGATGAATGAGCGAGGATCGACAAAAAGATCGGCGAGAGGGGCGCTTGGCGGCGCTTGTAATCGCGGGGGCAACTGTCCTCTGGCTCGCTCTGCAAGCCCTTGGCAAACAACTGGGCTGGTCTGCGCAAACCGCGCTGATCGGTGATCTCGCGGCAGTTGCCGCCTATATCTTCGCGCTGGCTTTGGTCTGGCGCATCTGGCGCCGGGGCTCCGGCAAATGAGGAACGCACCATGCTGAAGGATCAAGACCGGATCTTTACCAACATCTACGGGATGCATGACCGCTCTCTGGCGGGGGCTAAGTCGCGCGGCCATTGGGATGGTACGGGTGAAATCCTGTCCAAAGGGCGCGACTGGATCGTCGAGCAGGTCAAGGCGTCGGGTCTGCGTGGGCGGGGCGGGGCGGGCTTTCCGACCGGTCTGAAATGGTCTTTCATGCCCAAGGAATCCGATGGTCGCCCGGCTTTTCTCGTGATCAACGCCGATGAATCCGAACCCGCGACCTGCAAAGACCGCGAGATCATGCGCCACGATCCCCACACCTTGGTGGAAGGCGCGCTGATCGCCGGTTTTGCGATGGGCGCGGCGGCGGCCTATATCTACATTCGCGGCGAATATGTGCGTGAGAAAGAGGCGCTGCAACGCGCCATCGATGAGGCCTACGAAGACGGGCTGATCGGCAAGAACGCCTGCAAATCGGGCTATGATTACGACGTTTATCTTAGCCACGGCGCGGGGGCCTATATTTGTGGCGAGGAAACCGCGCTGCTTGAATCCCTTGAGGGCAAGAAAGGCATGCCGCGCATGAAGCCGCCGTTCCCGGCGGGGGCAGGTCTTTATGGCTGCCCGACCACGGTGAACAACGTGGAATCCATTGCCGTTGTGCCCACCATCCTGCGCCGTGGTGCAGAATGGTATGCGGGCTTTGGCCGTCCCAACAACACCGGCGTCAAGCTGTTCGCGATGTCGGGCCATGTGAATACGCCCTGCGTCATCGAGGAGAGCATGTCGATCAGCATGAAAGAGCTGATCGAGAAACACGGCGGTGGCGTGCGCGGTGGCTGGAAGAACCTCAAGGCGGTGATCCCCGGTGGCGCGTCCTGCCCGGTGCTGCCAGCGCATCTGTGCGAAGATGCGATCATGGATTATGACGGCATGCGCGAGCTGAAATCGTCCTTCGGCACCGCCTGCATGATTGTGATGGATAACGACACCGACATTATCAAGGCGATCTGGCGGCTGTCGAAATTCTTCAAACACGAAAGCTGCGGCCAGTGCACGCCCTGCCGTGAGGGCACGGGCTGGATGATGCGCGTAATGGATCGTCTGGTGCGCGGTGAGGCCGAGATCGAAGAGATCGACATGCTGTTCGAGGTCACCAAACAGGTCGAGGGCCACACGATCTGCGCCCTTGGCGACGCCGCGGCATGGCCGATACAAGGCTTGATCCGCCATTTCCGCGAAGAAATCGAAGACCGCATCAAGGCGCGCAAGACGGGCCGTATGGGCGCGATGGCGGCGGAATGATGCGTCAAATCGCCCTCATATCCGCGGCTTTCGTCGCGCTCGCCAGCCCGGCTGCGGCTGGGACCAATGTGCTGACGGTCGATTTCGGCTTTTTCCCGAAGGGGACAAGCTGTCAGGTGTTCAATACGAGCGGCAAGGTGACGATGCGAACCGGTCGAGAGATCGAGTTCAAGATCACGGGCGATACCGCGCGGGTCGCGTTTAGCTGCACCCAGCCCGACGGGCGCGCATTCGACGTGGATGCCGGGGCGCTTCTGCCGCCGGGCAATCATCGGCGCGTCGCACTGCAGATCAATCAAGACAACCATGCCCACGTGCTTTGGAACGCAGGCGGTCTGCGCAAGACGATTGTTCCGGGTATTTTGAAGTGGAGATGAGCATGACGGTGCGGGGGCGTAGCATTGGCACGATTGGGGGCGGCGCGGCAGTGTTGGCGCTGGCCGCCTGTGCCGTGCCCCCTGCAACAGATGCGCTTGCCTCTGTGCCGGGTTATGCCGGGGCGCTGGACGGGCAGGGCGCGCTTGTGGTGACGCGTGAGGCCACGCCGTTCGCCAACTTTGAGGGGGCTGCGGCCAAGCGGGCGGCGAATGCGATGTGCGGCGGGGCGGTGGCCTCGTCGATTGACGATACCTATCGGGATGGCGCTTGGGTCTTCCCGAAAGGCTGCGCCTGAGGGCGCGCAACGAATAACCGCGTGGGGGCAACTGGCCCGCATGCCCAGCAAGAAGTGACGGATAGCCATGGCTGACCTGAGAAAGATCATCATCGACGGCCACGAGGTCGAGGTTGACCCGAACCTGACGTTGATTCAGGCCTGCGAACAGGCCGGGATCGAGATTCCGCGCTTTTGCTATCACGAGCGGCTCTCGATTGCGGGCAACTGCCGGATGTGTCTGGTCGAGGTTGTCGGCGGCCCGCCCAAGCCTGCCGCAAGCTGCGCGATGCAGGTCAAGGACATGCGCCCCGGTCCCGAAGGTGCACCGCCGGTGATCAAGACGAACTCGCCGATGGTCAAGAAGGCCCGCGAAGGCGTGATGGAGTTTCTGCTCATCAACCACCCGCTGGATTGCCCGATCTGCGATCAGGGCGGCGAGTGCGATTTGCAAGATCAGGCAATGGCTTATGGCGTGGACTTCAGCCGCTATCGCGAGCCCAAACGCGCCGCGACCGAGCTCAACCTCGGCCCGCTCGTTGAAACCCACATGACGCGCTGCATTTCGTGCACCCGCTGCGTGCGATTCACGACCGAGGTCGCGGGCATCACCCAGATGGGCCAGACGGGCCGTGGCGAGGATAGCGAGATCGGCTCGTATCTGAATGAAACGCTCGATAGCAATTTGCAGGGCAATATCATTGATCTGTGCCCGGTCGGCGCGCTGGTGTCCAAGCCCTACGCCTTTACCGCGCGTCCGTGGGAGCTGACCAAGACCGAAACCATCGACGTGATGGATGCGCTTGGGTCTAACATCCGCGTGGATACCAAGGGGCGCGAAGTGATGCGCATTCTGCCGCGCAACCATGATGGCGTGAACGAGGAATGGATTTCCGACAAGACGCGTTTCGTCTGGGATGGGCTGCGTCGCCAGCGTCTGGACACGCCTTACATTCGCGAAAACGGGAAGCTGCGCAAAGCGGACTGGGACGAAGCGCTGAGTGCCGCCGCGGCTGCGATGAAAGGCAAGAAGGTTGCTGGTCTGGTCGGTGATCTGGTCTCGACCGAGGCGGCTTTTGCGCTGAAATCGCTGATCGAGGGGCTTGGCGGCAACGTCGAATGCCGCACCGATGGCGCGCGCCTGCCGATTGGCAATCGCTACGGCTATGTGGGCAACGCCAAAGTGGCCGATCTGGATGATGCCGAGATGATCCAGATCATCGGTGCGAACCCCGCGATTGAGGCGCCCGTGCTGAACGCGCGCATCCGCAAGGCTTGGGTGAAAGGCGCGCAGGTCGCGCTGATCGGTGAGGCTTGCGATCTGACCTATGAATACACCCATATTGGCACCGACCGCGCGGCTTTGGCGGATCTATCGGGCAAAACGATCTCGGATGAAACGAAAGCCAAGAAGACCGTCGTGATCGTGGGCCAAGGCGCGCTGAGCGAGGCCGATGGCGAGGCCGTTCTGGCCCATGCGATGAAGTTGGCCGACAACTCCAACTCGAAACTGATGGTGCTGCACACGGCTGCGGCGCGCGTTGGCGCGATGGATGTGGGTGCTGTGACCGAGGGTGGCTTGATGGCCGCGATCGAGGGCGCGCAGGTCATTTACAACATGGGCGCGGATGAGGTTGATATCGCCTCCGCAGCTGATGGCGGCCCGTTCGTGATCTATCAAGGCAGCCACGGCGATCGTGGCGCTAATCGCGCCGATATCATTCTGCCCGGTGCCGCCTATACCGAGGAACACGGGCTGTTCGTCAATACCGAAGGACGTCCGCAACTGGCCTTCCGCGCGGGCTTTCCGCCCGGCGATGCCAAGGAAAACTGGGCGATCCTGCGCGCGCTGTCGGCAGAACTTGATGCCAAGCAGCCTTGGGATACGCTAGCCGGTCTGCGCCGCGCGATGATCGGTGCGGTGCCCCATCTCGCCAAGATCGACGAGGTGCCCGAAAACGAAGTGAGCCTGATCGCCCCGCGCGAAATGGGTAAGGCGACCTTCCGCCCGGCGATCCGCGAGTTCTACCTCAGTAACCCGATTGCGCGGGCCTCGGTGGTGATGGGCGAATGTGCGAGCCTTGCCAAGACGCGCGCGCAATCGCAGATGGCGGCGGAGTAAACGCAGATGATGCCAAACCTCCCCCGGATTGCAGCCCTTGCCCCCGGCCTTTTGGCCGGGCTGGCGGCATGCACGCCGACGGGGGGTAAGGCATCGGCCAATGCGCCCAAAATTGACTATCGCGGCGTCGATACACGGCTGTTGGATGACAATCTGGTGGAATTTCGTGTGGCGCTGTCGGGCGAAGATGGCAACGCGAGTGCTGCCGATGACTATGCGCGCTGTGCTGCGGCTCAATATGCCCAGATCCGCGGCTATGGATTTGCGCGACATGTGCGCACGAATGTGAATGAAGAGGGTGGCATCTGGCGGGCGGATGCGGTCTACACCATCTCGCCCGCCCTGCCGCAAGGGTTGAAAACGATCGACGCGGAAGTGACGGTCGGCGACTGCGCGGACCGAGGGATACCGACCGTATGAGGAGAGTGGGGAACCATGGCTGAATTTCTGGCAACACCTTTGGGCACGTTTCTGCTCATCCTTGTGCAGGGGCTGGGGATCATCGCGTTTGTGATGATTTCGCTGCTGTTTCTGGTCTACGGCGACCGCAAGATCTGGGCGGCGGTGCAGATGCGGCGCGGGCCCAACGTGGTCGGCCCGTGGGGCATTTTGCAATCGGTCGCGGATGCGCTGAAGTATGTGGTGAAGGAAATCGTCGTTCCGGCGGGCGCGGATAAGGTCGTGTTCTTCCTTGCCCCGCTGCTTAGCTTTGTTCTGGCAATCCTAGCTTGGGCGGTGGTGCCGTTCGCGCCGGGCTGGGTGCTGGCCAATATTAATGTCGCGGTGCTGTTTGTGATGGCTGTGTCCTCGCTGGAGGTCTACGGCGTGATCATGGGCGGCTGGGCGTCGAACTCGAAATACCCGTTTCTGGGCAGCTTGCGCTCGGCGGCACAGATGATCTCGTATGAGGTCAGCCTTGGCCTGATCATCATCGGGGTGATTATCTCGACCGGGTCGATGAATTTCACCGCGATTGTGGATGCGCAAAAGGGCAGCTACGGGCTGTTCAACTGGTATTGGTTGCCCCACCTGCCGATGGTGGCGCTGTTCTTCATCTCGGCGCTGGCGGAAACCAACCGCCCGCCGTTTGACCTTCCCGAAGCGGAATCCGAACTGGTTGCGGGCTTTATGGTAGAATATTCCTCGACGCCGTATCTGCTGTTCATGGCGGGCGAATATATCGCGATCTGGCTGATGTGCGCGCTGATGACGCTGCTGTTCTTTGGTGGCTGGCTGTCGCCGATTCCCGGCCTGCCCGACGGCGCGCTGTGGATGTTTGGCAAGATGGTGATCTTCTTCTTTATGTTCGCGATGGTGAAGGCGATCGTGCCGCGCTACCGCTATGACCAACTGATGCGGATTGGCTGGAAAGTGTTCCTGCCGCTTTCGGGCGCATGGGTCGTGCTGGTTGCGTTTCTGGCGAAATTTGAAGTCCTCGGGCACTTTTGGGCCCGCTGGACGATGGGGGGCTGATAGATGGCTTTCGACTATACCCGCGCCGCCAAATACTTCCTGCTGGTGGATTTCATCAAAGGGTTTGGGCTGGGAATGCGCTACTTCTTTGCGCCCAAGCCGACGCTGAACTATCCGCATGAAAAAGGCCCGCTGTCCCCGCGTTTCCGGGGTGAGCACGCGCTGCGCCGTTATCCCAATGGCGAGGAACGCTGCATCGCGTGCAAGCTTTGCGAGGCGATCTGCCCTGCGCAAGCCATCACAATTGATGCCGAGCCGCGCGCGGATGGATCGCGCCGCACCACGCGCTACGATATCGACATGACGAAATGCATCTATTGCGGTTTCTGCCAAGAGGCCTGCCCGGTCGATGCGATCGTCGAGGGCCCGAATTTCGAATTCTCCACCGAGACCCGCGAAGAGCTGTTCTACGACAAACAGAAACTTTTGGATAATGGCGCGCGGTGGGAGGCGGAAATTGCCCGCAACCTCGAACTCGACGCGCCCTATCGGTAAGGCATCATGACCCAGGATTTCACGAAACTCTTTCAAGCGATGGTCGAGCAAAGCCACGAGATGGCGCGCGCGATGAATCCGGCATTGGAAAGTTTCTCGCCCTCCGCCTTTGAGAAATTCATCCCGTCCATGCCCAAAGACATGCTTGAGATGTTTTTCGGTAAGACCTTTAACCGCGAGGGGCTGGATGCGCGCACACGGTTTCTGGTGACGATCGCGGGGCTGGTCGTGACCGGCTCGCAAGGGGAGCCACAGTTGCGCCTTGCGATCCGCAACGCGCTTGAATCGGGGGCGACACAGCGGGAGATCGCGGAAGTGATCTTTCAGATGAGCATGTTTGGCGGGGTGCCCGCCATGAGCCGTGGCCTTGAGATCGCGCAAGCGGTCTTTAACGAGATCGGCGAAGAGAGCGCGGGAGAGAACGCATGACGGTTTTTGTATTTGCCTTCTACCTTTTTGCCATCGTGGCGGTGGTCGCGGGCTTTATGGTGGTGATCTCAAAAAACCCCGTGCACTCGGTGCTGTGGCTGATCCTGACATTTCTGTCTGCGGCGGGGCTGTTTGTGCTGCTGGGGGCGGAATTCGTCGCGATGTTGCTGATCATCGTTTATGTAGGCGCGGTCGCGGTGTTGTTCTTGTTCGTCGTGATGATGCTGGATGTCGATTTCTCGGCCCTCAAGGGAGAGTTCGCGCGCTATATGCCGCTGGGCCTGCTGGTCGCGGTGGTGATGCTGGTGCAGCTGGGCGTTGCGCTTGGCGCGTGGAAAACGGCGGATATGGCGCAAAGCCTGCGGATGTCGCCGATGCCAGACGGGATGAGCAACACCAATGCCATCGGGCTGCTGATCTATGACAAATATCTCTACCTGTTCCAGACGGCGGGGCTGATTTTGCTGGTGGCAATGATCGGGGCGATCTTGTTGACGCTGCGCCATCGCACGAATGTCAAACGCCAAAACGTGATCGCGCAGATGCATCGCGATCCGGCCAAGACGATGGAAATGGTGGATGTGAAACCGGGGCAGGGGTTGTGAAAATGTGCACGCAAAACAAGTCAGACAATCCCGAGCGGAGGGCACAGGCATGATCGGTTTGGAACATTATCTGGGCGTCGGGGCGGCGCTGTTCGTGATTGGCATTTTCGGGATATTTGTGAACCGCAAGAACGTCATCGTCATCTTGATGTCGATTGAGCTGATGTTGCTCGCGGTCAATATCAACTTCGTGGCTTTCTCGGCCTATCTTGGCGATCTCGTGGGGCAGGTTTTCACCATGTTCGTCCTGACCGTCGCGGCCGCCGAGGCGGCGATTGGCTTGGCGATCTTGGTTGTGTTCTTCCGCAACCGTGGCTCGATCGAGGTCGAAGACGTCAACGTGATGAAGGGGTAAGAGACCAATGGAAACGATCATTCTCTTTTCCCCGCTTGTCGGTGCGATCATTGGTGGCTTTGGCTGGCGCTTGATCGGCGAGAAGGGCGCTATGGTTCTGACCACGGGGCTGCTGTTTCTGGCCTGCGCGCTGTCATGGATCGTGTTTATCAACCTCGACGGGGTGACACACCACATTCATGTGATGAATTGGATCAATTCGGGTGAGTTGAACTCCAACTGGGCGATCCGCATGGATCGGCTGACCGCGATCATGCTGATCGTCGTGACGACCGTGTCGGCGCTCGTGCACCTGTATTCGTGGGGCTACATGGCCCATGACGAAAACTGGACCGAGAATGAGCATTACAAAGCGCGCTTCTTTTCCTACCTGTCCTTCTTTACCTTCACCATGTTGATACTCGTGACGGCGGACAACCTGTTGCAAATGTTCTTTGGTTGGGAAGGTGTGGGCCTCGCGTCGTATTTGCTGATCGGGTTTTATTACAAGAAACCCTCGGCCAATGCCGCTGCAATGAAGGCGTTTATTGTTAACCGGGTCGGCGATTTTGGCTTCCTTCTGGGCATGTTCACGCTGTTTTATATGACCGGCGCGCTCAAGATGGATGACGTGTTTGCCGCAGCACCCGCACTGGCAGAGACGCAGGTGCATTTCCTATGGACAAGCTGGAACGCGGCGGAACTGATCGCCTTCTTGCTGTTCGTCGGCGCGATGGGCAAATCGGCGCAGCTGTTCTTGCACACATGGTTGCCCGACGCGATGGAAGGCCCGACGCCTGTGTCCGCGCTGATCCACGCCGCAACGATGGTGACGGCGGGCGTGTTCCTCGTCTGCCGGATGTCGCCGCTTTATGAATACGCGCCCCATGCCAAGGATTTCATCCTAATCATCGGCGCCACGACCGCTTTTGTCGCGGCCACGATCGGCTTGGTGCAAAACGACATCAAGCGCGTGATTGCCTATTCGACCATGTCCCAGCTGGGCTATATGTTTGCCGCAGCCGGTGTCGGGGTCTATTCGGCCGCGATGTTCCACCTGCTGACGCACGCGTTCTTTAAGGCGCTGTTGTTCCTTGCCGCAGGCTCGGTGATTACGGCGATGCATCACGAACAGGACATGCGCAACTATGGCGGTCTTCGCAAAAAGATCCCGATCACTTTCTGGGCGATGATCATGGGCACGCTGGCAATCACCGGTGTGGGGATTCCCTTTACCCAATTCGGCTTCGCGGGCTTCCTGTCAAAAGACGCGATCATCGAAAGCGTTTGGGCGGGCGACAGCTCGGGTTACGGGTTCTGGATGCTGGTAATCGCGGCTGCGTTTACCTCGTTCTACTCATGGCGGCTGATCTTCCTGACCTTCTTTGGCAAGCCGCGCGGCGATCATCACGCCCACGAACATGCCAAGGAAAGCCCGCTTGTGATGACCGTGCCGCTGATGGTGTTGTCGCTTGGCGCGGTGTTTGCCGGGATGATCTGGTATAATGTGTTCTTTGGCGATCACGCGAAACTGGTGAAGTTCTTTGGTCTGCCCGCCCATACCGAGCAATCGGCTGAAGGGCATGGCACCGCCACCGCAACGGATGCGACTGGCCATGCAATGACCGAGACGCAGGCCGAGGCCGAAGTGGCCGCCGACGCCGCGCATTCACCTGACATGGGACCATCGGCTGGTGTGCTGGCCGATCCGGGCGTTGCTCCGCAAGGCGCGATCTTCATGCATGGCGAGAACACGGTGATCGACGACGCGCATCACGCGCCGGGCTGGGTCAAGGTCTCGCCCTTTGTGGCGATGCTGTTGGGGCTGTTTGTGGCGTGGCTGTTCTACATCAAGGACACGCGACTACCCAAGCGTTTGGCCGAGGCGCAACCTGCGCTGCACCGGTTCTTGCTCAACAAGTGGTATTTCGACGAGCTGTACGAGGCGATCTTTGTGCGCCCCGCGTTGTGGATCGGATACACGTTCTGGAAGAAAGGGGACGAAGGCTCTATCGACCGCGTCATTGATGGCGTGGCTGTGGGGATCGTCCCGTCATTCACGAGGTTCCTCAATAGGATGCAATCGGGTTATCTGTTCCACTACGCGTTCGCAATGGTGATAGGGATCGTCGGTCTGATGTTCTGGGTCTTGCTTAACGGGGGGAGCAACTGATGCAACATCTGCTTTCTATTGTCATCTTCATCCCCGCCGTTGCCGCGCTGATCCTTGCGCTGGTGCAACGGGGTGGCACCGAGGCCGCAGATCGCAACGCCAAATGGCTGGCGTTGACGGCGACGGCGGTGACCTTTCTTGTCTCGCTGTTCTTGCTGACCGGGTTTGATCCCTCCAACACCGATTACCAGTTTGTCGAACATTACCAGTGGATCATGGGCCTGCAATATCGCGTCGGTATCGATGGGTTGTCGATCCTGTTCGTGCTGCTGACCACCTTCATGATGCCGCTGGTCATTCTGGCAAGCTGGGATGTGAAAAAGCGCGTCAAGGAATACATGATTGCGTTCCTGCTGCTGGAAACGCTGATGATCGGCACCTTTGTCACGCTCGATCTGGTGCTGTTCTATCTGTTCTATGAGGCCTGTTTGATCCCGATGTTCCTGATCATCGGCATCTGGGGGGGCAAGCAGCGCGTCTATGCCGCGTTCAAGTTCTTCCTCTATACGTTCTTCGGCTCGGTCTTCATGCTGATTGCGATCATCTATATCTATTACCACACCGGCACGACGGACATGCCCAACCTGCTGGCCGACAAGTTCCCCTACACGCCGCTGCACATCCTTGGGGTGACGGTTCCCGGTGGGGTGCAAACGCTGCTCTGGCTCGGGTTCTTCATCTCCTTCGCGGTGAAAATGCCGCTTTGGCCGGTGCACACATGGTTGCCCGCCGCGCACGTTCAGGCCCCGACGGCGGGTTCGATTGTGCTGGCGGCGGTGTTGCTCAAGCTCGCAGATTACGGCTTCTTGCGCTTTTCGCTACCGATGTTTCCGGTGGGCAACATGGTTGTCGGCCCTTGGGCGATGTGGCTGGCGGTGATCGCGATCATCTACACCTCGCTGGTGGCGCTGGTGCAAGACGACATGAAAAAGGTGATCGCCTATAGCTCGGTCGCGCATATGGCCTTTGTGCTGCTCGGGATCTTCTCGGGCACGCAGCAAGGCATCGAAGGCGGCATCATGATGGTCGTCGCGCACGGCTTTGTTTCGGGCGCGCTGTTCCTGTGTGTTGGCGTTATATATGACCGGATGCACACCCGTGAGATCGCAGCCTTTGGCGGCTTGGCCAAACGGATGCCATCCTACGCGTTGATCTTTATGTTCTTCACCATGGCCAATGTGGGCTTGCCGGGTACGGCTAACTTCGTCGGGGAATTCCTGATCTTGGTGGGCACGTTCCAGGTGAATACTTGGGCGGCGACGCTGGCCACGACGGGTGTGATCTTGTCGGCGGCTTATGCGCTGTGGCTCTATCGTCGGGTGGTGTTTGGTGATCTGATTAAGGAAAGCCTGCGCTCGATCACCGATCTAAGCACGCGCGAGAAGTGGATCTTCGCACCGATGATTGCGATGACCCTGATCCTTGGCGTTTATCCTGATCTGGTGACCAATATCATCGGACCCTCCGTGACCAATCTGGTCGAGAACTATCACGCAGCCCTGCCGGACAATCTGTTGTCCGACCTGGTCGAACACTGAGGAGCCCCAGAGATGACCGCTTCGGATTTCTCTACCATCCTGCCGGAATTCCTGCTGTCCATCTATGCGATGGCAGCCCTGCTGGTCGGGGTATGGTTTGGCAAGGATAAGTTGGCCTCCACATTGCTTTGGGCCACCTGCGCTGTGATGCTGGTGGTTGCGGCTTGGATCGGGCTGGGTGAGGGTGGCACACATCAGGCGTTCGGCGGTTTGTTTATCGACGATGCCTTTGCGCGCTTTTCCAAGGTCTTGGTGCTGATCGCTGCGGCACTGATCCTTGCGATGAGTGCGGATTACATGGAACGCCGCGGCTTGCTGCGCTTTGAATTCCCGATTCTGATCACGCTGTCGGTTATTGGCATGATGATGATGGTCTCGGCGGGCAACTTGATGTCGCTCTATATGGGACTTGAGCTGCAATCGCTGGCGCTTTACATCGTTGCAGCCCTGCGCCGCGACAGCGAGAAAAGCTCGGAAGCGGGTTTGAAATACTTCGTCCTTGGCGCGCTGTCCTCGGGCATCCTGCTGTATGGTGCCTCGCTGACCTACGGCTTTGCCGGCACGACGCAATTCTCGGGCATCATTCAGGTGGTGCAGGCTGGGCAATTGCCGATGGGGCTGCTGTTTGGCCTTGTGTTCCTGATCGCGGGTTTGGCGTTCAAGGTTTCGGCCGTGCCATTCCACATGTGGACGCCCGACGTCTATGAGGGTTCGCCCACGCCCGTCACCGCGTTCTTCTCGACCGCGCCGAAAGTCGCGGCGATGGCGCTGATCGCGCGGCTGTTGTTTGACGCCTTCGGTCAGGTTCCTGCCCAATGGGGCCAAGTGCTGGGGCTGCTCGCAGGTCTTTCGATGGTCTGGGGGTCGTTCGCCGCCATTAGCCAGCGCAACATCAAGCGTCTGATGGCCTATTCCTCGATCACGCACATGGGGTTTGCGCTGCTCGGCTTGACCGCTGGCACCGTGTTCGGGGTGCAGGCGATGCTGACTTATATGGCGATCTATGTGACGATGAATGTGGGCGTGTTCGCCTTTATTCTATCGATGGAGCGCGATGGCCAGCCGGTGACCGATATCAGGTCGCTGAACCTGTATGCCAGCAGCGAGCCGACCAAAGCCTTGGCGATGGCGGTGCTGATGTTCAGCCTTGCGGGTGTGCCCCCGATGCTGGGCTTCTTCGCGAAATACGCGGTGCTGACGGCGGCCATTCAGGGCGGCTATATCTGGCTTGCGCTGCTGGGTGTGCTGACCTCGGTTGTGGCCGCGTTCTACTACATCCGTATCGTCTACTTCATGTATTTCGGCAAAGAGGTCGAACCGCTCGATCACCGGATGCCTGCTGTGCAATGGGGGCTGTTGATCGCATCCGCACTGGTGACGGTGTTTGGCGTGTTCAACCTCTTTGGCATCGAAGGCGCGGCGCAGGCTGCGGCGGCGGCTCTTGTTAACTAAAGACACGGTCTGGCCCGAGGGCGTGGCGCGTCACGTCTTGTCCTCGGTCGACTCCACGATGAACGAAGCGGCCCGGTTAGCGCCGGGCCTTTCGGGGCCGGCGTGGATATTTGCGCATGTGCAGACGGCCGCGCGCGGGCGGCGTGGACGCGCATGGCGCGCGCCCGAGGGGAATTTCTCGGCAACTCTGGTGATGCGCCCCACGGGTGGGCTTACGCAGGCGGCGCTGTATTCCTTTGTCGCCGCGCTCGCGCTGGAGGCCGCGTTGAACCATGTCGCGGGGCCGCATGCGCGCCTGTCTATCAAATGGCCCAATGATGTGTTGCTGGGCGGGGGCAAAATTGCGGGGATACTGCTGGAAACGCTAGGGCAGGGCGCAGACACTGCGCTTGCTATCGGGATCGGCGTGAACCTTGCGCATGCGCCCGCGCGCGACACGCTGGAACCCGGCGCGATGGCCCCCGTGTCGCTGCTGGAACAGACCGGGCTGCGCGTCACGCCCGAGGATTTCCTGCCGATGCTGGCGCGCGCATTCGCCCATTACGACCAGCAATTTCGCGACTACGGGTTTGATGCGATCCGCAATGCATGGCTCGCCCGCGCCGCCCGTCTGGGCGAGCCAATCACAGCGCGCATCGGCCCCCAGACCTACCACGGCATCTTCGAGACGATTGATCACAGCGGGGCGTTAATCCTGCGCGAACAACACGGGACGCGCGCAATTGCGGCGGCCGATATTTTCTTTTGAGTGCGAAAAGGGGCGGACATGCTTCTGTGTATTGATTGCGGCAATACCAACACGGTGTTTTCGATCTGGGACGGGAAGGCGTTTCTCTCGACCTGGCGGATGGAAACCAATCACAAACGTACGGCGGATGAATATTTTGTCTGGCTTCAGGGCTTGATGCGGCTGCATGGGATCGAGGCCAAGATTTCCGAGACGATCATCTCCTCAACTGTGCCGCGCGTGGTGTTCAATCTGCGTGTGCTGTGCAATCGCTATTTCGACTGCCGCCCCGTCGTGGTGGGCAAGCCTGAATGCGCGCTGCCCGTGGCCCCGCGCGTCGATGAGGGCACAACCGTTGGGCCCGACCGACTGGTGAATGCGGTGGCGGGGTTTGATCGTCATGGCGGCGATATCATCGTGGTCGATTTCGGCACAGCGACCACCTTTGACGTGGTGGCGCGGGACGGGGCCTATATCGGCGGCGTGATTGCGCCCGGTGTGAACCTGAGCCTTGAGGCGCTACACCAGTCTGCCGCTGCACTGCCTCATGTCGATATCACCAAGCCTCAGGCCGTTATCGGGACAAATACCATCACCTGTATCCAGTCTGGCGTCTTTTGGGGCTATATTGGTCTTGTCGAGGGTATCGTGCGCCAGATAAGGGTCGAGCGTGACCGCCCGATGAAGGTGATCGCCACCGGAGGGCTTGCGCCGCTGTTTGATCAGGGGTTCGATCTTTTCGACAAGGTCGAGGAAGACCTCACCATGCATGGCCTTCGCCTGCTGTATGACTACAATAAAGGACTAACCGAGTGACAGAACGACTGATCTATCTTCCCCTTGGCGGTGCCGGCGAAATCGGCATGAACGCCTATGTCTACGGCTATGGGCGCGCGGGGAAAGAGCGGCTGATCGTGGTCGATCTGGGCGTGACCTTCCCCGATATGGACAGCTCTCCCGGCGTCGATCTGATCATGGCTGATCTGGCTTGGCTTGAGGAAAACGCCGATCGCATCGAGGCGATTTTTATCACCCACGCCCATGAAGACCATATCGGCGCGCTGGCCCATGTCTGGAACAAGCTGCGCAAACCGGTCTTTGCGCGCGCCTTCACGGGCCGGATCGGGCAGCTCAAGCTGGAAGAGGCGGGCATACCCGCCGAGACGATCCAGATCATCGAGCCGCGCCCGCATGCTATCGACGCCGGGCCGTTCACCGTGCAATTCGTGCCGGTCTCACACTCGATCCCCGAAAGTTCGGCGCTGGTCATCGACACGCCTGCTGGGCGTATCGTGCATACCGGCGACTTCAAGCTGGATGGAAATCCGATTGTCGGCGAGGCGTTTGATCCGGTGCTGTGGCACGAGATCGCGCAAGAGGGCGATGGCGTGAAAGTCTTGGTGAGCGATTCCACCAATGTGTTCTCGCCCGCGCCCGGTCGCTCTGAGGCGACCTTGGCCGAACCGCTGACCCAGTTAATTGCCGCGCAAACCGGCATGATCGTGGCGACCACATTCGCATCCAACGTGGCGCGTCTGAAGACACTGGCAGAGGCGGGCGTTGCGGCCGGCCGTTCGGTCTGTCTACTGGGGCGTGCGATGAAGCGCATGGTCGGCACAGCGCAGGAAACCGGCGTGCTCAAGGGCATGCCCGGCACGATCCCGCCCGAAGAGGCGGTCAATCTGCCCCGCGGCAATCTGATGCTGATCGTGACCGGGTCTCAGGGCGAACGGCGCGCGGCCTCGGCCCAGCTTTCGCGCGGTAAATATCTGGGTCTTGAGATGAAAGAGGGCGATAGCTTTTTGTTCTCGTCAAAAACTATCCCTGGCAACGAGCGCGGCGTGATCCGCATTATGAATGCGTTTTCCGAGATGGGCGTGGATGTGATCGACGATCATGACGGGCTGTATCACGTCTCGGGTCACGCCAACCGTCCGGATCTTGAGGCCGTGCATGACCTGCTGCGCCCGAAAATGCTGATCCCAATGCATGGCGAGCACCGCCATCTGCGCGAGCACGCCAAGATCGCGCAAGCCAAGGGGATTGCCTCGGAAGTGGCGACCAATGGCTCGATGATTGATCTCTCGGGCCATGTGCCCCAAATCGTCGAATATATCGAAGCCGGGCGCACCTATCTCGACGGGTCGGTCAAGATCGGCGCTATGGATGGTGTGGTGCGTGGGCGTATTCGCATGGCGCTGAACGGTCTGGTGCTGGTCACGGTCATTCTGGATGA
Organism: Thioclava sp.; assembly: GCF_048263065.1. Taxonomy (NCBI): domain Bacteria; kingdom Pseudomonadati; phylum Pseudomonadota; class Alphaproteobacteria; order Rhodobacterales; family Paracoccaceae; genus Thioclava; species Thioclava sp. The sequence continues at coordinate 222,701 of NZ_JBLXEM010000002.1, forward strand.
AAAGGATCAGCCGTTGGGCGATCCATGGGTTGAAACGATGGGCCTGCCGAAACTGGGCCGTGGCGGTGCCAATCTGGTCGAGCAGATCGAAGACGAGATGACGGATTTCCTCAACCGTGCGTCGGTCAAAGTGCTGTCCAAAGACGACAAGATGGACGAGGCGCTGCGCCGCATCGCACGTCAGGTCTCGATGGAAGAGATTGGCAAAAAGCCAGAGGTGATCGTGGTGACCTCGCGGCTGACCGAGGAATAAAATTCCAAAACGCGGCGGTTGCGCCGCGCCGGATATGACCATGAAAAAGCCCGCCAGAGGAAACTCCGGCGGGCTTTTTTCTGTTCGACAATAGCGGCTTAGCTTTCGGTGCTATCCTCGGTCTCGACTTCGCTTTCGGTGTCCGGTTTGCTGGTGCGGAACGAGCGGGTTAGGAAATCGGGCATGTGATCGCCCATCCCGACAACTGAATTGCCGCGATCGGAGTCGCGGCGATTACGCCCCCCGCGCGAGCGGCGATTGTCGTCACGCTCGTTTGTGGGCTTAGTTTCGGGCTGAGGGTGCGAGGTCTGCTCGGGCGCAGGCGCAGCCTCGGCAACCGGAGCAGCCACGGGCGCGGGGGCAGGAGTTTGGGCAATCGGCGTCGTCGCCGCATTGTCGTGCGTCTCGGCCTTTTTGTTGTCACGGCTCGGACGCGGCCCACGGCTGGAACGCGAGCCGCCACTGCGCGACTCGCCATCGCGCGAGCGACCGCCACGGCTGCGACCGCCTTTGGAATCGTCACGCTTTTGCGGTGCGGTCTTGGCACCTTCGGACAGCTCGAAACCCTCGGGCGGCACTGCGCGCGGGATTTCGTTTTCGATCAGGCTTTCGATGCCTTGCAGATACTTCTCATCCGAAGGCGTCGCGATTGAGATCGCCGCCCCCTTGCGCCCGGCACGCCCGGTGCGCCCGATGCGGTGAACGTAGTCCTCGGCATGCATCGGCAGATCGTAGTTGAACACATGGCTGACGGCGGGAATATCAAGCCCGCGCGCGGCCACATCAGACGCGATCAGCAGTTTCAGCTTGCCATCGCGGAAGGACTCCAACGTGCGCGTGCGTTGACTTTGCTCAAGATCGCCATGGATCGGGGCGGCATCAAACCCATATTTTTGCAGGCTTTTCGCAACGATATCGACATCGACCTTACGGTTACAAAAGATGATCGCGTTGGTGCAGGCCTCGCCCTCACCCTCGATCAAGGCGCGCAGCAACTCGCGCTTGGTCTTGGCGGTCTGGTCGCGCCGCGCGGGCGTGATCTGCACGAGTTTCTGCGTGATATTCGCGCCCGTCGTCGCCTGACGCGCCACCTCGACACGCACGGGGGCGTGCAGGAAGGTGTTGGTGATGCGCTCGATCTCAGGGGCCATCGTGGCAGAGAAGAACAGCGTTTGGCGGGTGAACGGGGTAAGTTGGAAGATGCGTTCGATATCGGGGATGAAGCCCATATCCAGCATCCGGTCAGCCTCGTCCACGACCATGATTTTCACATCGGTCAGGATCAACTTGCCACGCTCGAAATGATCAAGCAGGCGGCCCGGCGTTGCAATCAGCACGTCGACGCCCTTGTCGATCAGCTTGTCTTGTTCGCCGAAGCTGACGCCACCGATCAGCAACGCGCGGGTGAGTTTGGTATTCTTGGCGTACAGATCAAAGTTTTCCGCAACCTGCGCGGCCAGTTCGCGCGTCGGGCACAGCACGAGGCTGCGCGGCATGCGCGCGCGCGCGCGGCCCCGGCGCAGCAGCGTCAGCATCGGCAGCGTAAAGCTTGCCGTCTTGCCGGTGCCGGTCTGCGCGATGCCCAGCACATCCTTGCCCTCAAGCGCGGGCGGGATCGCATCGGCCTGAATCGGCGTGGGCGTTTCATAGCCCGCATCGGCAACAGCAGACAGAACCTTGGGGTCCAGTTTGAGATCGGAGAATTTAGTCATCGTCGTCCTTAAGTTTCCTGATTACGTCCGGTGGCAGCCGCGTCGGGCGGCGCACACATGAGGGCGCAACGGAAATTGGGCGCCCTGACCTGACCTCACCGGATTGCGAGGCTGAAAACCCCCTAACTGATTGCGCCGCAAAGGTCAATCTTTGCGCGGGGTGTGGCCGTTTATCGCCTCTTGCATAACATGCGGGAACCTGACCTTTTGGAGCGGGTTTGGTCTGCGTTGGTATTGGGCCGCGGTGTTTGAGGGACAAGTATGGCAGTTGCGGAAACGATGGGGCTTGGCCCGGTCATGGCCTTCGGGCTAGTTGGGGTAGTTGGCGTTGGGGCGCAATGGCTTGCGTGGCGGCTGCGACTGCCTGCGATTGTCATCATGCTGGCGGCGGGCCTGATAGTTGGACCGGCGACGGGGTTGCTGAACCCAAGTCTGGAATTTGGCGATTTGCTGGGGCCGCTGATCGCGCTTGCGGTGGCGGTGATCTTGTTTGAGGGCGGGTTTACGCTGGATCTGCACCGGCTGGGCGACGCACGCTCGGGTGTGGCGCGGCTGGTGTTTATTGGCGCGCCGCTGGGCTGGCTTTTGTCAACGCTGGCACTGGTTTACGGCGCGGGTCTTGGCTGGGAGGCGGCGTCAGTCTTTGGTGGTATCATGGTGGTGACTGGCCCGACCGTGATCGCGCCGCTGCTGCGCACTGCGAAACTTGCGCGCCGCCCCGCGCGGCTGCTGCAATGGGAGGCGATCGTCAACGATCCGATTGGCGCGCTCGCCGCCGTGCTGGCCTTTGAGGTGGTGGTGACGCTGCGCTCCAACCTGTCGATGGGCGAGGCGATCTGGCATCTCGTGCTCGGCATCGTCTTTGCGGCCGTTGCGGGTGGGATCGTGGGCTATGCGATTGCCTGGACCTTCCGGCGCGGGCGTGTGCCCGAGTTCATGAAAGTGCCGGTGCTGTTTGCCACGCTTCTGGCGACCTATGCGGTGACCAATTCGATGCTGCATGAAAGTGGTTTGCTGGCGGTGACGGTGATGGGGCTGGTGATCGGGAATTCTGATTTGCCCTCTTACGAGGAGCTGCGGCGCTTCAAGGAACATGCAACCGTGCTGTTGGTTTCGGGCGTGTTCATCCTGCTTGCGGCCAATATTCAGGTCGATCAACTCGCCGCGCTGGATTGGCACGCGGCACTGTTCGTGGTGCTTGTGGTGCTGGTGGCACGGCCCTTGACAGTGTTCATCTCCCTGATCGGCTCGGGGCTGGCGCGCAATGAGCGCACCTTGATTGCGCTGACCGGGCCGCGCGGTGTCGTGCTGGTGGCGGTGGCGGGGCTGTTTGGGCAGCGCCTCGCCGATCTGGGTGTTACGGATGGTGCGCGCATCGGGCCGCTGGCCTTCGTGTTGGTGCTGGTGACGGTGATCATACATGGCTTCACGCTGGCACCGCTGGCGCGCAAGCTGGGGCTGGCCAATACCGACAAGCCGGGGTTGCTGATTGTGGGCGGTTCGCGCTTTACCACCGCGCTGGCCGAGGTGTTGATGAAGGCGGAAGTGCCGGTGCTGATCACCGACCCGAATCATGCCCATCTGATCCGCGCTCGCGCTGCGGGGGTTAAAACGTTCTATGGCGATATTCTGGGCGAGGCGGCTGAAGATTCGCTTGAACTAATGGCCTATTCCACGCTGCTCGCCGCGACCGATAATGACGCCTATAATACGCTGGTTGCGACCGATCTGGCACCCGAGTTAGGGCGCGACAAGGTCTGGCAGGTGCCACGCGTTAAGGATGATCGCGAACGCCACGCGCTGCCCACGCAACTGGGCGGGCGCCGCTTTGGGGCGGGGCGCACGCTGGAGGGGTGGGAAAACCTTCTTGCGCAGGGTTGGGTGTTTCGCACCACCCGCATCACCGAGGAATACGGTCTGGCCGAGTGGCGCGAAAAGCGCCCCGATGCTGCGCCGGTGCTAGTGGTTTCGGCTAAGGGAGAGTTGCGCTTTGTGACCGATCCTGCGGGGATAAAGGCCGAGGCGGGGGCGCGCATCATCTCGCTTTTGCCTGCCAAAGCATTGGAGGAAGAGACGGTTGCGCGTGCTAAAGCGGCTGAGAAACCCTCGGGTCAACCCGGACCCGCCGCACCGATTCCGTGATCGCGGACGCGCAAGATAGCGTTTTAAAACAAGGCGGTGTCAGTCGATCTTGATGTGACTTTCGGCGCTGGTGGTAACCTTGCCGTCACGGGTCAGCGTGATCTGCGCGCGATAATCCCCCGCAGGCCAATCGCCGGGCGGGGTCTTCTTACCCGCAAACTCGAAAAACAAGGCTTTGGGCTTTGCGATCTTGCTGTCATGAGCAAAGTGAAACCCATCTGGCCCCGCGATCTTCAGGGTGACGCTGTCGCCCGCCTGCACGCCAAACCCGTAAACCCACGCAACCAAAGCAGGTCCGTCGCTGGGCAGACTTGTCGCGGGCATCATCCCTGATTTGATCGCAGCATAGCTGGGAGCCGTGTCGGCGAGGCCCACTTGCAAAAGCCCCGAGGGCACATAGGCCAGCTTGTTGGACCATAGCTCGTCTTTGGCGATGTCATGGGCGCAGGTCTGCGTCATGTCGGGATCAAATGGGTCCACCACCTTGCCGTCATGGCGCAGGCCGATATGGAGATGGGGAAATTCTGCCTTTCCCGATTGCCCTACAAGGCCCAACGTCTCGCCAGCGGCGATGTGATTGCCGGGTTTTACGACCACGGAGCCTCGGCGCAGATGGCAATATTGTGTTTCCCAGCCGTCGCCCATATCCACCAAAATCCCGTTGCCGCATTCCTTGCCCACAACTGAAGCCCCGTTTACAAAGGCGCGGTCGGGTTCGCCATCGCGGATCGCTTTGACCGTGCCGGGCGCGGCGGCGAGAACCTTCACCCCCGCTTCCATCGCGGCGACGCTGGGCAGGGCGAAATCGGTGCCCTTATGCCCGTCATAAGTCAGATGGCCACAGCCTGTGTCGCGAGCGCCGGGCCCGGGGTCGCGATCAACGTAATTCTGGATATAGCAGTTTTGTCCAAGCGTGCAGTCAATCGGCTGCTCTAACGAAATCGTCCCGGCCATGCAGGGCCGGGACGATAAGGCTAATCAGGGCCGCACGAAACATGCGCGGTTATTCTGCCGTCAATAGCGGCGGCTTCGTCCCAGAAATGCGTTTCTTACCAAGCTCTTCGACCGAGATCACCAACTCGCCATTCTTGACCGAGACCTTGGCCACGCCGCCCTTGGTCAGCTTGCCAAACAGCAACTCTTCGGCAAGCGGCTTTTTGATATGCTCTTGGATCACCCGGCCAAGCGGACGTGCGCCCATTTTGTCGTCATAGCCCTTTTCGGCCAGCCAGTTGGCGGCTTGCGGGGTCAGTTCGATATGGACGTTGCGGTCGATCAACTGTGCCTCAAGTTGCAGCACGAACTTATCCACCACCTTCAAGATCACATCGCGCGACAGCGGTGCAAAGCTGACCACCGCATCCAGACGGTTGCGGAATTCCGGCGTAAAGGTGCGCTCAATCGCGGCGGTATCTTCGCCCTCACGACGATCACGCCCAAAGCCGATGGCCGATTTCGCCTGCTCGGACGCGCCCGCATTCGAGGTCATGATCAAAATCACATTGCGGAAATCCACCGTGCGACCGTTATGATCCGTCAGCTTGCCGTGATCCATGACCTGCAACAGGATATTGTAGACATCCGGGTGCGCCTTTTCGATCTCGTCGAGCAGCAGCACGCAATGGGGGTGTTGATCGACACCGTCGGTCAACATGCCGCCTTGATCAAATCCGACATAGCCCGGAGGCGCGCCGATCAGACGGGAAACCGCGTGTTTCTCCATGTATTCCGACATGTCAAAACGCAGCAACTCCACACCAAGGCTATCGGCGAGTTGGTTTGCGACTTCGGTTTTACCCACGCCGGTGGGGCCTGCGAACAGGTAGTTGCCGATCGGTTTTTCCGGCTCGCGCAGGCCAGCACGGGCCAGCTTAATCGCCGAGGCAAGCGCGTCGATTGCCGCATCTTGACCAAACACCACCCGCTTGAGCGATTTCTCAAGATCGCGCAACACTTCGGCATCGCTTTTGGTGACCGATTTCGCCGGGATACGCGCGATTTTGGCAACCACGGCCTCGATTTCCTTGGGGCCGATGGTTTTGCGTTTTTTGCTTTCGGCCAGCAGGTGTTGCGCCGCGCCTGCCTCGTCGATCACATCGATCGCCTTGTCGGGCAGCTTGCGGTCATGCACATAGCGCGCCGCCAGTTCTACCGCCGTTTTGATCGCATCATTGGTGTAGCGGATGTCGTGATGCTTTTCGAAATAGGGTTTCAGCCCCATCAAGATCTTGATGGAATCGGGCACTGACGGCTCGTTTACGTCGATTTTCTGGAAGCGACGGCTGAGTGCGCGGTCTTTTTCGAAATGCTGACGGAATTCCTTGTAGGTGGTCGAGCCCATGGTGCGCAACTTGCCGCCCGCAAGCGCGGGTTTGAGCAAGTTCGACGCATCCATCGCCCCGCCCGAGGTCGCACCCGCACCGATCACGGTGTGAATCTCATCGATGAACAGAATGGCATCTTCATGCTCTTCCAGTTCCTTGACCACGGCCTTGAGACGTTCCTCGAAATCGCCGCGATAGCGGGTGCCAGCCAGAAGCGCGCCCATATCCAGCGAGTAGATCGTGGATTTCGACAGGATTTCGGGCGTTTCACCTCGCGTGATTTTCAACGCCAACCCCTCGGCAATCGCGGTTTTCCCGACGCCGGGATCGCCCACCAAAAGCGGGTTGTTCTTGCGGCGACGGCAGAGCACCTGAATGCAACGCTCAACCTCTTGTTCGCGCCCGATCAGCGGGTCGACATCGCCCTTTTCAGATTTGACGTTGAGGTTGACGCAATATTTGTCCAGCGCCGATTCCTTGGCCTCGCCGGGTTGGGCCGCAGCCTCGGCTTTTTGGTCTTCTTCAGCCCCGGTTACCGGGCGCGCCTCACCGAATTCGGGGTCTTTGGCGACGCCATGGGCGATGAAATTCACCGCGTCGTAGCGCGTCATATCCTGTTCTTGCAGGAAATAGGCGGCGTTGCTTTCGCGTTCGGCAAAGATCGCGACTAGCACATTTGCCCCCGTCACTTCCGAGCGACCCGAGGATTGCACATGGATCGCGGCGCGCTGGATCACGCGCTGAAAGGCTGCGGTGGGAACGGCTTCCGAACCCTCGACCTCGGTTTCCAAGGTCGAAAGCTCATCATCAATAAATTCGATCAGTGTTTGACGCAGCTCGTCAATATCGACCGCGCAGGCGGTCATGACACGGGCGGCATCGGGTTCATCAATCAGCGCGAGCAAAAGATGCTCCAGCGTGGCCAGTTCGTGGCGTCGGGTATTCGCCAGCGCGAGTGCCCCATGAATCGCCTGTTCGAGCGTATTGGAAAACGATGGCATGTTCTGCTCCTTATCCTGCGGATGCGGCGCGGGCGAACCCTTCACTTATCCTAGCCTCATATTATTAAAGTTCGGTGGATTTGGCCGCGCTTCAAGTCTTTTATGCCCAAAAATCGCCCTAGATTTATTTTGCGCTATAAAAGCAGCCGTTTTCACACGGGAATGGTGCGCTGACGCACCTAGATTGCGCAATATCTTGGGGGTTCGCGGGTTACGCATCCCAAATGGGGCAGGGCGCGAAGTGTTTCAAGAGCGTTGCCCATTTCTTGGGCGACTCGGCGCAAGAATAGTTGGGCCACCTTACATCGGCGACGTGTTCGCAGGCTCAGGCGCGGTTGGATCGCCAACGGGCTGAGTTTTCATCGACTGATCTGGCGTGTCTCGGGCCGCGCTTGCCGCCTCGGGAGTGCCCTCGGGCGGTGAGGGCATTATGGTCGATGCATCTTCGATCTCAGGGCCATTGTCATGCGGTGAAGCTGGCGAATGTCGTAACAACAGCGTCATGATATCGGTGCGTGTCAGAATGCCCGTGAGTAGCCCGGCTTCATTGACAACCGGCACCACACGCGCCTCGCGTCGCGCCAAACGTTCCAGTAATGCGCCCACCGCTGTGTCATCCTCGACGGTTCGTATATTGGTGTGAAAGATCGAGCGCGCCTCGGCCTCGGGGGGGGCGGCGCGAAACCGGAAGGGGCGGCGCAGCAGGTCGAATTCTTTGAATAACTCCTCAAGCGCGTCTTGCTGATCGACCACGCCCAGATAATGGTCAAGGCTATCGACCACTGGCAGGGTGTGAACATTCAGCTCGGTCATTTTGCGCACGATCTCGCTTAGCGGCGCTTCAGGCGTCACCGTGACAGGATTGTGCGTCATGATATCGCGCACCAGCGTGCCCGCAAGCAACGCCTCGGCTGCGCGATACTCCGCAGCTGCCAGCAGCTGGGCCAGATCGGCCGGGGCGAGGTTGGCGGAATGGTTGAACTCGAGCAGCAGATCGGACAGGTCGCGCTGGCTAAGCTTGTGCACCGGGTCGTGTGCCTGTGCACCCTGTGCGGTATGATTGGCCAGAGGACGGGTCGGGTAAGAAATGCCGAAAACCCGGTTGTAGATCATCGCACAGACGATCAGCACCGCTGTCAGTGTGGCGATGGGAAACACAGCAAAGCCAAGGCCCAGATGGATTCCCGCCTCATGTTCGAGCACGACAAGCAACGCAATGCCAGCAGCAGGGGGATGCAACGCGCGCGCCGCCATCATTGTGGCAATCGCGGCCGCCACGGCCAGCCCGTCGGCATAGGGCGGCGGAATGATCTGCAACACCAAAATCGGCACCACCGCAGAAATCAGCATCCCCATCATTGAGGCCCAAGGCTGCGCAAGTGGCGAATTGGGCAGCACGAATAACAGCACTGCTGTAGAGGCAAAGGACGAGACCAGATAAATATTTGCCTGACGCGAGTGGGGCAGGAGAGAGACGATGAAGGTCACAAAGAAAATCGCGAGGCCCGCCCCGATCGCACCGCGCAGAATATCAACCCCCGGTCGGCGCCCCATCGAGGGGCCGAAACGACGAATTTGTCGGCGGATTCTGCGCGGGATAATGGTAAAGGACATAGACAAAACAATCAGGACAGGGCTGTGGATGGGCGCGCCACATATCGCCTTTGCGGCCTTTGGATGCAAGCAGCACGCGCGCAAAGCTGCATTGCAAGAGAGGATCGCGCGCTTGCCCTTGGGCAGGGGCGCAGCTAGACACAGGCGGCAAATTGCGGAGCACAGCCATGCAGATCACCAGACGCACCCTTATGAAAATCAGTTCGGCCTCTGCGCTTGGCGCGATGCTGCCATCCATCGCGAGCGCGGGTTTCACGCCCAAACCCGATGGCTGGCGCCAGTTTGACCTGCGCACCCGCGTCACGCTACCTGCCAGCAGGGAGGGCGCTCAGCTTTGGCTGCCCGTGCCCTCAGTGACGGCGACGGATTGGATGAAGCCGGGCGCGACCAGCTGGACGGGCAATGCCGACAGCGCCAGCGTGCAGACCGATCCCGTCAAGGGCGAGAGCTTTGTGCATGCGATCTGGAAGGGTGGTAATGAGGCACGCAGCTTTGAACTCAGCACGATCGCCGCGACACAGAACCGCGCGGTGGACCTGTCCGCCCCCAGCAACGTCCTGCCGCTGAGCGTGCAGGACCACGCGCACTACACTGCGCCGACGCACCTGATCCCGACCGATGGGCTGGTAAAACAGACTTCTGACGAGATCACCAAGGGCGCAACATCCGATCTGGACCGCGCACGCCGCATATATGAGTGGATCGTCGAGAATACAGTGCGCAATCCCAAGACACCGGGCTGTGGCTTGGGCGATGTGGCCTCGATGCTGGCGATGGGCGATCTCAGCGGAAAATGCGCCGATCTCAACGCGCTGTATGTCGGGCTGGCGCGCGCGGCGGGATTGCCGGCGCGTGATGTCTATGGCATCCGCGTGGCGCCCTCGAAATTCGGGTATAAAAGCCTTGGCGCGAATTCCCCCGATGTCAGCAAAGCCCAGCATTGTCGGGCCGAGGTGTTCCTGACGGGCTTTGGCTGGATCGCGGTCGACCCCGCCGATGTGCGCAAGGTCATGTTGCAAGAAGACGCGGGCAACCTGCCGCTCGATAATCCCAAGGTCGTTGACGTGCGCCGCGCGTTGTTCGGGTCGTGGGAGGGTAACTGGGTTGCCTATAACTTCGCCCATGACGTGGCGCTGCCGGGCTCAAGCAATCCGATGCTGCCTTATTTGATGTATCCGCAGGCCGAGATCGACGGCAAGCGGCAGGATTCGCTGGATCCCAATTCGTTCGTCTATCAGATCACTGCACGCGAACTTACCGCCTGACCTGACGGCTTGGGCGTGTCGCCCGAGCCTCAGAACCGGTCTTTGCGCGCGCGCGCCTCGGTGAATGCCTCAAGTGCTGTGCCATTGGCGGGCAGGCCGAGCGCTTTGCGCAGTTTTGGGTCATCGCCACGTAGGAAAGGGTTGGTGGCTTTTTCAAGTCCCAGTTCGACGGGCAAGGTGGGGCGCATCTGGGCGCGGGTTTCGCGCACTTCGGCCATGCGCGCCAGCAGATTGGGGTTTTCCGGCTCAAGGCTTAGGGCAAAGCGCCCGTTCGCCTCGGTATATTCATGCCCCGAACAGACCAGCGTCTCATCGGGCAACTCGCAAAAGCGCTGCAAGGTTTCAAACATCTGCGCCGCCGAGCCCTCAAACAGTCGTCCGCAGCCCCAACTCATCAAACTGTCACCGCTAAACAGCAACCCCGCCTCGGGGAAATAATAGGCGATGTGGCCGACCGTGTGCCCGGGCGCATCCATCACCTCGACCTTTTCCATGCCAATCGGGATCGTCTCGCCGGGATGCAGCGCTTGGGCCAGTCGCGGCAAGCGATGGGCATCCGCCGCTGCGCCAAGGATTTTCGCCCCTGTCGCCGCCGCCAAGGTCTGCGCGCCATCAATATGATCGCTGTGATGATGCGTGAGCAAAATCACGTTCGCCTTCCAGCCGCGTTCCGTCAGCGCCTTGAGGATGGGAGGCGCCTCGGGGACGTCGATCACGGTTGTGGTATCTGTCGCGGCCTCATGCACGATATAGGCATAGTTATCGGCGAGACAGGGAACGATCAGCAATTCGACGGACATGGTGTTTTCTACCGCAGTGACTATCTTGGACCCAAGCTAAGCCTAAGGAGGTCTGACACGCAATGCATCTCGACGTGCTCGATCTGCGAAATTTCTATTACCGTACGCAACTTGGCCGCGCCGCCCAGCGGGCGATCCGCGACAAGGTGGTAGGGTTGTGGCCTGCGACCGGCCCTGCACTGGCAGGGCAAACGGTCGCCGGGTACGGTTTCGCCGTCCCGCTTTTACGCCCCTATCTGGAACATGCGCGCCGGGTGATCGGGTTGATGCCCGCCGCGCAGGGCGTGATGCCGTGGCCTGCTGGGCAGCCCAATGTGTCGGTTCTGTGCGAAGAAACCCGCTGGCCGATTGAAACGGGCCGCGTGGATCGGCTGATCGTGATGCACGGCTTGGAAACCTCGGACAATACCGAGGCGTTGATGGCGGAATGTTGGCGCGTGTTGGGGCCGGGGGGGCGGGCGCTGTTCATCGTGCCCAATCGCGCGGGCTTGTGGGCGCCCAGCGAATCTACGCCCTTTGGCTTTGGTAAACCGTTTACCGGCGGCCAACTTGATCAACTGGCGCGCCGCTCGGGGTTTGTGCCGGAACGTCAAACGGCAGCCCTATACATCCCGCCCAGTCACCGCCGGTTCTGGCTGCGCTCGTCTGCGATGTGGGAGCGCGTGGGCACAAAAGTGTCGGGCGTCCTGGCGGCGGGGGTGATCGTGCTGGAGGTCTCAAAGCAGGTGCATTCGCGCCCTGATTCTGGGCTGGGGTCAAAGGTGCGCCGCCCGCTGTCGATTCTGGAAGGGGCGGTCAAGCCGGTGTCAAAGCCGATTTAGGCACCGATTTTCGCACGATCTTGCCAATTTCTGACTGCAAGAGGCGTTGCGCTGATCTTGGCGGCGAAACTAGGGGCGTGATTCACCTCATCTTGGGAATTGTGCGCGGATTCGGCAGGGCGGGCGGAATTCTTGGTGTTAGCGCCCCCATTTGCGCGCACGCGTCGTCACCTTACCGCGACGAGCGAGAAAATGCGGTCATTAGCTCACATTCTGGTGTTCAAGACGGTTGCGAGGGCGGAAATGCTCTGCTACTCACCTCTGCGATATGTGGTGCGCAAGATGATTTTTAGCGCGCCGGAGGAGACCTCCTACCGGGCCCGTCGGGTGCGGGGTGGGGGCAACAAGCATCGGAAGGGTGGACGTGTCCGAACCAGCTTCGATTTCCGCAAGCATCGCGGGGCGTTATGCGCTCGCAATCTTTGAACTTTCGAGTGACTCGAAAACTATTCCTGCGCTAGAGGCTGATGTTGCGGCCCTGCGCGAGGCGCTGGCAAGCTCGTCCGATCTGCGCGATCTGACCGTTTCGCCGGTCTATACGCGTGATGAACAGATGAAAGTCGTTGCCGAACTGGCAGGCAAAATGAGCCTGTCCAGCGCGATGAGCAACGGTTTGCAACTGATGGCGGCCAAGCGTCGCCTGTTCACGTTGCCGCAATTGCTGGTCGCGTTGAGCGACCTGATCGCCGATCACAAAGGCGAAGTGACGGCCGAGGTCACCTCGGCCTCGGAACTCTCTGCCGCGCAAGCCAAGAAACTGGCTGAAACGCTGCATACTCAAACGGGTAAAACCGTGAAACTGGACACCGCTGTCGATGAAAGCCTCATCGGTGGTATGATTGTAAAATTGGGTTCGCGCATGATCGACACGTCGATCCGCTCGAAACTCGCTACTCTCAAGAACGCCATGAAAGAGGTCGGATAAATGGGCATCCAAGCAGCTGAGATTTCTGCGATCCTCAAGGACCAGATCAAGAATTTCGGGCAAGACGCCCAAGTGGCCGAAGTCGGTCGTGTGCTGTCGGTTGGTGACGGTATCGCGCGCGTCTACGGGCTCGATAATGTGCAGGCCGGTGAAATGGTCGAATTCCCCGGTGGCATCCGCGGGATGGCGCTGAACCTCGAAGCTGACAACGTCGGCGTCGTGATTTTCGGTTCGGACCAAGACATCAAAGAAGGCGATGTCGTTAAGCGCACGAATTCCATCGTGGACGTGCCGGTTGGCAAAGGCCTGCTGGGCCGCGTCGTTGATGGTCTGGGCAACGCAATCGACGGCAAAGGCGCGATTGAGTCGACCGAGCGCCGCGTGGCTGACGTCAAAGCTCCGGGCATCATCCCGCGTAAATCGGTTCACGAGCCGATGGCAACCGGCCTGAAGTCGGTTGACGCCATGATCCCGATCGGGCGTGGCCAGCGCGAATTGATCATCGGTGACCGTCAGACCGGTAAAACCGCGATCGCGCTTGATACGATCCTGAACCAGAAGTCGTATAACGATGCGACCCCCGACAATAAGCTGCATTGCTTCTACGTCGCGATCGGTCAGAAACGTTCGACCGTGGCGCAGCTTGTCAAAAAGCTCGAAGAGACCGGTGCGATCGAATACACCACCGTGATCGCCGCGACCGCATCCGACCCCGCGCCGATGCAGTATCTCGCGCCCTACACCGCGACCGCGATGGCGGAATATTTCCGCGATAACGGCATGCACGCGCTGATCATCTACGACGATCTGTCCAAGCAGGCCGTGGCCTATCGCCAGATGTCGCTGCTGCTGCGTCGCCCGCCGGGCCGCGAAGCCTATCCGGGTGACGTGTTCTATCTGCACTCCCGCCTGCTGGAGCGTTCGGCCAAGCTGAACGAAGATTTCGGCTCGGGCTCGTTGACGGCTCTGCCGGTTATCGAAACCCAGGGCGGCGACGTGTCGGCGTTTATTCCGACCAACGTGATCTCGATCACCGACGGTCAGATCTTCCTCGAAACGGAACTGTTCTACCAAGGTATCCGCCCCGCTGTGAACACCGGTCTGTCGGTGTCGCGCGTTGGCTCCTCGGCGCAGACCAACTCGATGAAAACGGTGGCTGGTCCGGTGAAACTGGAACTCGCTCAGTATCGCGAAATGGCAGCATTTGCACAGTTCGGCTCGGATCTGGATGCGGCAACGCAGAAGCTTTTGAACCGTGGTGCGCGTCTGACCGAGCTGATGAAACAGCCGCAATATTCGCCGCTGACCAATGCCGAAATCGTAGCCGTGATCTTTGCGGGCACGAACGGGTTCCTCGACAAGATCCCGGTGGCCGAGGTTGGCCGTTTTGAGCAGGGCTTGCTGGATTATCTGCGCAATTCGCGCAAGGACATCCTCGACTGGCTCACTCAGGACGATCCCAAGATCAAGGGCGACGCAGCTGACAAGCTGAAAGCCGCCATTGACGAATTCGCCAAGACCTTCGCGTGATTGGCCTGAAAGGACAGGGATATGCCTAGCCTTAAGGACCTGAAGAACAGGATCGGAAGCGTCAAGAACACGCGGAAGATCACCAAGGCGATGCAGATGGTCGCCGCAGCCAAGCTGCGCCGTGCCCAAGAGGCCGCTGAAGCCGCACGCCCTTATGCCGAACGGATGCATTCCGTGATGGCGGGGCTGGCGGGCTCGGTGAAGGGGGCGGACAATGCGCCGCGCCTTCTCGGGGGCACTGGCTCGGACAAGGTGCATCTGCTTGTCGTGATGACAGCGGAACGTGGGCTATGCGGTGGCTTTAACGCCAATATCGCCAAGCTTGCGCGTCAACACGCAACCAAGCTTCTGGCCGAAGGGAAAGAGGTGAAAATCCTCACCGTCGGCAAGAAGGGTCGCGATTCGCTGCGCCGGGAATACGGCCAGTATTTCGTGGGTCACGTCGACTTTAGTGACGTCAAGCGGATCAGCTATGACGAAGCACAGAGCGTGGCACGCGATCTTCTGCAGCGCTTTGACAAGGATGAGTTCGACGTTGCGACGATCTTCTTCTCGGTCTTTGAAAGCGTGATTTCGCAGACGCCGACCGCTAAGCAGATCATCCCGGCCTCCTATGAACCGGAGGAAGGCGAAGAAACGCCCTCGGTGAACTACGATTACGAGCCCAGCGAAACGCAGATCCTTGCCGATCTGTTGCCGCGCGGGATCGCCACGCAGATCTTTACGGCTCTGCTGGAAAATTCGGCCTCGGAACAGGGCGCGCGAATGTCGGCGATGGATAGCGCTACGCGCAATGCGGGCGAAATGATCGACAAGCTGACAGTCGAATATAACCGCTCGCGTCAGGCCGCGATCACCAAGGAACTCATCGAAATCATTTCGGGCGCTGAGGCGCTCTGACGGAACCGGAGAAAAACATGGCAAGCAATGGCAAGGTAACCCAGGTCATCGGCGCCGTCGTGGACGTGCAGTTCGACGGCGAGCTGCCCGCGATCCTCAACGCGCTGGAAACGGAAAACAACGGCAAGCGTCTGGTGCTTGAAGTCGCGCAGCACTTGGGCGAAGGCTCGGTGCGCACCATCGCGATGGACGCCACCGAGGGCCTCGTGCGCGGTGCAAAAGTCACCGACACGGGCACCCAGATCACGGTGCCGGTGGGCGACGCAACGCTCGGGCGCATCCTGAACGTCATCGGTGAGCCGGTGGACGAAAAAGGCCCGGTCAACGCGACCGAGACCCGCTCGATCCACCAGCCGGCTCCGCCGTTTGAAGCGCAATCGACGGAATCGGCTATCCTCGTGACGGGCATCAAGGTCATCGACCTGCTCGCGCCTTACTCCAAGGGCGGTAAGATCGGCCTGTTCGGCGGTGCTGGTGTTGGCAAGACCGTTTTGATCATGGAATTGATCAACAACATCGCCAAAGTGCACTCGGGCTACTCGGTGTTCGCTGGCGTGGGCGAGCGGACTCGTGAAGGGAACGACCTTTACTACGAGATGATCGAATCCAACGTTATTAACACCGAAGATCTGTCGAAATCGCAGGTGGCGATGGTTTACGGTCAGATGAACGAGCCTCCGGGTGCGCGTGCACGCGTTGCGCTGACCGGCCTGACCTTGGCCGAGCAGTTCCGCGATCAATCGGGTACGGACGTTCTGTTCTTCGTGGACAACATCTTCCGCTTTACGCAAGCGGGTTCCGAAGTGTCGGCGCTTTTGGGTCGTATCCCTTCGGCAGTGGGCTACCAGCCGACGCTGGCCACCGACATGGGCGCGATGCAGGAACGTATCACCTCGACCAAGGCAGGCTCGATCACCTCGATCCAAGCTGTGTATGTGCCTGCGGATGACTTGACCGACCCGGCACCGGCCACGACCTTTGCCCACCTTGACGCAACGACCGTTCTGTCGCGTGCGATCTCGGAACTCGGCATCTATCCGGCCGTGGACCCGCTCGACTCCTCGTCGCGTATTCTCGATCCGGGTGTTGTCGGCGAAGAGCATTACCGTGTGGCACGTCAGGTGCAGGAAATCCTGCAGCGCTACAAGGCCCTGCAAGACATCATCGCCATCCTCGGGATGGACGAATTGTCCGAAGAGGATAAGCTTACCGTGGCCCGCGCGCGTAAGATCCAGCGTTTCCTGAGCCAACCGTTCGACGTTGCCAAAGTCTTCACCGGCTCTGACGGCGTTCAGGTTCCGCTCGAAGACACGATCAGTTCGTTCAAGGCTGTGGTGGCTGGCGAATACGATCACCTTCCCGAAGGCGCCTTCTACATGGTTGGCGGCATTGAGGATGTGAAAGCGAAAGCTGCGAAACTCGCCGCTGCGGCGTAAGGAGGCGTTATGGCCGACACGATGCAATTCGATCTGGTCGCTCCCGAGCGCAAGCTCGCCTCGGAAGAGGAAGCGATTGAGGTCATGGTGCCGGGCGCTGATGGCGACCTGACGGTGATGCCCGGCCATGCGCCGATGCTCACCACGCTTCGCCCGGGCAAGTTGACGCTCGTGACGCGCTCGGAAACGCACAGCTACGCAGTGACGGGTGGCTTTGCCGAAATCACGCCTGAGGGTGTGACAATTCTGGCCGAGCGCTCGCTGCCTGCCGAGGAATTCACCCGTGAAATCCACGAGAAGCTGATCGCCGAGGCCCGCCGCGTGCATGAGGAAGCCCACCCGTCGGTGGCCGATCTCACCGCCAAATTGCTGGCGGATATGGAAGCCATGGGCACCCATATGACGCTGTGAGCCAGTTGAAAAATACGAAACAAGCCCCGGTTTTTCCGGGGCTTTTTTCTTTTTATAGAGGCGGGTAAGCTGATCGGGTCGGGCAAGGAGACCATTTTTCTATGATCACGATAGAAAGCCATCGTTTGGGGATGCAGCAGGGCTCTATCGTGCTGTTTTCCGATTATCAGGACGGTGGCGCAATGTGGACGGGCGATGGCCCGCGCGAGTTGCGCAAACTGGTCAGCTTTCCCGACACGTTCATCGCGAAACCGATGGTGCATGTCGCGCTGTCGATGTGGGACATTGACCAGAAACATAACGGGCGGATGGATATATCCGCCGAGATGGTCACGGATGAGGGATTCGTGATCGTGTTTCGCACTTGGGGTGACTCGCGCGTGGCGCGGGTGCGTGCCGACTGGATCGCGATGGGGGCCTGCGCCAACGAGGACGATTGGGATATTCACTAGGCGTCCAAGCGTGACCTCGGGCGCCTTGTTTCACTTCGCGAGATAATCCGCAATCACCGCCTGCGAGCCGCGCGCCCAGACATCGTTCAGCGTTTTGGTGAATTGCGCGACCAGAGCGGCGTTTTTCGAAAGATCGCCATAGATCTCTGACATTTCCAGCCAAGCGGGAGGGCGGGTCTTGGCCTCTTTCGAGGTCGCCACCAATCGCTCCCAGTTTGGATCGTTCGGCGCGATTTCAGCTTCGGTCTCGGTCGTGCCGTTGCAATAGCGACACCACAGCGCGCTTGCCAGCACCAGACCCTCGCAGTCCAAACTTTGCGCCAGACGATCCCGGATCGAGGTAATGATAAATTTCGGCTGCCGATTGAACCCGTCAAAGCACAGGCGGCGGATCGTATCCGCGATCTCTGGGTTAGAAAAGCGGTTTATAATCAGTTGCTTATACTCATTTAGATCCTGACCGGGGACGGGGGGGATGATCGGTAGAATCTCGGTTGTTTCGATCTTGTCGAGATAGGCGCGGATCTGAGGATCGGCCAATGCCTCATGGGCGAACTCGATATCGCGCAGGCCCGCAGCATAGGCGATGATCGCATGCCCACCATTCAGGATGCGGATTTTCATCGTCTCAAAGCGATCCACCGCATCGGTAAAGGTCACACCGACCTTTTCCAGCGGCGGACGACCTGCGGGGAAGTTATCCTCCATCACCCATTGGCGAAACGGCTCGCAGGTGACCGGCGCGGCATCGTCCAGCCCGAAACTTTCCGCCAGCGCTCGCTCGCGCGGGCCGGTGGCGGGGGTGATCCGGTCCACCATCGAGTTCGGGAAGGCGACATTGGACTTGATCCAGTTTGCCAGCTCGGGGTCGGACAGTTGCGCCAGGCCGACCACCGCATCGCGGGTGACGCGGCCATTATGGGGAACGTTGTCGCAGCACATCACGGTAAACGGCGGCACGCCCGCCGCGCGCCGCGTTTTCAGCGCCGCAATCATTGCGCCAAAGGCGGTGTCGGGCGCATCCGGGTTGGCCGCATCGGCGGCAATATCGGGATGGGTCGGACTAAACGTACCGGTCTCGGGGTCGATGAAATAGCCGCCCTCAGTTACCGTCAGCGAAACGATGCGAATGGCAGGGTCCGACATCGCGCCGATCAGCGGCGCATTGCCCGAGGCCACCGGCACAAATCCCGTCATCGCGCCGATCACGCGCGCCGATTTCGCGCTTGGGTCCAGTTCGATCACGCTCGACATGCCGTCTTGCGCCATCAGCGATTCGCCCATCTTGGCATCGCCTGCGCGCACGCCAGCCCCCAAAAGCGCCCAGTCATGGCCGATCCCAAGGTTGAACAGGTCATCAAGGTAAACCGCCTGATGCGCACGGTGGAAATTGCCACATCCGATATGCACGATGCCCGCGGTTAAGGCGCTACGATCATAGGTGGGGCGGGCGACATCATCGGGCAGAAGATCAAGCGTTGCGTTTGAGAGTTTCATATCAGCTCATCCAATTTCCGCCATCGACATTATAGGTTTGGGCGACGATGTATTCGGCCTCGTCCGAGGCCAGAAACACCGCCATCCCGGTGAGGTCTTGTGCCGTGCCCATACGTCCGAACGGCACGGCCGCGCCGACTTCGCGCTTTTTCTGACCCGGTGCCTTGCCCTCGTATTTGGCAAAGAAGGCATCGACGCCATCCCAATGCTCGCCATCCACGACACCGGGGGCGATGGCATTCACGTTGATGCCATGTTCGATCAGGTTCAGCCCCGCCGATTGCGTGAGGCTGATGACCGCAGCCTTAGAGGCGCAATAGACCGCGACCAAGGCCTCGCCACGTCGTCCGGCTTGGCTTGCCATATTGATGATCTTGCCTCCGCGCCCTTGCGCGATCATATCGCGCGCGGCGGCCTGCATCATGAACAGCGTGCCCTCGACATTGATTTTGAAGGTGCGGGCGTAATCCTCGTGCGTGATCTCGACCAAAGGGGCGGCGGTGAACACGGCGGCGTTGTTGATCAGGATGTCGATCCCGCCGCTGGCACGCAGCGCCGCCATCGCGGTCTCGATGCTGGCCGGATCGGTCACATCAAGGGGCAGGGCGGTCGCGCCGATTTCAGCGGCGGTATCTTCGGCGCGCGCAAGGTCGATATCACCGATCACGACTTGCGCGCCCTCGGCCAGGTATTTCTCCGCGAAAGCACGCCCGATTCCGCGCGCGGCTCCGGTGATCAGGGCGCGTTTTCCCGAGAGACGCATTAGATGGCCAGCCCCGCCGCGTCAAACTTGTGCAGTTGCGACAGGTCGGGGCTAAGCCATACATCATCGCCCGCATGCAGGTCGATCTCGCCATCGCCGCGCACATTGATCAAGCCGAACTCGGTATCGACATGCAGGAACGTGTCCGAGCCAAGGTGTTCGGATACGCCCACCTTACCCTTCCACGCGCCTTCGGTCGCCGAGACATTGATATGTTCGGGGCGGATGCCGATGGTATGGGCATTGTGTTTGGCGGCCTCAGGTCCCTCGACAAAGTTCATCTTGGGCGAGCCGATAAAGCCTGCCACAAACTTGTTGCGCGGGCTCCGATAAAGTTCCAGCGGACTGCCGACCTGCTCGATCACCCCGGCATGTAGCACCACGATCTTGTCGGCCATGGTCATTGCCTCGACCTGGTCGTGGGTAACGTAAACCATCGTGGTTTTCAGTTTCTG
The DNA here is from genome assembly GCF_048263065.1 of Thioclava sp. NCBI lineage: Bacteria > Pseudomonadati > Pseudomonadota > Alphaproteobacteria > Rhodobacterales > Paracoccaceae > Thioclava > Thioclava sp. The sequence goes on from NZ_JBLXEM010000002.1 coordinate 243,002, forward strand.
GTGCAGTTCGGAAATTTCGAGCCGCATGTTCACACGCAGCGCCGCATCAAGGTTTGAAAGCGGCTCGTCAAACAGGAACGCGGCGGGTTCACGCACAATGGCGCGGCCAATCGCGACCCGCTGACGCTGCCCGCCCGAAAGCTGGCCGGGGCGACGATGCAGGTAGTCGGTGAGGTTGAGGATGCGCGCGGCGTTCTCGATCTTGGCATCAATCGTCGCCTGATCTGCCTTGGCCATTTTCAGCGGAAACGCGATGTTCTTGCGTACCGACATATGCGGATAAAGCGCATAGGACTGGAACACCATCGCAAGGCTGCGCTTGGCGGGGGGCAGGTCGGTGGCGTCTTTGCCGTCGATCTCGATATGCCCGCCCGACACGTCCTCCAGCCCTGCAATCAGGCGCAGCAGCGTGGATTTACCGCAGCCCGAGGGGCCGACGAAGACAACAAACTCGCCCTCGCCGATATGCAGATCGAGCGGCGGGATCACTTGCACATCGCCAAAGCTCTTGGTGACGCCTTTGAGTTCAATCTGTCCCATAGGGGATCTCCTTATTTCACAGCGCCAAAGGTCAGGCCACGCACAAGCTGTTTCTGGCTAAACCAGCCAAGGATCAGGATTGGTGCGATTGCCAGCGTCGAGGCAGCAGAGAGTTTGGCGTAAAACAGCCCTTCGGGACTGGAATAAGCGGCGATGAAAGCCGTCAGCGGCGCAGCCTTGGCCGCTGTCAGGTTGAGGGTCCAGAACGCTTCGTTCCATGACAGGATCACGTTCAACAGCAGTGTCGAGGCAATGCCGGGCACCGCCATGGGCGTCAGCACATACAAGATCTCGCTGCGCAAACCTGCGCCGTCCATCCGGGCGGCTTCAAGGATTTCCGAGGGGATTTCCTTGAAATAGGTGTACAGCATCCAGATCACGATCGGCAGGTTCATCAGGCACAGCACGATGATCAGGCCGGTGCGGGTATCAAGAAGCCCCCAATCACGAAACATCAGATAGATCGGGATCAAGACCCCCACGGCGGGCATCATCTTGGTCGAGAGCATCCACATCAAAACGTCCTTGGTGCGCTTGCCCGGCACGAATGCCATCGCCCAAGCTGACGGGATGCCGATGATCAGCGCCAAGATCACCGAGCCAAACGAGATGATCACCGAGTTCATGAAGTGGCGGAAGTAGTTCGAGCGTTCCTGCACGAGGGCGTAGCTTTCGAACGTCCAATGCGAGCTGAGCACTTGCAGTGGCGTCTTGATCGCATCGCCCTCGGATTTGAAGGACAGGATGATCGTCCACAGGATCGGGAAGAAAATCAGGAACCCGATGCTCCAAGCGAGGACGGTCATCACGAGTTTGCGGCGGTTTGAGGTCTTGCGGGCCATTTCTCAGGTCTCCAGGTTCTTGCCGATCATCCGCATCAGGAAGATCGCAACGATATTGGCCAAGATCACAGCGACGATGCCGCCAGCCGCCCCGCCGCCCACATCAAATTGCAGCAGCGACTGGACATAAACGAGATAGGTCAGCGTGGTCGAGGCATTGCCGGGCCCGCCATTGGTGGTCACGAGGATCTCGGCAAAGGTCGAGAGCAGGAAGATCGTCTGGATCAGGATCACCACGGTTGCCGCGCGCGACAGGTGGGGGACCATGATATAGATGAAGCGCGAGAAGATACTGGCGCCATCCATTTCGGCGGCCTCAAGCTGCTCGCTATCCAGCGATTGCAACGCGGTCAGCAAGATCAGCGTCGCGAAAGGCAGCCATTGCCACGCCACGATCAGGGTGATCGATAGTAACGGCGCTTGAGCAAGGAAATCATAGGCGGGAAAGCCGAAGAAATTCGCGATATAGGCGAAAATTCCGCTCACCGGATTGAAGAAGAAGTTCTTCCACACCAGCGCCGACACGGTGGGCATCACGAAGAACGGTGCAATCACCAGCACCCGCACGATACCCTGCCCAAAGATCGCCTGATCCAGCAGCAGCGCCAAAAGCATCCCGCCGATGATGGTGATCAGCAACACGCCACCCACAAGGAACAGCGTGTTCCACAGGGCGGTGAAGAACGCGGGATCGGTCAGGAAATACTGGTAATTCTGAAAGCCGACAAAACCGGTTTGGTCGGGCATCAGAAGGTTATAGCGCTGGAACGAGAACCATAGCGTCATACCCAGCGGTACAGCCATCCACAAAAACAACAGGATGACGGAGGGCGATATCATCAGACGCGCGGCAGCGCGTGAGGCGTGCGTGGACATGGGTCCGGCTCCGGCTATGAAAGAAGGGGAAGGGGCGGCCCGACAAACAGGCCGCCCCGAAAGAGGAAACCGTTACTTGATGTAGCCGGCTTTCTTCATCTCACGTTCGGTCAGGCTTTGCGCGCTGGCAAGCGCCTGCTCGGTGGTCATCTGACCCGCAAGGGCGGCCGAGAACTGCTGGCCCACGGCCGTCGCAATGGCCTGAAACTCGGGGATCGCGACAAATTGCACGCCGGTATAAGGCACATCCATTACCGAAGGGTGCGTCGGATCGGCCGCGTTGATCGACTCGAGCGTCATCTGCGCGAACGGGGCCGCTTTCAGATACTCGGGGTTCTCATACAGCGAGGTCCGCGTTCCCGGAGGCACGTTTGCCCAACCTTCTTTGGCCGCAACCAGTTCGGTGTAGTGCTTGGAGGTTGCCCATTCGACGAAGGTCTTGGCCGCCGCCTCGTTCTTGGTGCCTGCCGGAATGCCCAGCGTCCAGGCCCAAAGCCAGTTCGCGCGCTTGTCGATACCCTCTTTATTGGGGGCCAGCGCAAACCCGACTTTATCGGCAACGGTCGAGTCCTTGGGGTTGGTCACGAAAGAGGCCGCAACGGTCGCGTCCATCCACATGCCGCATTTGCCCTGCTGGAACAGCGCGAGGTTTTCGTTGAAGCCGTTGCTCGACGCGCCCGGAGGGCCGTATTTGGTCATCAGGTCAAGATAGGTGGTGAGCGTCTCGTTCCACGGTGCGGTGTCGAACTGGGGCTGCCAATCCATGTTGAACCATGAACCGCCCATCGAGTTGTCCATTGCCGACAGGAACGCCATGTTCTCGCCCCAGCCAGCTTTGCCGCGCAGACAGATGCCGTAGATGCCATTGTCCTTGTCGGTCATGGCCTCGGCGGCTTTGGTGATGTCGGCCCAGGTCGGCTTGTCGGGCATTGTCAGCCCGGCCTTTTCCATCAGGTCCTTGCGATACATCACAAACGAGCTTTCGCCATAGAAGGGCGCAGCATACAGATTGCCATCCACCGTCAGACCCGAACGGATCGCGGGCAGAAGATCATCCACGTCATAGTCCGCGGGCATGTCATTGAGCGGCACCAGCCAGCCCTGCTTGCCCCAGATCGGAACCTCGTAGGTGCCGATCGTGAGCACGTCGAACTGACCGCCCTTGGTGGCAATATCGGTGGTCACTTTCTGGCGCAGGATGTTTTCCTCAAGCGTCACCCACTCGACCTTGATGTCGGGGTGCATTTTGTAGAAATCATCCATGTAGCTTTGCATACGGACCATGTCGCCGTTGTTCACAGTAGCAACGGTAATGGTGGTCTCGGCTGCTGCCGTCGTGGCAAGCGCACCAAGAGCGCAGGCGCCAAGAAGCGCCCGGATCGAAACTGTCATGCTATCCTCCCAGATATCTTGAGCAGATGCCCAAGCGGTGAGAAAATACTCATTCATGTGCGTCATTCTGTCAATCATGAATTTTTGATCACCACGGAGTGAGAAAAAATTACACGCTTAGCGTGTTGAAACGCCTAGGTTTCCTGCGTGAGGCTGCGTGCCGTTTCCTCATCTGTGACCAGCCCGTTAAGCAGTTTTCCCGTCAAAGCGCCGCGAATCGCGGCCACTTTCGTGATGCCGGCGGCGATCCCAATTACGGGTTCTGCGCGTTTTGCGGCCATGCGATAATTGCCGATCCGCTCCATCACCGGAGTGTGCACAAGCTGCCCTTGCGCGTCATAAACCGAGCCTACCAGTTCGCCCACTGCCCCGGCCCGTTGCAGCTCGCGCAGCTCTGCCAGCGTGATGAACCCGTCTTTGTAAAGCGGCGCGTCATCGCCCATCTGCCCGACCCCGAGAAAAGTTACATCGGCCGATTGCGCCAGCTTCTGCACGGCTTGCACTGGCTTGAGCCGGTCAAACATCGCGCGCTCTTCGGCGGTTTCAGAAATCACCGGCACCATCATCGGGTAATGGGGTAAGCGCAGCTTGTCGGCCATGCGCATTATCACATCGTAGAAACTGGCCGAGCCATCGGGGGCGATATTGCCGATCAGCGAGACGATCTTGTGGGCGTTGGCGGGGGGCTGCATCACCTCCTCGACCATCGCGCTCAGCGAGCGCCCGGTGCCAAACGCCAGCACTTGGGGTTCGGGGCGCGCAAGGATACGTTCCAAAACGGTCGCGGCCAAAGGCGCTGTGGCGCGCGCGGCATCCCCGCCTTCACCTAGCGAGGGCGCAACCCGCACCGTTTGCAGATCAAAGCGGCGGCGCAGCGCAGCCTCAAGTTCCAGACAGGCGCTGATCTTGTGCGCGATGCGCACCCGCACCAGCCCTTCGGACACTGCGCGACTGACCAGACGTTGCGCGCGCTGACGCGAAACGCCCAGCTCTGCGGCGATCTGATCTTGCGTCATGCCGCCCACATAATACAGCCAACCCGCGCGGGCGGCCTCATCCTCGCGGGTGGCGTCGATCTCATTTAGCCGGTTCATTTTGACGTCCTCATTGCGGGATCAAGATGGAAGAAATCCGCGAAAGAGGCAAATTCTTGTGTTGGCGTGGCATCGACAGGGCGCGCAAGCGGGCGATTTTTCAGATGGCTCGCGCCGGTAAACCGCCACACCGTCATGCCCGCCGCCAGCCCCGCGCGAATGCCCGTCAGGCTGTCTTCGATCACCAAGCAACGCGCGGGCTCAACGCCCATCTGGCGCGCGGCGTGCAAGAACAGATCGGGCGCGGGCTTGCCCAGTGCGACCTCGCTTGCGGTGAAAATCCGCCCGCGCGCGCGCTCGGCCAGCCCGACAATCTCAAGCGAGCGATTGACGCGCGGCGGGCTGGAGGAGGTCGCGACGCACCACGGCACGGCGATCTGATCAAGCACCGCGCGCACGCCCGGCATCTCCCGTAGATCGGTTTCAAAGGCCGCGAGTAGCCGGGCGCGGTAGCGCGCTTCGAAATCATCTGGCAGATCAAGGCCAAATTCGAGACGAATCTGTTTCATTACCGTCGGGTAGGAGCGGCCCAGAAAATGGCGCGCGACATACTCGAGATCAATCGAGACGCCCAAGCCCGATAGCTCTGCAATCAGCATATTTGCCGATATAATCTCGGAATCGATCAGCACGCCGTCACAGTCAAAGATGCACAAATCGAACATTTTAGCCCTTGCGAAGGGCCGGTAGACCGATGCCAGTAGCACCAAAACCACCATCCACCGCCAAAAGCTGTCCGGTGATGTAGCTGGCCTTATCCGAGGCGAGAAAGGCGATGGCCTGCGCAATTTCGCGTTCCGATCCATAGCGATTGAGCGGGATCGCGTCGTGATAGGCGTCGATGATGTCTTGGCTATGCACCGCCATCGCAAGCTTGGTGCGCACCGGACCCGGCGCAACCGTATTGGCGCGAATGCCCAACTCGCCGAGTTCCACCGCCTGCTGCTCGCTGAGCGCAATCACCGCCGCCTTGGACGTGCCATAAGCCACCCGCAGCGTCGAGGCGCGTAGACCCGAGATCGAGGCGATATTCACGATCGCGCCTTTGGCCTTGGCCAACAGCGGGGTAAGCGCCTGACTGACAAGAAACATCCCGTCGAGATTGCTGTCCATCACACGCCGCCACATCGCGAAATCGGTCTCATGGATCGGGCCGAACTCGGCCACGCCCGCATTGTTGACCAGCGCCTTCAGCCCGTATTGCGCGATCCTGCCGACTTCCTCGGCCATTATAGTGACTTGGTCGGGATCGGAAATATCGCACAAGATCGGATGCACGCCGTTCAAGGCTGCGCTCGCCTCCTCCAATGCAGGCGCGTCGCGATCCAGCATCACAACCTGCCAGCCCATTTCCAGAAACAATTTGGTCGTGGCTAGGCCAATGCCGCGCGCCGCCCCCGTTACCAATGCTACGTCGATCATGCGTCCCTCCCTCAAGTTTGCGCGGACGCTATCGCGGGGCGGGGCGGGGCGCCAGATCAAATGGAACAACCGGCGCAAATGAAAAAGGGCGCCCCGCAAGGCGCCCTTTCCCAAAGTTCCAAGCGGGAACGGCTGATTACATCATGCCGCCCATGCCGCCCATGCCACCCATGTCGGGTGCGCCGCCTTGGCCTTTCGGCTCGGGCTTTTCGGCGATCATGGCTTCGGTGGTGATCAGCAGGCCAGCGATCGAGGACGCATCCTCAAGCGCGGTGCGCGTCACTTTGGCCGGATCGATCACGCCGAACTTGAACATGTCGCCATATTCTTCGGTCTGCGCGTTGAAGCCAAAGTTCAGGTCATCGCTTTCGCGAACCTTGCCAGCCACGACGGCGCCGTCGACGCCAGCGTTGTCAGCGATCTGACGCAGCGGAGCTTCCAGAGCGCGACGCACGATGGCGATACCCGCTTCTTGGTCGCTGTTGGCACCTGCGAGATCGTGCAGGATCTTGGCGGCCTGAACCAGCGACACGCCACCACCCACAACGATGCCTTCTTGAACGGCAGCGCGGGTTGCGTTGAGCGCGTCATCGACGCGATCTTTACGCTCTTTGACTTCGGTTTCGGTCATGCCGCCAACGCGGATGACAGCCACACCACCGGCGAGTTTGGCCACACGCTCTTGCAGCTTCTCACGGTCGTAATCCGAGGTGGTTTCCTCGATCTGGGTGCGGATCTGAGCGACGCGTGCGTCGATCTCGGCCTTGTCACCAGCGCCGTCCACGATGGTCGTGGTCTCTTTGGTGATCGTGACCTTCTTCGCGGTGCCCAGCATGTCCATGCCGACGTTTTCAAGCTTCATGCCAAGGTCTTCCGAGATCACTTGACCACCGGTCAGGATCGCGATGTCTTGCAGCATCGACTTGCGACGATCACCGAAGCCCGGAGCCTTGACGGCTGCGATTTTCAGGCCGCCACGCAGCTTATTCACGACGAGGGTCGCAAGCGCTTCGCCTTCAACGTCTTCGGCAATGATCAGCAGCGGCTTGTTGGACTGGATCACTTGTTCCAGCAGCGGCACCATCGGCTGGAGCGAGCTAAGTTTTTTCTCGTGCAACAGGATCAGGCAGTCTTCCAGATCCGCAACCATTTTGTCGGGATTGGTGACGAAGTAGGGCGACAGGTAGCCACGGTCGAATTGCATGCCTTCGACGACTTCAACTTCGGTCTCCATGCCTTTGTTTTCTTCGACGGTGATCACACCCTCGTTGCCAACTTTTTGCATAGCGTCGGCGATGAAACGACCGATGACTTCTTCGCCATTGGCTGAGATCGTGCCGACTTGGGCTACTTCGTCCTGGTCTTTGACCGGGCGCGACGCGGCTTTGATGGCTTCAACCACTTTTGTCGTTGCCAGATCGATACCGCGCTTGAGGTCCATCGGGTTCATGCCCGCGGCCACGGCCTTGAGGCCTTCTTTGATGATGGCTTGTGCCAGCACGGTTGCGGTGGTGGTGCCGTCGCCGGCCTCATCATTGGTGCGCGAGGCCACTTCTTTGACCATCTGTGCGCCCATGTTTTCGAACTTGTCGCTCAGTTCGATTTCACGGGCAACCGTCACACCGTCTTTGGTGATGCGCGGCGCGCCGAAGCTTTTTTCGATAACCACGTTGCGACCCTTGGGGCCCAGCGTAACTTTCACCGCATCTGCGAGAACGTTGACGCCCTTGAGCATCCGGTCGCGTGCGTCGGTGGAGAATTTGACGTCCTTGGCTGCCATGTCTTTTGGCTCCTTGACTGAGAATTTCGTTGGAAATCAGGGGTATCTGCGAAAGGCTAGGCCTTACGAGATGATGCCCATGATGTCGCTTTCTTTCATGATGAGCATTTCTTGCCCATCAAGCGTGACCTCGGTGCCCGACCATTTGCCGAACAGGATACGGTCGCCCGCTTTGACGCTCGGCGCGATCAGCTCGCCCGAATCTTTGCGTGCGCCTTCGCCCACCGCGACGATTTCGCCTTCAGCCGGTTTTTCTTTGGCGCTATCAGGGATGATCAAACCACCCTTGGTTTTCTCTTCGCCTTCGACGCGTTTGACCAGCACACGGTCATGCAGCGGTTTAAATGCCATCTGGCTCACTCCCTAAGGTTCCAGGTTCAAAAGTTTTAGCACTCTGTCATGTCGAGTGCCAACGATGGCGGAGTTAGTCACTGCCCCCCCATCCTGTCAACACCCGACGAGTGAAAAAAATCGTGCGACTCGCGAAGTCGTTTGCCACTTTGCGCGCGCGCCGCCGCGTGGCACTGTGCGCGCATGATGATCATGCGCCCCCTGCGCCAGTTTCTGGCCCCCGTCTTGATGCCCATGCTTTGGGTGGCCCTTGCCTTGCCCGCCAGCGCGCAATGCACCGGAAGCGATATTTTCGACGCGATGCCAAAGGCTGAGCAGGCCCGACTCGAGGCCGCAGCCCATGCCGTGCCCTTTGCGCAAGGTCTGGTTTTTTCCGCGACTAAAGGTGATCAGACGATAACTCTGGCGGGCACCTATCATCTGCCCGACGCGCGCCACACGCAGTTGGTTGCGCACGTGCAAGACGCGTTGAAACAGGCCAGCGTGCTATTGGTCGAGGCGGGGCCCGACGAAGAAGCGCGGTTGCAAACGGCGATGATAGCCGATCCGACACTGATGTTTTCCAAGGGCAAAACGCTGCCCGAACTGCTTTCGCCTGCCGATTGGGAGATGACGAAGACCGCACTGGCCGCCCATGGCATGCCCGCCTTTCTGGCGGCCAAGATGCGCCCGGCCTTTGTTGCCATGACGCTGTCGCTGCCGCCCTGCGCGGTCAAGGATATGGGGGCAGGGGGCAAGGGGCTGGATAAGGTTCTGATGCAGGCCGCCCAGACCGACAAGGTCGCAATTCGCGCGCTGGAACCTTGGGATACCGTGTTCACGCTGTTCAACTCGATTAGCGAAAAGGATTCGCTAGAGATGCTGCGGGCGGCAGTAGTGGGCGCGCCTTTGGCCGATGATATGGGCGTAACGATGGCGGATCTGTATTTCCGCGGCGAGCCGCGCATCATCTGGGAATTGGCGCGCGAGCAGGCGATTGCGGGGGGCATGTCGCCTGCTGAGGTCGAACGACAAATGAAGCTGTCCGAAGACCTGCTGATGGTGGCGCGCAACCACAATTGGTTGCCCGAGATCAAGGCTGCCGCCGCCAAAGGCCCGGTCGTGGTTGCTGTCGGTGCGTTGCATTTGTCGGGCGATCAGGGCTTGCTTTATTTGCTGCAACAAGACGGCTACACGATCACACGCCTTGATTGAGCCGGACGGCGCGCAGGGCAGGTGACAAAGCAGTGATGCGGCCCTATAAAGCGCGCAAAATCACGCCCAATCCCAAGGATTCTTTCATGAGCACCAAAGTTTTCGGCCACAAAGCCCCCGACACTGATTCCACTGGCTCGCCTATCGCTTGGGCGTGGTATCTCTCCGAGGTCAAAGGCATCCCCGCGACCCCGTGTCTGCTGGGCGAACCCAATACCGAAGCCGCGTTCATGATTTCGCATTGGGGTCTCGATAAGCCTGAAATCATCTCGGATGTGGCTGAGGGCGAAAAAGTGGTGATCGTGGACACTAACAACCCCGCCGAACTGCCCGCAGGCATTAACGGCGCGGAGATCGTTCAAATCATTGACCACCACAAGCTGGCCGGCGGGCTGGAAACCAAGGGCCCGATCGACATCACAATGCGCCCGCTCGCCTGCACCGCGACGATCATGTATGACCTGATGGGCGACGATATCGCCAAGGCCCCCAAGGGCATCAAAGGCGCGATGCTGAGCTGCATCATCTCGGACACGCTGGAATTTCGCTCGCCCACCACGACCGATCACGACCGTGCGGTTTGCGAAGCGTTGGCGAAGGATCTGGGCGTCGAGATCGGCGATCTGGCGGCCAAGATGTTTGAGGCGAAATCGGATGTGTCGGAATTCTCCGATGCTGAATTGCTGCGCATGGATTCCAAGGAATATGCCGTCGAGGGCACCAAGTTCCGCGTCTCGGTGCTGGAAACCACTGCGCCGAAAATGGTGCTGGATCGCAAGGACAGCCTGATGGCGTCGATGGCCGATGTTGCGCGCGAAGATGGCGTCGATCAGGTGCTGCTGTTTGTGGTGGACATCCTCAACGAAGAGGCGACCTTCCTGATCCCCAATGATCTGGTGAAAACCGTCGCCGAGAAAAGCTTCGGCGCGACCGTCTCGGGCGATATGGTTGTTCTGCCCGGCGTGATGAGCCGCAAAAAGCAGATCATCCCGTCGCTCAAGCTGTAAGCCAGCACCAAAGCTGAAAGACGGAAGGGGGTGGGCATGGCTCTCCCCCTTTCACTTTGTCCTGACCGCCCGTCGCGCCCATCGGATCTTTGCCTTAACGCGCGCGCATGTCATAAGCAGACACATGAGGTCCGGGCACCGCCCCGGCATTGCACCGCTTGAAAAGGCCGCCCATGACCCAGATCTTCCAATCGCTCGCCGAGATTTCCAAACCCTATGACGCACTGTTTTGCGATCTTTGGGGCTGCTTGCACAATGGCGTGGCCCCGTTTCCCGAGGCAGTCGCCGCCCTTCAAGGCTTTCGTGCGCAAGGCGGCAAGGTTGTGCTACTGACCAACGCGCCCCGCCCGGCGCGTTTCGTGATCGAATCGCTGGATCGGATGGGGTGTCCGAAAGACGCCTATGATCTGGTCGTTTCCTCGGGCGATGCGGCGCAGGATGCGATGTTTGCGGGCGCTGTCGGGCGTAAAGTCTGGCATCTGGGGCCAAGCAAGGATGACGGGTTCTTCACCGAGATTCCCAAGGAATGGCAGGGTCAGGCCGATATCGAGCGCGTCGATTTCGATGACGCCGAGGGGATCGTGTGCACCGGTCCGTTTGATGAGATCAATGAGGTGCCCGAGGATTACCGCGCCAAGTTTCTTTTGGCGAAAATGCGCGACCTGCCAATGCTTTGCGCCAATCCCGATGTCGTCGTCGATATGGGCGATCAGCGGATTTACTGCGCCGGTGCGCTGGCGGTTCTGTATGAGGATATGGGCGGTGAGGCGATGTATTTCGGCAAACCGCACCCGCCGATCTATGACATGGCGCGGCGCAAGCTGGCAGCGATTGGCGGGGTCGAGGACAGCCGTATTCTGGCGGTCGGGGATGGCATCAACACCGATGTGCCCGGCGCTGCGGGCGAGGGAATCGACTGTCTGTTCGTGACGGGTGGTCTGGCGCACGATCAGTTTGGCAAGGATCAGAAGAACCCTGATCCCGAGCTTGTGCGGGCATGGCTGGGCGCGCGTCAAACCGATCCGCGCTATACGATTGGCACCTTACGCTGAAATTTTACACGGTAACTTTGTTGCGCGTTTGATCCGCTTCCGGTAAATAAGTTGCGCGGACGTCTTGCGTGCGCACCGCTGCATGTGCTATGCCGCAGTGCAACATAACTTCAGGCTGGGACCGATGGATATGCTCGACAATATGCCCCGCGGCACGATCTGTATCGAAGATCTCGAAATCGGAATGCTGCGCTATCTGCGCAAGGAAATCACTAACCGCGATATCGAGCTGTTCGCCGAGGTCTCGACTGATCACAACCCCGTCCATCTGGATGACGCCTATGCGCAAGACACTATTTTCGAGGGTCGCATCGCGCATGGGATGCTGACGGCGGGGCTGATTTCTGCGGTCATTGGTGAGCAGCTTCCGGGCCACGGCACGGTTTATTTGGGCCAGTCGCTGAAGTTCATGGCCCCGGTGCGCCCGGGCGATGTGGTTTACGCCGAGGTCAAAGTCACCGCGATTGATCATAGTCGTCGTCGTGTCACGCTTGAAACCCACTGCGCGGTGGGCGATACGGTGGTGCTGAAAGGCGAGGCGCTGGTTCTGGCACCCTCGCGCAAGTTCGACTGATCCGGCCCCACGCCGGAAGGCGGGGTGATGGAACGCTACTCAGACTGGAAATCGCTGCCGAAATCGGCTCGGGGAGCCTCGGTTGCGATGGGAAATTTCGACGGTCTCCATCTTGGCCACCAATCGGTGATTGATCAGGCACGCGGTCGCGCAGCCCCGTTGGGCGTGATCAGTTTTGAACCCCATCCGCGTGAGTTTTTCGCCGCCCGCGCGGGTAAAACGGTTGCGCCGTTTCGCTTGATGAACCCCGAGGCGCGGGCCAATCGGCTGGCCAAGCTGGGCGTTGACTATCTTTATGAACTGCCCTTCAACGCCGAATTGGCCGATCAAACTGCCGATGCGTTCGCCCGTGACGTTCTGGCGCAGGGCTTGGGCGTAACCCATGTCGCCGTGGGCACGGATTTCCGCTTTGGTAAGGGGCGTGAAGGCGATGCGGCGATGCTACGCGATCTGGGGCAGCGTTACGGGTTTGAGGTGACCATCGCGCCCTTGTTGCATGTCGATGGGGTTGAGGCCTCTTCCACCGCGATTCGCGCTGCGTTAACCGAGGGACACCCGCAAGAGGCCGCTGCGATGCTGGGCCATTTCCACCGCATCGAAGGCGCGGTTCTGCACGGCGAAAAACGCGGGCGTGAGTTGGGCTATCCGACAGCGAATATGGCGGTCGCGGGGCTGCATCTGCCCAAGCTTGGGGTGTATGCGGTCAAGCTTGATGTGCTCAGCGGGCCGCATCAGGGCAGTTATCGCGGCGCGGCCAGCCTTGGCGTGCGCCCGATGTTTGGCGAGAATACCCCAAATATTGAAACCTATATCTTTGATTTCAAAGGGGACATTTACGGCGAGCATGTCTCGGTTGCCCTTGTCGACTATCTGCGCCCCGAGATAAAATTTGACAGCCTTGAGGCGCTGGTGACGCAGATGGCGCTTGATTGTGACCAGGCGCGGGCTGTGCTTTAGGCGGCTGTCACGCGCGCTCAAATTTATTCACGAACTTGGGAACCGGTGCGCGCGCGTGCGCGTTGGGGCCCGGTCAATAGGAGGACGCATTATGACCCATTCCACCGCACGCCCCCGCAATTGGGCGCGCAATTTGCTGGGCGCCGTGGCGCTTGTTTTCGCAGCCAGCCCCAGCTTTGCCGAATTCGTGCAGGTGCCAGCCACTGGCTCAGTCGCTGAGGTGGCAGATCGCCTTGAGGCGGCTGCGCAAAAGGCGGGGGCCACCGTGTTCGCCCGTATCGATCACGCCAGCGGCGCGGCGGCTGTGGATATGGAACTGCCCGATGCGACGCTCGTGATCTTTGGCAACCCGATGCTGGGCACGCCCCCGATGCAGCAAGATATCCGTGCCGGCGTCGTGCTGCCGCTGCGTGTTCTCGTGGCGGATGAGGATGGCAAGACCATGCTGATCTATCAAAGCGTCGATGCGATGTTTGCGGGCACCGATGTCGATACCAACTCCGAATTCGCCAAGAAAATGACGGGCGCTTTGGATAAATTGACGGCGGCTGCGGCCAAAGAATAACTGCTTTGGCAGAGTTTAAGCGATCCCTATGAGGGGGCGCACAGAGGCGTGTTCATCGCGCCGCTGCGTGCCCCCTTTCCATTTGCGCGCATTTCGGTCAGGTTCCGCGCCATGAACAAACTGCGCCCCCAATTTTGGACGAAACCGCTTAAATCGCTCAATCCTGCCGAATGGGAGGCGCTGTGCGATGGCTGCGGAAAATGCTGTCTCAACAAGCTGGAATATGAGGATACGGGCGAGCTGGTTTTCACCCGCGTTGCCTGTCGATTGCTGGATGGCGAGACCTGCCGCTGCACGCAATATGATATCCGCCACCAATTCGTGCCCGAATGCGTGACGCTGAAACCCGCCAGCATCGCCGATATCGCCTATTGGATGCCCAAGACTTGCGCCTATCGGTTACGATTTGAGGGCAAGGCATTGGAAAGCTGGCACTATCTGATCTCTGGGTCCTATGAAACCGTGCACGAGGCGGGTCAGTCCGTGCGGGGATGGACGGTGCCGGAATTTGAAATTCCCGAAGAGGAATGGGACGAATACACGATTGAGGATCTGTCATGAATTTTGCCTCCGACAACACCGCTGGCGCGCATCCCGATGTGATTGCAGCGCTCGGCGCGGCCAATGCCGGCCATATGCCCTCATACGGGGCCGATCTGCTGAGCGATGGCGTGCAGACCCGCATCCGCGAGATTTTCGAGGCACCCGAGGCGCGTGTCTATCTGGTGGCGACGGGCACGGCGGCCAATGCGCTGTCCTGCGCGGTGTTGACCCAGCCTTGGGGCGCGATTTTCTGCCACCGCAACGCCCATATCGAGGAAGACGAATGCGGCGCGCCGGAATTTTACACGGACGGCTCCAAGCTGGTGCTGGTCGATGGGGCGGATGCCAAAATGGACCCGACGGGGCTTGAGCGCGCGATTTCCCATACCGGGCGGGGCGGTATCCATAACGTGCAGCGCGGGATGGTGTCGATCACCAACGCGACCGAGGCGGGCGCGGTCTATTCCCCTGCCGAGGTGTCTGCACTTAGCGAGATCGCCAAGCGCTTTCATCTGCCGGTGCATATGGATGGCGCGCGGTTCGCCAATGCGCTGGTCGCGGCGGGTTGTTCGCCTGCTGAGATGACGTGGAAGGCAGGCGTCGATGTGCTGTCTTTCGGGGGTACCAAAAACGGCTGTATGGGCGTTGAGGCGGTGGTGATCTTTGATCCCAAACGCGCTTGGGAATTTGAGTTGCGGCGCAAGCGCGGCGGGCATTTGTTTTCCAAGCACCGCTTTCTGGCCGCCCAGATGCAGGCCTATCTGGCCGATGATCTGTGGCTTGATCTTGCGCGCCATGCCAATGACATGGCGGCCAAGCTGTCGACGGGTATTCAGGCCATTCCCGGCGCGAAACTGGTGCATCCGACTCAGGCCAATGCGGTTTTCGCGGCCTTCCCGCGCGGGGCGCATAAGCGCGCACAGGGGGCGGGGGCCTACTACTATCTCTGGCCCTTCGATCAATCGCTGGAGGGTGATGAAAGCGTCGCCTTGGCCGCGCGATTGGTGTGCAGTTGGGCCACTACGCCCGAGGAAATCGACGCTTTCCTGTCCCATCTACGCTAAGACGCCGCGCTAAACATGATTTATAGAAAACGCGCCGCAGATTGTCTCTGCGGCGCGTTTCAACTTGTCAGGGCAGGGTGATCAGGCCTTGATCAGCCCCATGCTTTCGAGCTTGAGGATCACCTGATGGGCGCAGTGATCGACGTCCACGTCCTTGGTGTCCACGACCAGCTCGGCGTTGGTGGGCGCCTCGTAGGGGTCTGAAATGCCGGTGAATTCCTTGATCTTACCTTCGCGCGCCAGCTTATACAGCCCCTTGCGATCGCGCTTTTCACATTCTTCCAGAGAGGTCGCGACATGGATTTCCACGAAGGCTCCGAACGCCTCAATCATCTCGCGCACGGTGCGGCGCGTCGCGGTATAGGGCGCGATCGGCGCACAGATTGCGATGCCGCCATTCTTGGTGATTTCGCTGGCGACATAGCCGATACGTTCGATGTTGAGGTCGCGGTGTTCTTTGGAAAAACCCAACTCGCTCGACAGGTGTTTGCGCACCACATCGCCATCCAGCAACGTGACCGGACGCCCGCCCATCTCCATCAACTTGACCATCAGAGCGTTGGCGATGGTGGATTTGCCAGACCCCGACAGGCCAGTGAAAAACACCGTAAAGCCTTGGCTGGCGCGCGGGGGTGAGGTGCGCCGCAACTCGGCCACGACCTCGGGGAAGGAGAACCATTCGGGGATTTCCAAACCCTCGCGCAGACGGCGACGCAGCTCGGTGCCCGAAATGTTGAGGATGGTGACATTGTCACGATCTTCGATCTCGTCATTGGGCTCGTATTGCGCGCGTTCCTGCACATAGACCATGTGTTTGAAATCGACCATCTCGATGCCGATATCGTCCTGATTTGCGCGGAACAGATCTTGCGCATCATAGGGGCCGTAGAAATCCTCGCCCGCCGAGTTCTTGCCCGGACCCGCGTGGTCACGCCCCACGATGATATGCGTGCAGCCGTGGTTCTTGCGGATCAGGCCGTGCCAGACCGCCTCACGCGGGCCAGCCATGCGCATCGCAAGATTGAGCAGGCTCATCGTGGTGGTCGATTGCGGGTATTTGTCCAGCACCGCCTCGTAGCAGCGCACGCGGGTGAAGTGATCGACATCGCCGGGCTTGGTCATGCCCACGACGGGGTGGATCAGCAGGTTGGCTTGCGCCTCTTTGGCGGCGCGGAAGGTCAGTTCCTGATGCGCGCGGTGCAGCGGATTGCGGGTCTGGAACGCCACGACCTTGCGCCAGCCCATCTTGCGGAAATAGGCGCGCAATTCGTTTGGCGTGTCGCGACGACCTTTGAAATCGTAATGCACGGGGGGCTGGATGCCGGTGATCGGGCCACCCAGATACACCGCGCCGGCCTGATTGTGCAGGTAGTTCACCGCCGGGTGGGCCAGATCATCTGCGCCAAAGACCTTTTCGGCCTCATGCGATTTGTTGGGCACCCACTTGTCGGTGATCGACAGGATCGCAAGGATAACGCCCTCTTGGTCGCGCAGGGCAATGTCCTGACCTTCCTCAACGCCGTCGGCGAACTTTTCCGAGACATCAAGGTTGATCGGCATCGGCCAAAGCGAGCCGTCGCTCAGGCGCATCTTATCGACGACGCCGTTGTAATCTTCTTCGCTCATGAAGCCTTTAAGCGGATTGAACCCGCCATTCATCAGCAGTTCCAGATCACAAATCTGACGCGCGGTCAGATCCCAGCTCGGCAGGTTACCGGCCTCGACTTTCAGCTTCTGCGCCGACTCATATGAAACGTAGAGTTCCGGGATCGGGGCGTGAATGGGCGTCTGGCTCATAATATGACTTGTCCTGCTGCTAGAGATGCGGTCTGGATTGAAATCCATGCCCGCGCGGCTTAGCCCCGATGGGATCGCCATTTCAAGCAAAACTGTGCCCATTCAGCAGTGTTTTTAAGCCAATTCACGCGTTTCGGTGCAACTTTGCCGATTTCGAAGACTATCGCGGCGGTAGAGTGCGGAAGGCGAATTTTACGGCTGGATGTTGTATTGCGGGTGCCAGTCCTGCGCAGGGCCGGTTTGGGTTACGGTGTGCGGTGTAACGTCGAACATCACCAGATGGCTCAGATCGGGGCGCGAGCGTGACGAATAGAGCAGGGCTTGCGCACCCAGTCGCCGCGCGGCGTCCGAAATTTCCCATGTGGGGGCTGGGAGACCTTGGGCGCGCGCGTCCTGCCAGACGACCGAGTGCCGCGCATCGCCGCGCGCATCCATCACCCGTTCCAGATCAATCGTCAGCGGCACAATCACGCGGGGCGGATCATTGGCGCGCACATAGCGGCGCAGCGCCACGCCTGCGCCGTCGGCACTGAGCGAGGCATAAAGCGCCAACTGAGCGTCATAATGAAACCGGCCCTCGGGGTGATGGGCCGGTTTCAAGGCGTTTTGCGCGTGCTTGGCTGACAGGATCCGCCAAGCCGGGCCACGAAATGGGATCACTCAGATTCGCCCTGCTCGGCCAGCCATTTTTCCGCGTCCAGTGCCGCCATGCAGCCCATTCCGGCGCTGGTCACGGCTTGGCGATAGGTGTGATCGGTTAGATCGCCCGCCGCAAACACGCCCTCAACCGAGGTGCGCGTCGAGCCGGGGTCGACCCAGACATAGCCGCCCGAATGCAGTTTGAGCTGATCGGTGACGAGTTCCGAGGACGGAGCATGCCCGATTGCCACGAAAAACCCGTCACAAGGCACGGTTTTTTCCGCGCCATCCACGGTGGATTTCACCCGAACGCCGGTCACGCCCAACGGATTTTCATCGCCCAGAACCTCCTCGACGGCGTGGTTCCACAGCAGTTCGACCTTGGGGTTCTTGAACAACCGGTCTTGCAGGATTTTTTCCGAGCGCAGGGTATCGCGGCGGTGGATCAACGTCACCTTTGAGGCGAAATTGGTCAGGAACAGCGCCTCTTCGACCGCCGTGTTGCCGCCGCCGACCACGACAACCTCTTTGCCGCGATAGAAGAACCCGTCACAGGTCGCACAGGCTGACACGCCAAAGCCCTTGAACTTCTCTTCCGAAGGAAGATCCAGCCATTTCGCCTGCGCCCCGGTGGCGAGGATGACCGCTGCAGCCTCGTAAACGGTGCCCGAATCGCTTTGGGCGATGAAGGGGCGCTTGGACAGATCCAGATCGGTGATGATATCGGTGATCACCTCGGCGCCCATCGCTTTGGCGTGGGCTTCCATCTTCACCATCAGATCAGGGCCTTGGATTTCGGTCTCGCCGGGCCAGTTTTCAACCTCGGTGGTGATGGTCAACTGCCCGCCGGGCTGAATCCCCTGCACCAGCACCGGTTCCAGCATCGCGCGCGATGCATAAACTGCCGCCGTATAGCCCGCAGGCCCCGAGCCGATGATCAGAACCTTGGTTTTTTTCGTCTCGCCCATCCCGGCCTCCTTCAAATTTGCTGATTGGATATAGATCGCCAGCGACGCGACGAAAAGCCCTACCTTGTGTGACGAATTGCCCTTGCTCTTAGCGCCGCGAAATTTTATTGCGCATGTTCTCCCTCGCGGGTAAGTTCCGCAACAAGCGACGAAGGATTGTTTCAAAATGTCCACCACCCGGCTCGACGAAATCGACCGCAAGATTCTGGCCGAGCTGCAGGGCGATGGTCGCATGACCAATGTGGAACTGGCCAGGCGCGTCGGGATTTCCGCGCCGCCCTGTCTGCGTCGGGTGCGCACGCTGGAAGAGGCGGGCTATATTCAGGGCTACCATGCCGATGTGAATCCGCGCGAGTTGGGCTTTGAGGTGCAGGTCTTTGCGATGGTGCGGCTGCAAAGCCAGGCCGAGGCCGATCTGTCAGCTTTCGAGGGGCGCTGCCGCGACTGGCCACTTGTGCGCGAATGCCACATGCTAAATGGCGAGATAGATTTCGTGCTGAAATGCGTCGCCCCTGATCTATCAAGCTTTCAAAGCTTTCTGACCGGCCAATTGACCGCTGCCGACAACGTGGCCAGCGTCAAGACCAGCCTCGTAATCCGCTGCGCCAAAGATGAACCCGGCGTGCCGTTCGACGTGCTTGAAGAACGGTTGGCAAAACGCGCCTGAGCGGCCATCAATCACCTGATCTTGTGCAGCTTTTTCAAAACAAGGCGTGGATCGGCCAGCGCACGTTGCAGCTTTAATCTGGTGTCGCCAACGCGTCCGAGCGAATTGTAGGGATAACGTAACAGTTCGGGCCAGAGCCGTTCGATAACCGCATCCGCCATGCCCTGATCGCGCTTCATGCGGGCGGGCAGGGACAGCATTAGCTCGACCGCGGCGTAGTTGAATAACGGCGCGTGACGCACCAGCGTCGGATCCGAGCAGAACTGCACGCCATACCAACAGCCACAGCGCAGATCGATATAGGCGAGATCGAGAATATCGAGCGCGCTCATCGCGGGCAGGTCTTCCAGCCAAGTTGTAAGAACGGCCTCGATTTCGGGGGATTTGGGCAGCCCGAAGCGACGCATCAGCAGTTCGGGCGTGACAGCCATGTCGGGCGTATCGCCCTTGCGCCACAGGAAGGCGCGTGCCACCTCGCCCCCCAATCCGCCAAGGAACACATGGCTATCTGCGATCGGCCAGACGCTGGGATGATAGAGCGCGTTGCTATCGCCATTGCAATGCCCGCCTCGGCGCAGGAATCGCGCATGTTGCATGGGATCGGCATTCACGCGGGGCAGTTCGCGATGGCTCAGGCCTAGCTCGCGGGTGATCTTCTTGGCCAGCACCGTATCGGTCTGATGGCGGTCACGCCCGGTGATGGTGACGCAGTCGAGCCGGTCGATGAAGGGGCGCGCGCAGGCCAGCATCATACGCGTCTCGCGCCCACCCGTCAGCGCCAAAGCGACCTTGCGCGGCCCGGTTACAAGTGCCTCTATCTGGGCTTGAACATTGGCAATAAGCGCGTCGATTGCGGCTTTGGGATTTTGCGCAACTTCCGGCGCATGGTGCGGCCAAGCGCGTTTGCTGCGCCAAGTCTCAAGATCAAGATAATGGCCCGGCAACACCCGGCTTAGCCCGCGATGCGCGGTCGGCCCGCCGGGAAACCAGCCCTCGCCGTTGACACCCAATTGGTCATGCAGCGCGCTGTCAAAGCGATCGTCATAATCTTGCGCGTTCAAAATTGCATCCGCCGTCGAACCCGCGATCTGCTTTTCGCGATCAAAGACGCAGGGCACTTGCGCAGAGCTGTCGGTATAGATCCGGCGCGCGCTTGCATGATCAAGCAGAAACAGAAAACGCCCGCCAAGCCCGTGCAGCACATTCCAAGCAAGCCCATCTGGATCGTTCGGACAGTCGGCGCCAAGCTGCCAGTGATCTCCGATCAGGGCGCGTGCCCCCAAGTCAATGCCAAAACCCAACAGCCAGCCAACCACCTGCCCGCGATGATCGCGCAGCTCGGTGCAGGGCAGATCGGGACCAATTTCCAGCTGTGCCCGCAAAGGGCCCGGCGCAGGCCGTGGCGCCAGCCGGAATTGCCAGCGATCCAAGGCGGGAAGTTCAAGGGTCATGATGTGTTACAATCAAAAATTTCTCACTATTATTTGAGTCTTAGCACGGTTTTAGTATTGCGCCAGCGTTTTGCGCGCCGCCTTCTTCATGGCTAACGCGGCGTCAGTCTCAACCAGACCCCATCACGCCCGCGCACGGTCAGATGCGCGACAGGCACCGGTTCGCGACCAGAGACGGGGGCAATGCGAAACGCGCGCATGATCATCGACAGCAACAGCGGCCCCTCGGCCATCGCGAACCCCGCGCCGGGGCAGGCACGCGCGCCGGTCGAGAACGGGATATAGGCGCAACGCTGCCCGTCCTTGCCGTTGGGCGTGTCCCAGCGCGCGGGATCAAAGCCGTCGGGATTATCCCAGATCCGTTCGTGGCGGTGCAGATGCCATGGGCTGATCACCACTTGCGAGCCTGCTTTGACAGGGCGGTTACGAAAGGTCTCTGGGCATTTTGCCTCGCGCACGAACATCGGCACGGGCGGGTAAAGCCGCATTGCTTCGCGAAATGCCGCGCGGCTGAGCTTTAGCTTGTTGAGGATTGAAAAGTATGGGATTTCATCGCCCATAACCGTTTCCGCCTCGGCCGCGATCCGGTCTTGCCAATCGGGGTTCGTGGCCAGCAAATACAGCGACCACGCCAGCGCCGACGCCGAGGTTTCATGCCCGGCAAGGAAAAAGATCGCGACCTGATCCACCATCTCCGCCGTATCAAAAGTCTTACCCGTTTCTGGGTCGGGCGTGGTCATGATTTTGGTGGCCAGATCGTCGGGCGCAGAGCCTTGCGCGATCTCTGCGGCGCGCTGCGTCGTCAGGCTTTCGATCAGCGCGCGGATGCGGCGTGCGGTGCGTTTGGCTTGGCGCGAATGAAAGCGCGGAAACCAGCGCGGCAGCGGCAGCAGCGCGCCCAGATTAATCACCGGCGAGGCGCGCTGATGGGATTTGAACTCGGCAAAAACCGCGCTCGCGGTTTCGTCCTCAATCGGGATCGAAAACAGCGTGCGAAAGATGATATCGGCAGCCGCGTGCGATGTTTCCGTTTCAATATCAATTGGTTGCGCGCCGGTATTCGCGCGCAGACGATCCACGCAGGCTACCCCGGCATCCCACATCGCTGGGAAGGTCTCGCGCAGCTTGCCGCCCTCAAACGCGGGGTCGATAATGCGGCGTTGACGCAGCCATTGCTCGCCATTGGTGATGAACACGCTATCGCGCAAAAGCGGTTTCAGCCCCTCGCGCACGCGGTCGGATTTCGGAAAATCCATCGGGCGCTTTTTGAGCACAAGATCGACTAATTCGGGATCATTGCACATATACGAGCGAAAAAACGGCGTGCGGAATTCAGCCATCCACGCGCGATATAGCCGCGCTGGCTGGGCCGAGAGAATGTCGGATTTGAACAGCCGGAAGTAGCGCCAAAGCGAGACGCGATCAGGGCGGGGCGTGGGTTTGGGCGGCTGGCTCATGTGATGTTGGTAAAGCGGTTTGCGGGCGTTGTAATGACGCTTTTCGACGCAGCGCGCCCGGCAAAGCGCGCGGCTAACGTATGCGGCCCGGCGGTGATGCGAAAATAGTCGTATTCGCCCACCCGATCAAAGGCACAAAGATATTGAAAATGCAGTCGAAAAAAGCGCCAACGCAGCTCGCGCCACCGCGCCGTAGACAGCGTTTGCGTGAACGCCGCCGAGATCACCAGCGGGTGGATTTGCCCCGCAGGTGCCACGCCCGACACCGCCACCGGATCACATAGCGCGAATGCACAGCCATCGCCGGGGGCTGTGACGTCAAGCCAGAAAATCTCGGGGCGGGTGGCGAGATAGGCGAGATCAGCGCGCAGGCGTGTGGCGCGGGGCAGGTAGCTGACCATCGGCACGACCTGACCGAGCGACAGGAAGGACAGAGTGGGGGGCGCTGCCCCCCCTTGGCCTGCGGCCAATTCTTCCCCGGGATATTTCTGCCAAGAGGAAGGAGGAAGGCGATTTTCGCGGATCAGATCGGCGAGGATTGAGACAGCAAGATGCGCGCCCGAGCTATGCCCGACGACCAGAACCTCGTCCCAATCTTCGGACATGGCCCGTTCAATGCGGTTGGCAAACTCGGCCATTCGGGTTTCAAGCTCGGGCGGGTTGGACCCACCCCAACGCGCAGTGAAGGCGTAGTCATGCATCAGATAATAGGCGAAAAACTTGCCGTCATGTTTGCGAAACCAGCGCAGGGTGAGCGCGAGGGTCGCGGCGGTGAGGGCGAGGCAAAGAACCCAATTGAGTGTAAAGAAAGGGATTAATCGCAGAAAGATAGCGGATAAAGCTAACCCTATCCCAATGCCGATCAGCGCCTGCAGGATCAGCGCGAAGATCGGATAGAGTGCTGCAATCACCGGTCCCTTGCGTAGCCGCATCAGCCCGAATAGCGCGCCCGAAAAGATATAGGTGGCGGCGGTGCGCACCAACTGAGCGTAGGTCGCAACTATAGATTTCCCCATCGAGTTGCGCACGATATCGGACCAGACGAGCACCTCGATATCGGCCTCGACCGCTGCGCCATCTTGCGTCGAGTTCACATGCCAGCCATAGGGGCCGCCGGATGTCTTGGGCGACAGCGCAATCTCATAGCCCGAAATCGCGGCCTGATCTGCGCCCTCTTTTCGGTAAAGTTCACGGTAGCGGCGAGGGTGAATCGGGTCATAGCCGGGGATGTAGAACACCCGGCGTTTGCGCACCCGATCGGAGCCGTGATCTTGCATGTCTGCCCTCATCTTGGCGCAAGATTAGCGGGCAAGCGCGGCGAAAGTAAGGAAATTCAGCGTTTTGCATCCATCCAGCGCGCGGAATTTGTCTCAATCGCGGCGATGCGTTTATGGGTCTTGGGATGGGTCAGCAACCACGCGGGGGTGGCAGCGCCCGCGCCTTGGGTCAGCGCGTCGAGCTTGTGAAACAGCGAGATTTGCGGCTGCGTTCCGATGCCCGCCTTGATCAAGAGGGCCGAGGCAAATTCATCGGCCTCGAACTCGTCGCGCTGGCTCAGGCGCGCGGCCAAGGCCGTCGTGATCAGGTTCGCGATCCAGACGCCCAAAAACGGGATCATCCGCCCCAGCACCGTCATCAACACTGCACGCAGCGCGTTTTGGCCTGAAAAATCAATC
Source organism: Thioclava sp. (assembly GCF_048263065.1). Taxonomy (NCBI): domain Bacteria; kingdom Pseudomonadati; phylum Pseudomonadota; class Alphaproteobacteria; order Rhodobacterales; family Paracoccaceae; genus Thioclava; species Thioclava sp. The sequence goes on from NZ_JBLXEM010000002.1 coordinate 266,910, forward strand.
ATCCGGCGGCGCGAATGCCCCAGTGCGACGTGGCCCAACTCATGCGCGACAACCGAGGTCAGCTCTTCTGCCGTGACCTCTCCGGCGCGGTATTTCGCCATGAAACCCTCGGTGATGAACACCCGCCCATCGGGCGCGGCCAAGCCGTTTACCGGCTCGACCTGATAGACATGCACGGGCACCTCGGCGACCTCAAGTGCCGCGGCCAGCCGATCCAGCAGCGGTGCAAGCCGTGTGTCGCGCAAGCGGCGTGAATTGGCATCAAGCTGGCGTTTGAGTTGCCAGCTTGAGAAATGCCACATTGCAAAGCCGTAAAGCGCAAGCAGCAAGAGGGGGAGAAAGCGGATCATGGGTTAGATATGGCGTCTCGCGCCCGCGTGATCAAGCTTTGGGCGCGGCGCGCGCGGCGTTCCACAGCCACCAGCCAAATCCCAGCGCCGCCGCGCCGGCCGCCATCAGCCCCAACGCGTTGCCCGCAAGCTCGGCTGCCGCATCCAGATTTGCGCCAAAGATGATGCCAAGCCCGACATAAAGCGTGACCCAAACGGCCTCTCCGGCCAGATCGGCCAGCGTAAAGCGGCGACGCCGGAACCCCGACGCCCCGGCGGCCAAGTTCACCCAAGGCCCCAGCGCAGAAAACAGCCAGCGCGAGAAAAACACCGTCACCGCGCCGCGTTTGCGTAAGCCCGCCATCGCTTTGGCGACCAGCGCGCCGCGTTTGCTGTTGGGATGGGGCAGAAAGCGTTCGGCGCGCTGGCCCAGCGAAAACCCCACCTGATCGCCCAAAACCGCGCCCCCATAGGCCGCACTTGTAACGGTGAGCAGCGAGAGATCCCCCGAGGCCACAAACGCGCCGCTGGCGATCATCATCAGCGACGAGGGCACGGGGATGGCAAGGCAGCTTAGAAAGGTGGTGATCCCCAGCAGCCAAGGCCCGTAGATCGGAATAAGCGATAGTAGCCAATCGCTTAGATCGCTGAGTGTCATCGCGGCGGGCCCGGTGGTTGCTCCGCCACCGCGTCGGGCAATCCGGCGGCAAGGCGGTCAAGAAGCGTTTCAACGGATTGGTCGGTGGCTTTGGCGATGCGATCAAGGGTCGGGCGGCCAGAGCCTACGATTGCGCGGGGGTTTTCGATGCGCAAGATTGCCTCGACCTCGGGGATCGGCAGGTGCCAGCTTTGCGCAATATAACCCGGCGTCATCCAAGGTTCGGGTATCTGGCGGTGATGGGCGGGGTCGGACCAGTAGATCGCGCGCCGCACGAAAGTGACGGAAAAGAAGAGCGCCGCGATCAGCGCCACCGCGAACCCGATCGAGGCAATCCGGTTATGCGCCCAAAGATAGCGCAGCGTGTTCATCCCAGCTCCTTCATGGCCGCCGTGATGCCCTCAAGCGTGAGCGGGTGAATCCGGTTGGCGAAAATGTCGCGAATAAGCGCGATGGATTGCGTGTAATCCCATTGCGCCTCGGGCAGTGGGTTGAGCCATGAGTGATCGGGCCATTGCTCGCGTGCGCGTTCCAGCCAGACATGGCCCGCCTCGTCATTCCAATGCTCATTGGCGCCGCCGCGATGGGTGATCTCATAGGGCGACATCGACGCATCGCCCACGAAAATGCATTTGTAATCAGGTCCGTAGCGATGCAGTACGTCCCATGTGGGCGTCACCTCTCCCCAGCGCCGCGCATTGGATTTCCACACGCCCTCATATAGACAGTTATGGAAATACCAGTGCTCGAGGTGTTTGAACTCGGCGCGCGCGGCGGAAAATAGCTCTTCAACCAGCTTTACATGCGCATCCATCGACCCGCCAACATCCAGAAACAGCACGACTTTCACCGCATTGCGCCGCTCGGGGCGGGTTTTGACGTCGATATAGCCAGCCTCGGCACTGGCGCGGATCGTGCCGGGCAGATCGAGTTCGTCCTCGGCCCCGTGACGCGCCCATTGCCGCAACCGTTTGAGCGCCAGCTTGATGTTGCGCGTGCCCAGCTCGACGCTTTCGTCGAAATCGCGAAACTCGCGTTTATCCCAGACTTTCACGGCGCGCTGATGGCGGCTTTCACTCTGCCCGATCCGCACGCCTTCGGGGTTATAGCCATAGGCCCCAAAGGGCGAGGTGCCCCCGGTGCCAATCCATTTGCTGCCGCCCTGATGGCGTCCCTTTTGCTCCTCAAGGCGCTTTTTGAGCGTCTCCATCAGCGCCTCAAAGCCACCCAAAGCCTCGATTTGGGCCTTTTCCTCGGGGCTGAGATGCTTTTCCAACTCGCGGCGAAGCCAGTCTTCGGGCAGATCGACGGCGTTCAGGACATCATCGGGTGTGATCGCCTCTAGCCCCTTGAAGGCGGTGGAAAAGGCGCGATCAAAACGGTCGAGAAAGCGCTCGTCCTTGACCATCGTGCAGCGCGCGAAATAGTAGAATTCCTCAATCTCGTAAGTGCAAAGACCCGCCGATAACCCCTCAAGAAAACTGAGATATTCGCGCAAGGATACGGGGATGCCAGCGCTGCGCAGAGCCTGAAAGAAGGGGAGAAACATCGCCTGCGCCCTCAGGCCCAGACGCGGTTGATGACGATCGTGATAAAGATCCCGACCAGCGCCAGTGCAATCGCATGCACAGCCGCATATTGCGCCCGGTCCAGCCCGTTGCCACCGCGCTTGCGTGCGCGCCAATCGCCCAAGATCGCGCCAATCACGATCCCCGCCAAAACATACATCCGCGCCCTCCCCGGCATCGACCGGGCAGGGCCCGGATCAGTTCACGCGCGCGCCCGCATCGGCCAGCGCGGCCACTTCGCTTGCACGGCGCTTGACGGCCGCGTCAGATCCAAACCCATAGCGCGCCCATTGCGCCATGTCGAGACGAGCTTGGCGCGACTGGCTGGCATTGCCAAGCTGATCGTAGCCCTCGGCGCGGATCATATAAAGCGTCGCCATCAGTGCGGCATTCTCCCCCGAGATCGCGGGCAAGAGCGAACGGTTCACCAGCTGGATCGCATCTTGCGCGCGCCCCGAAGCCAGCGCAAAGGCCCCCATTTGCATGTCGACATGGGCGGCCTGAATGCCTGCGCCGGGGGTACGGCGATAAATGGCGCCGGCTTTCATAAAGGCACGGATCGCCAATTGCGGATCGGTTTTCAGGCTGAGCCGCCCGAGCGCAAACCATGCGAATGCCGCGCGACTATCGTTCCAGCCCTGAGCGGCCGCAATTTGTGTCGCTTGCATGGCGGCAGCGCGCCGACCGCGTTCGTTTGAGGACGCCCCAAGCGCGCGGGTGATCGCCTTAACGTAGCTGCGCGGCGTTGGATCTTCGCGCAAGCCGCGCATTTGGCCGCCGCGAGGATTGGTGCGCGCCAACACACCGGGCAGGGCGGCAAGCACCTCGGGGCGGCTCATGCCGGAATGCAACGCAGGGTCATAGGTCGCGCGCAGCACGGCCATGTCAAAGCGCGTTAGCACTGTGTGGAAATTGTCGTCATTCCAGACCGTGTCGGGCAGACGATACAGGTCGTTGACCGGCCCCAAGCCTTGGCTGATTTCCTCATGCAGGCAATCGCGGATCTCTTGCGGCGTTGCAGGTTCGGGAATGAAGACGGTTGCGGCGCGGCGCACATTAAGCTGTGCCCAATCGGTGCGCGCTGTGCCGCGCGCAGAGCGGTAATCGGCCCAGTCGGTGACATTGGGCACCACGAAACAGGCGACATTGGGCACCGCGCTGCGCATTGTGGCCTTGGGCACGAATTGCACGTTGATCGTGTTGGCATTTCCCGGTTGTGTCGTGACGTTCAGCCCGGCTTCGCGCTGCAAGCGGCTGACGAGACGGCCAAGCTCGGTTCTGGCTACGGGCGGCGCATTGCCCGACAGCGTGATCGAAACGGGGCCTTCGAACCGGGTAAAGCGCGGCAAGGCGCGCCCGGATTCGAGATAAAAGCTTAGCTCCATGAAATCGCGGCCCAGATGGGTATTGTCGGGCAGGGCGGCGCGGGGGACCGGATCAGACAGGCCCGGAACCGGATCGGCCAGCGGCAGATCAATCGTCGCAGTCGAGGCGCGCGCAGCCGTCACTTCGGGCTCGCTCTGCATACACGCAGAGAGCGAACTCGCGATCACGAAACCGCTAAGCACAGACAAAATTTTTCCCGACCGCTTGGCAGCATGGCGGGGCCGGGCGGGCTTTGCGGTGGCAGCCGCAAAGCCCGCCGCGGACGGCAGACAAGTATCGCGCATGGCAGTGCGCCTTCCCAGGTTTTGAGTGCCCAGACTAGGCAGATTACATTAAGTTCTCCTAGTAAATCTTTGCTCTGCAATCGGAATTTTTTGTGGCACTCCCAGATATAGTGTCCAGCCCCCGCCCGACACACGCCTTATTGTTGCCGCATTCAGCGCTCGATCCCGCGATTGGCCCTGATCTGGAAACGCAGCCGTCACGGAATCGCGAATCGCCGTGATTAAAACCGGGGATTCGGAAACAGACTGTTGCGCAAATCGAAACGAAGTTTTTCACGCAAAAAAGAGTTCGCCGTGAGATTTCGCTTATTCAGGCAGTTCAGCGCGGTAATCTGGGGGGCGTAGGCGCGCGAGACACCGCGAAATGCGGCAGGATTGGTCGCAATCTGGCAACATTGCCGCGCGCTCACCCGAGAATGTCACCCGCGCCAAGGCATAGCAGGGCCGATTGCAACGCGCGCAAGGTGACTTGCGAAGCGGCTGCGCCGGGGGGGAAGCGCCAAAAGTCGCCGCACCCAACTGAGCATTGATCGTGGTGACAGGGGCCTAGACCTCGCAACCCGACAGTTTGGGCAGCGGTGCAAGGCGCGTCACCGCGCGCTCAGATCGGAAAAGTCAGCGGGGCTGAGTATCGACAAAACGGCGCGCCTTGCGGCGCGCCCGTTGTTCAGACGCGCGCGCGACGACGCCCCGAGCGCCCGCCACGCGTGCTGGCACCGGCGGCCGCCGAGGCTTCGGCCAAACTCGCGCCGTCTTTCATGGCCTCAAGAATGCGCGCAAAGCGGATCCAGTCAGCGCCGTTATCATCATGATTCATCAGCAGGTTGGCGGCGCGAATGGCCTCCATTTCCGCCGGACGCACCGGGTTCATAATGGCACTGGTCATACCCGCGCCAATCGCCATCGGCAAAAACGCGGCGTTGATGCCGTGACGACCGGGCAGCCCGAACGAGATGTTGGACGCCCCGCAAGTCGTGTTCACGCCCAACTCATCGCGCAGCTTGGCCACCAGTTCAAACACCTGACGCCCCGCCGTGGCCTTGGCGCCAATCGGCATCACCAGCGGATCGACCACGATGTCGCAAGGCTTGATGCCGAAATCAGCCGCGCGCTGGACGATCTTTTTCGCCACCGCAAAGCGCACCTCGGGATCGTCGGAAATCCCCGTGTCGTCGTTGGAAATTGCCACCACCGGCACGTTATATTTCGCAATCAACGGCAGCACGGTTTCAAGGCGCTCTTCCTCGCCCGTTACGGAATTGACCAGCGGGCGGCCCTCGCAGGCCTCAAGCCCGGCCTTGAGTGCTGCGGGAACCGAGCTGTCGATGCACAGCGGCACATCGACCAGTGCCTGAACCCGCAGGCAGAGTTCACGCATCAAGGGCGGTTCGACAAAGTTGTTATCGGCGTAGCGCGGGTCTTTCGCCATGCGGTTGGTGAACACCGCGCCCGAGTTGATATCGAGCACCGAGGCCCCGCAGGCGACCTGTTCCAGCGCGTCACGTTCAACCGTCGAGAAATCGTCCAGCTCCAATTCAGCGGCAAGCTTTTTGCGCCCCGTGGGGTTGATCCGCTCACCGATCACGCAGAAGGGCTCGTCAAAACCGATGGTGACGGTCTTGGATTTCGATTCAAGGACGGTGCGGGTCATTCATGGCCTCGTTGTTGGGCAATCCAGTTGGCTGAGGCGGTGATACCGCCCAGCGGAAAGAAATGCACGGATTCTATATTGGTGGGGCGGTTGGCGGCCAGATCGGCCAGCAATTCGGTGGGTTCAAAGGGCAGCAGCAGCTTGGTCACGTCGCGGGCGCGCTTTTGCAGCACTTTTAGCGACGGTCCGACGCCGCAGGCAATGGCGAACTTCACCAGCGTTTGCAGCTTGGCGGGGCCTGCGATGCCCAGATGGATCGGCATGGTGATGCCATTAGCGGACAGCCGCGCCGCCCAGTCGCGGATCGGGCCGGCCTCGAACGCGAATTGCGTGGCGATCGCCATTTCGGCATCGGAGCGATTGGCGAAATCCTGTTTCAGACGCAGCGCGGCCATCACCTCGGCCTCGCCACCTGCGGGGTCGATATCGCGGTTGCCCTCGGGGTGGCCCGCAACGTGCAGGCGTTTGAACCCGTCAAACGCGCCGCTCTCGATCAGCTGCATCGCGCAGTGGAAATCGCCCACCGGTTGCTTGACGCCACCGCCGAGGATCAGCGCCTGATTGACGCCCGCCTCCCCCGTGTAACGCGCGACCCAATCACGCAACTGCGCGGCGTCGCGCATGATGCGGGCGGGGAAATGGGGCATCGGTTCGAACCCCTCATCGCGCAGGCGGCGCGCGGTGGTGAGCATCTCGTCAAACGGTGTACCCTCGATGTGGGCAATATAAACGCGGCTGCCGGGACGCAGCAGATCGCGAAAGCTCTCGACCTTGGCGGCCGTGCGCGGCATCACCTCAATCGAGGCGCCCTCCAGCAATGCCGCCATCTGGGCATTCACCGGCTGGCGCGGCACCTCACGGCGGAAATTTACCAAGGCCATTCGCATCTCTCCCTCAGGGCGCGGGTGGAGTGGTCCACCCGTCATTGGCAATCAACTCACGCAAGCGCGCGTCGTCATAGTCTGAGAGAATACGCGCCAGCACCGCCTCGGCCGCATCCGCATCATCGCCCGGTTCCTCACCCGCAGCCACTTTGCGCCATTCGGCCAGATAGCTGTCGCTATCGCGCGCCCCGATTTTCATCGCCGCGCGGTCAATCGCCTGTTCAAAACGCTCGGGCAGGGGCTTTTTGACCCCGCGCCGTCCCTTGCCCGCAATGATCTGGGCCGGGATGTCGCGCCAATAAACAAGGGTGATCTGTGCCATATCGACTCTCTCCTATGCCCAAGTGTGCGCAGGTTTTGCGCCTGCACGCGGTGCGATTTCGACATTCCGTCGCAAAGGACCGACGCGCAGGGTCTGTCTAGCAGTTCGCGTGGCCTTGAGGCCACTGTCTGAGACTGGAAAAATCCGCGGGAAGATGATGAGCAGCGCTCAATTGCGCACTTAGCTTTCAGCCCAGTCGGGTTTGCGTTTTTCGATGAAGGCTTGCAGGCCCTCCTCGGTGTCGCGCCAGAGCATGTTTTCCACCATCACGGCGGCGGTGTGTTCATAGGCCTGCGCAAGGTCCATATTGGTCTGATCGTAAAACGCGCGTTTTCCGATTTTCACCGCTGCGCCCAGTTTCGCCGCCAAGGTTTCCGCCAGCTTGTCGGTTTCAGCGTCGAGCGCGTCATGCGGCGCGATGCGGTTGATCAGCCCAACCTCGCGCGCGCGCGCTGTATCGATGAACTCGCCGGTGGTGAGCATCTCAAACGCCACTTTGCGTGGCACGTTGCGCGACAGCGCCACCATCGGCGTGGAGCAGAACAGCCCGATGTTGACGCCGTTCACGCCAAAGCGCGTACCCTCGGCTGCCACGGCCAGATCGCAGCTTGCGACCAACTGGCACCCGGCAGCGGTGGCGATGCCATGGGCCTGCGCGATCACCGGTTGGGGCAGGGTGGGGATCATCTGCATCACCTCGGCGCAGCGAAAGAACAGATCGGCGAAATAGGCGCGGCCATGATCGGCGCTCTCGCGCCCGCGCTGCATTTCCTTAAGATCATGGCCTGCGCAAAACGCCTTGCCCGCCCCCTTGAGCACCACGACCTTGATGCTCTCGTCGCTGGCCAGTTCGCCAAAGCGCGCTTTCAGCGCCGCTAACATCGCATCCGACAGCGCATTCAAACTGCCCGGCGCGTTCATCGTCAGATGCGCCACAGCGCCTTTATCCTCACGGATTACAAGATCGGTCATTGAAACTCCTCCTCTTTGGGCAAACTCTAGGGCGGCAACGGGAGAGAGGGAAGAGAGCATGGGCCTTGTGATGGATCGCATGGAACTGGCAGCGTTTTTGGAGCAGGCATTTCCGCAGGTGAAGGGCGATTTCGCGATTGACGCGCTGGGCGAGGAGGAGTCGGTGGTGCGGCTTTGCGTGGCCGAGCGGCACCTGCGACCTGGAGGCACGGTCTCGGGGCCCAACATCTTTGCGCTGGCCGATGTCGGCATCTATATGGCGATCCTCGCGCGGCTGGGCCCGGTGGCGCTGGCGGTGACAACCAATGCCAGCATCGATTTTATGCGCAAGCCGGTCGCGGGCGTCGATCTGGTCGCGCGGGTGCGGATATTAAAGCTCGGGCGCGTGCTGGCGGTGGGCGAGGCGCTGATCTTTTCGGATGGCGATGATCGCCCCGTGGCGCGCGCCTCCATGACCTATTCGATTCCGCCGAAGTGAGGCCGGAGGCAGCATTGTGCGTGGCTATAGTGGGAAATAAGTGGGGTATTTTAATACCTATTTCATAACGTATTGTTTTTGCATATGTAAATTCCGCTAAAGGGGCTTGATAAGTGCGCCAAAATCGCCGAAAAGCCGCCATCAGAATTCGAGAAACCCCTACAAGGGCCGTTAAAAATGAAAACCTACACCGCAAAACCCGCGGAGATCGAAAAGAAATGGGTCATCATCGACGCTGAAGGCGTCGTGCTGGGCCGTCTCGCCTCGATCGTCGCAATGCGTCTGCGTGGCAAGCACAAAGCCACCTTTACGCCGCACATGGATATGGGCGACAATGTGATCATCATCAACGCCGATAAGGTACAGATGACGGGTCGCAAGCGCGAAGACAAAACCTACTACTGGCACACTGGTCACCCCGGCGGGATCAAATCGCGCACCGCGCGTCAGATCCTTGAAGGCGCGCATCCCGAGCGCGTGGTGATCAAAGCCGTGGAGCGCATGATTTCGCGCAACCGTCTGGGCAGTGCGCAAATGTCGAACCTGCGTGTTTACGCTGGCACCGATCATCCGCATGAAGCGCAACAGCCTGAAGTTCTCGACGTTAAGTCGATGAACAAAAAGAACACCCGGAGCTGATCATGTCTGACGATATCAAGACTCTCGACGACCTGAAATCGGTCGTGTCCGGCTCTGACGCTGCAATGGCGTCCGACACCGAAACCGCCGCCCCCCGTGAGCCCGTGCGCGATGCGCTGGGCCGGGCGTATGCAACCGGCAAGCGTAAAGATGCGGTCGCCCGCGTCTGGATCAAGCCGGGTACGGGCAAGATCGAAGTGAACGGCAAAGAGATGCCGGTCTATTTCGCACGCCCCGTGCTGCAGCTGATCGTGAACCAGCCCTTCGATGTGGCCAATGTTCGCGGTGAGTTTGACGTGTATGCCACCGTCGCCGGTGGTGGCCTGTCGGGTCAAGCTGGTGCGGTCAAGCACGGCATCTCGAAAGCGCTGCAACTGTACGAACCCAGCTTGCGCGCTGCGTTGAAAGCCGCAGGCTTCCTGACGCGCGATAGCCGTGTGGTGGAACGTAAGAAATACGGTAAGCGCAAAGCGCGTCGTAGCTTCCAGTTCTCCAAGCGCTGATCCTTCAGCCAATATCTTTCCAAAAGCGCCTCCATTCGGGGGCGCTTTTGTGTTGTGTGAACTGAAGAAACAAGCGGCGCTGCTGGCCAGCGGGGCTATGGTTCGCTAACCTGACAGGGCAAAGCAGGGGGGCATATGTCGCGCGTATTTACCGGGCCGGATGGGCAAGATCGTTGTTTCTGGTGTGAGGGCTGGGCGCCCTATATCAGCTATCACGACGATGAGTGGGGTTATCCAGTCAGCGACGATATCCGGCTGTTTGAAAAGCTGTGTCTTGAGGGGTTTCAGGCGGGGTTGAGCTGGCGCACGATCCTTGCCAAGCGCGAGAATTTCCGCGCGGCCTTTGACGGGTTCGATTTCAACACCGTCGCGCGCTACACCGAGGCGGAGGTGCTGCGTCTGCTCGGGGATGCGGGCATCGTGCGCCATCGCGGCAAGATCGAAGCGGTGATCAACAATGCGGCGCGCGCGCAAGACGTGGTGGCGCGCGAAGGTTCGCTTGCCAAATGGATCTGGTCTTTCGCACCCGATCACTCCGAACATGCACCGGGCGATGTGCCCCCCAAGACACCTGCCTCAGAGGCGCTGTCCAAGGCGTTGCGCAAGGATGGTTGGAAATTTGTTGGTCCGACAACCGTTTACGCCTTTATGCAGGCGATGGGGATGGTCAATGACCACATGCCGGGGTGTGGTCATCACGCGCGGGCAGAGGCTGCCCGCGCGGTATTCATTCGCCCTTAGGCCGCGTTGGTGCGGCGCGGACGGCGGCGTTTGCCCTGACCGTTTGCGCCTGCGGGGGCGCCATGGTTGGCTTTGGGCGCGCCGAATTTCTGGCCGCCGCCATTGCCACCATTGCCGCGACGTCCGCCGCTGGCTTTACCCGCCGATTTGCCGCGCTGGTTGCGCGTCGAGGGGCGGTTGACCGCGTTGGGACGCTCGCCCGAAGCCGTCGGGATCTCGATCTTCATCAGCTTTTCGATCTGCACCAACAGGTCCACATCTTCGGGCGTGCAGAACGACATCGCCTCACCCTCACGACCCGCACGCGCGGTGCGCCCGATCCGGTGAACATAGGCGTCAGGCACCTCGGGCAGGTCGAAGTTGATTACGTAAGACACGCCGGGAATGTCGATCCCGCGGGCTGCCACATCGGTGGCCACCAGCACATTGATCGAGCCATCGCGGAACGCCTTGATCGCGCGATCGCGCTGACCTTGCGATTTGTTGCCATGGATCGAAGCGGCGTTATAGCCATCAGCGACCAGCCCCTTCATCAGCTTTTCCGCGCCATGTTTGGTGCGTGAAAATACCAGCGTCAGCGCTTTGAGATCAGCCGACAGAATGTCGCGCAGCTTGTTGCCTTTCGCGGCCTTGCCATCAAGGTAATGGACCGATTGCGTGACCTTGTCGGCAGCTTTGCCGGGCGGGGTGACTTGCACGCGCTCGGGGTTGACCAGATAGGCGCGCGAGAGTTCATCCATTTGCTTGGGCATCGTGGCCGAAAATAGCATGGTCTGGCGCGGCGTGCCCAGTTTCGGCGCAATCCGGCGCAGCGCGTGGATAAAGCCCATATCCAGCATCTGGTCGGCCTCATCCAGCACCAGATAGCGCACGGTCGACAGATCCACCGCGCGGCGATCCATCAAATCGATCAGGCGGCCGGGGGTTGCGACCAGAATGTCATTGCCGCGATGCATCAGCCCGATCTGGCGGTTGATCGACTGGCCGCCCACGACGGTTGCAACTTTGACCTTGGAGCCATCAGTTAGCTTTTTGAGGTGGTCTGCGATCTGGTTGACCAGTTCGCGGGTGGGGGCAAGGATCAGCGCCTTGACTGTTTTCGGAGCGGGCTTGCCGGGGTCTGCCAGCAGTTGGTCGATCAGCGGCAGGCCGAAGGCCAGCGTTTTGCCAGTGCCGGTTTGGGCCAGACCCATCACGTCGCGCCCAGCCAGAGCGAGCGGGATCGCGCGCTGTTGAATCGGGGTGGGGTGGGTGAGGCCAGCGCGGGTGAGGGCTTCGATCAGGGTCGGCGCAAGGCCGAGAGAGGTAAAGTCGGACAAAATAATTCCTTTGGCGCGAACCGGTATGGCGCGCGCAATGTGCTGCACGTTCCGATCTAGCGGGAGGCGGGCAACAGGGTTGGTGACGCGCGGCGCGTTTTGCCGTTTGCCTTGAGAACCCTGCGTGATGGGGAACGGAAGTTTGGCGGTTGCTGATGCGCCTTAAGGGAGGGGCGCAGGCTTACTCACGCGGCAGCGCAGCAACCATTGACGTCCAAATGGGGGAGTTTGAACACAAAGTCAAGCCCCTGCGCGGTATCGCGCAAAGATCGGGCCCGCGCGGTATCGCGTGAAAGCGGATACCGCGCGGAGGCGGATCAAGCAGCGTCCAGCGCGGCGATTATCGCGCCGAAATCAGCGGCCTTGAGCGAGGCCCCTCCCACCAGCGCGCCATCGACATTGGAGACCGCGAAAATCTCGGTGGCATTGGAGGGTTTGACCGAGCCGCCATACAGCAGCCGCATTCCGTCGCCCTCAGAACCAAAACGTTTCACCAAGGCGTTGCGCATGAAATCATGCACTTCCGCAATCTGCTCCAGCGTCGGCGTGCGCCCAGTGCCAATCGCCCAGACCGGTTCGTAGGCAACGACGGTATTGGCGGCAGTCGCATGATCGGGCAGCGAGCCTTTGAGCTGGTTGCCAATGATCGTCAGGGTTTCACCGCCGTCGCGCTGGCTTTCGGTCTCGCCAACGCAGATCACGGCGATCAAACCGCCCTCAATCGCGGCCTCGGCCTTGGCGCGCACCATCACATCGCTTTCGTGGTGATCAGCGCGGCGTTCCGAATGGCCGACAATCGCGTGGCTACCCCCGGCATCGGCAATCATCGCCGCCGAGATATCGCCGGTATGCGCGCCCGTGCTGTTCATGTGGCAATCCTGCGCGCCCACATCCAGACTTGCACCCGCCACCTGCGCCATCGCGGCAATCAACGTCGCGGGCGGGCAGAGCAGCACGTCACAAAGCGGCGAGGGATGTGCGGCGACCAAAGCCTCAACCTCGGCCAGATCCGCCTTCAGCCCGTTCATTTTCCAATTGCCAGCGGCCAGTTTCGTGCGCATGCGCTCTCTCCCTCAATGATTGTGCGGGCAGATTAGGGCAGGGCGCGGGGCAGCGCAAAGGGCAAAAACGCGCAGCCTTACGCCTTGGCGTCTGCAGCGTCCATATCGGCGAATTTGATTGACTCGCCGCAGCCGCAGGCATCGACCACATTGGGATTGCGAAACTTGAAACCGCTTTCGAGTAGCCCGGTTTCGTAATCAATCTCGGTGCCCAGCATGAACATCTGCGCCATCGGGGCGATCAATACGCGCGCGGGACCGTTTTCCACGACGATATCCATCGGGCCGGCCTCGGCGGCGATTTCCATCGTATATTCCATGCCTGCGCAGCCGCCTTTTTTGACGCCGATGCGAAAACCAGCCGCGTCTTCGCGCGCCATCAGCTTGGCGATCTGCGCGACGGCTGCGTCGGTCATGGTCACAGGGTCTTGTCCGGGGACGTTAAACATGGCGGCTCTCCTTATCTGTCAAATCTAGTTCGCGGGCGGCAGAATTCCAAGGGGGGCAAGGTGAGTCATCAACGCAAGCGTGGCATAAGATCCCGCGAGCGCCCAGCCAAACGAGGCCAGCGTGCCGATGATCACATATTCGCTTTTGGGATTTGCGCCGTCTTTCGAGATTGCCTCAAAGCGCAGGATCGACTTGGCGGCGATCAGAAAGCCGATAGCGCCGGGCTGACCGGCCAGCACCAGTAGAAAGATTACGCCGCGTTCAAGCTGGCCAATCAGGCGACCGCCTTCGGGGAGCCCCTCGGGCGGGGCGTTGTCATCGAAACGTGCCATCAGCAGACCCACCGCAAAACCGCCCGCGCGGATCGTCACAATCGCGCCTGCGATCAGCGCCAGCGTGCCGGGCAGCCAGCTTTGCCCCGCCCAAAGCGCGTTGGCAAACAGGCTAGGGAAGGCGGCGGCAATTGCGGCGGTGGCGATCAGATGCGCGCCTTGATCCGCGACAAACGCCATCAGTGCGCGGTTTTTGGGGGCAAAGGTTTTGGCGATGTCGATCAGGAGGTGGCTCAGCCCGACAAGGATCAGGGCCAGCAGAAAAGCGCCAGAGAGTTGCAGCAGCATCAAGGCGCTCAGGCCCAGCAAGATCGCTAGATGAGCGGCCAGTGTAGGCATATGACGGCGCGCTTTGCCTGCGACCATCTCGTTGCTTTGCAAGACAAAATCGGCCAGAATATGGGCGCAGATCAGGGCGGTGAAGGTTTCGATCATGCGCGCTCCTCGATCATCTGCAACGCCTCAAGGATCGCCTCATAGCCCGCGCCTTGCAAGGCCTGAGCCAGCGATTGGCGGGTGATTGCAATTTCGGCGGCGGCTGCGGTCTGGGTGGGCGGATCAAGGCGCAGCATCGGCACCATGGCGCGCGCCTGCGCCTGCGTCCAGCCCTGCGAGATGTGGTCAAACAGGCGCAGCGCCGCGCCGAGCGCACCGCCCCCCGCATAGGCGATGCGCGGCCCTTCAAGCGTATCAAGCAACTGCCCCGAGGCGGTGAAAACCGGGCCGTGCGCGGCGTTCAGATCGTCCCCCGCAGGCAAGCTGCCCGCGCCTTGGGCAATCGCGATGCGGGTCGAAAGCTGGGGGCCAAGCGCGCGCAGATGGGCGCGGATCATCAGCGGAAGGCGAGCCTGAAAACGTGGCATCCCCAGTGCGATCTGCCAGCCATCGCCGCGGTTGCGCGCAAACCGGGTTGCGCCAATGGCTGGGCTTAGATCGGCGCTGGCCTGTTTCACAGCGTCAAGCGCCCCGTCCAGCGCGTGGCTAGAGAGGCGAGACGAGGCGACGAGGTCACCGGTGAGGACGCTTATCTGACTCATATGCAGGTTATAAAGCCTGCATATTGCACAATGCAAGTATTTTTGCCTGCAAAATGCAAAATGCAGGCTATAAAGCCTGCATTTCGTGCCGTATCAGCGCTATCTTAGGCCAGCGCGGGGTAATCGGTGTAGCCCTCGGCCCCGCCACCATACAGATGATCGCCATCGAGCGGGTTCAGATCGGCACCCGCCTTAAAGCGCTGCGGCAGGTCGGGATTGGCGATGAACAAGCGCCCGAAGGCCACCGCCGCAGCCCCATCGGCCAGCGCCGCCTCGGCCATCTCGTGGCTATAGCCGTTATTGGCGATATAGGGCGCGGTAATGCGGGTGCGCAGGGCCTCAATCGCGCCCTCGGGGTAGTCGCGCGGACCGCCCGTTTGTCCCTCGATCAGATGGACAAAGGCCAGATCCTGCGTGTTCAGGAAATCGACCACAGCGGCAAATAATTCGGGCGTATCGCTGGAAATCCCGACGTTATTCGCATTCGACCACGGCGATAGGCGGATGCCCACGCGTCCCGGTCCCCACACGCCAATGACCGTTTCAACCACCTCGCGCAGGAACCGCGTGCGGTTCTCGATTGATCCACCATAGCTGTCGGTGCGCGTATTTGACGTATCGCGCAGGAACTGGTCGATCAGATAGCCGTTGGCTGCGTGAATCTCGACCCCGTCAAAGCCAGCGCGCTTAGCGCATTCCGCCGCGTTGCGATAATCTTCAAGCGTGGCGACGATTTCCGCAACCGTAAGCGCGTGTGGCACAGGCGTTTCGACAAACCCGGTGCCATCAAAGGTTTTCGCCCCCGCTGCAATAGCCGAGGGCGCAACCGGATCGCGCCCATCCAGCAGTTGGGGCACGGAAATCCGCCCGACATGCCAGATCTGCGCGACGATCTTGCCGCCCTCTGCATGCACCGCATCGGTGACCTTGCGCCAGCCAGCAACCTGTTCGTCGTTATAAATGCCAGGCGTCCAGGCATAGCCCTGACCCATCGGCGAGATTTGCGTGCCCTCGGAAATGATCAGCCCGGCAGTGGCACGCTGGCGGTAATACTGCACCGTCAGATCGGTGGGCACGAGGTCAGGGGCGCGGTTGCGCGTCAGCGGGGCCATGACGAAACGGTTGGCAATCTCGATCTGGCCAAGCGTGGTCGGGGTGAAAAGCATATCAGTCATAAAGCGCCTTTGTCTTTGCGTGGGGAGGTCTCTCTTGCCCCATCGACATGGGGTGCGCAGCACATGCGGCAAGGGCGGCCCCTGCGCGAGAGGGCTGTGCAAAAATGCAAAGGGCGGCACGGGAACACATCCCGCCCGCCCGTTTCGCGCCCTCGCAGGCGTTAAATTCTTGGCTGCTTACATAAAGCCCAGCTCAAGACGCGCCTCATCCGACATCATGTCCATGCCCCATTGCGGATCAAAGGTCATCTCGACATCGACATCGCGCAAGCCCCCGACAGAAGCGACCGCATCTTGCACCCAGCCGGGCATCTCACCGGCCACCGGACAGCCCGGCGCGGTCAGCGTCATGATCAGCTTGGCGTCGTTTTCGGGGCTGATCTCGATCGTGTAAATCAAGCCTAGATCATAGATATTGACCGGAATTTCCGGGTCATACACGGTGCGACACGCATCGACCACTTGCTCGTAAAGCGGATGATCGGTGCTTGAGGGCTTGATCAGCGGCGTACCCTCAAGGGGCTCTTGGGAATTTGCGGTCATGGCGTCTCTCTCGCGGCTCGCGGATATCTCGACTGTTTATATAGGGATTATATGGCCGGGGTAAAGAGATCGCGCGCCCACTTGACCAACGGGGCGCTTCACGCCAAACCGCTTGGATGTTGCCCGAAGAAAAACTTGCCCAAATTCTTGCCCGTTTCGAATTTCTCGAAGCGCAACTGTCTACGGGTGCCGATCCGGCCAAAATCGCCCAAATCAGCCGGGAATATTCCGAGTTGAAACCCGTTGTCGCCCAGATTGAGGCGTGGCAGCAGGCGCGCGCCGATCTGGCCGAGGTCGAGGGTTGGCTAGATGATCCCGAGATGAAGGATCTCGCCGAGGAAGAGATGCCCCAGCTCAAAGCGCGCATCCCAGAAATGGAGCAGGCGTTGCGCTTGGCGCTGTTGCCCAAAGATGCTGCCGATGCCCGCCCGGCCATTTTGGAAATCCGCCCCGGAACGGGGGGCGAAGAGGCCGCGCTGTTTGCCGCAGACCTGCTGCGGATGTATCAGAAATACGCCGAGAAACACGGCTGGCGCTTTGAGCTAATGGAGCTGACCCAGACCGAACTCGGCGGCATCAAAGAGGCGGTCGCGCGCATCGAGGGCGCGGGTGTCTTCGCGCGGCTCAAGTTCGAATCGGGTGTGCATCGCGTGCAGCGCGTGCCCGAAACCGAGGCCGGCGGGCGCATCCACACCTCGGCGGCGACCGTGGCCGTTCTGCCAGAAGCCGAAGACGTTGATATCGACATTCCCGCAGGCGACATTCGCATCGACACGATGCGTGCCTCGGGGGCGGGTGGGCAGCACGTCAACACAACCGACTCGGCGGTGCGGATCACCCATATCCCCAGCGGAATCGTGGTCACCAGTTCGGAAAAATCCCAGCACCAGAACCGCGCCAATGCGATGGCCGTGCTGCGTGCGCGCCTTTACGAGGCCGAGCGCGAGCGCGCCGATAGCGAACGCGCCGAAAGCCGCAAATCGCAGGTCGGTTCGGGGGATCGCTCGGAACGCATCCGTACCTATAACTTCCCGCAAGGGCGGCTGACCGATCACCGCATCAACCTCACGATCTACGCGCTGGCGCAGGCGATGGAGGGTGATCTGGACGAGGTGCTGGACGCGCTGATCGCTGATGATCAGGCCGCCAAGCTGGCGGAGATGGAGGGGTGAAGGCGCAAGAAGCGTTGGTCGTGGCCACCCGTCAGTTGACGCAGGCCGGGATTGCGGGGGCTGCGGGCGACGCGCGTCGGTTGCTGGCCCATGCTTTGGGAATTGCGCCGGATCGCCTGACCTTGGCGCTGCAAGATCTGATGCCCGAGGGCGCGCAAACGCGTCTGGACGCGGCAATTGCTGCGCGCGCCGCCCACCAGCCGGTCGCTCAGATTACCGGTAAACGGCTATTCTGGGGGGCGGAGTTTCGTGTCACCCGCGACACGCTCGACCCACGCCCGGAAACTGAAATTCTGGTGCAGGCCGCTCTGGAACAGCCCTTCGTGAGTCTGCTTGATCTGGGGACGGGCACAGGTTGCATCCTGATTTCGTTACTGAAATCCATGCCCTTCGCGCGCGCAACTGGCACCGATATCTCGGCAGCCGCGCTGGAGGTTGCGCGCGAAAATGCAGACGTCTTGGGGGTGTCGAAACGTGCAGGATTTGTCACCTCTGACTGGTTTGCCTCGGTCAACGGGCGCTTTGATCTGATCGTATCCAACCCGCCCTATATTGCCGCCGCTGAGATGGCGGCCCTCAGCCCCGATGTGCGCAACTGGGAGCCGCCCGGCGCGCTTAGCCCCGGCGGTGATGGGCTTGATGCCTACCGCGCCATTTCGCGCGGCGCGGACGCACGGTTGATGGCAGGCGGGCGGATCTTGCTGGAAATCGGCCCGACACAAGGCGCTGCGGTGCATGATTTGCTAGCCGCGCAGGGGTTTGCCAAAATCGCCATCCTTCGCGATCTGGACGGGCGAGATCGCGTGGTCAGCGCCCGTAAACCGACAGAGTCGTCAAGCTGCGCGTTGTCTTGAAATACCAAGTGAGACCGCGCGCCTAACGCTATTTGTTGCCGATTTTACCCGGAATTCTTTAAAATTCCAGACAAATAGCCGCAGAAATACATTTATAGGCTTGAAACCGCGCCCCACGCATGTTTACTCAATCTTGTGTTTGGTGGAGCGTTTCTCCCCTCGCACGGCTCAGCTTCACACTGCGGGTCTCGGATCAAAAGCAGGCTTTCCGCTTGCGCCTGACCCGGCCATCCCGCGCGGCACGCGCCCCGTTTCGGGGCCTGACCCCGAAAATGCGCCCTCGTGGCGCCATAAGCCAAAAGAAAACCATGAGATCTTCCAAATCCCGTTCGCGCAACAAGTCGAACCGTCAACGCTCTGTGGGCAATGTCATCAACCGGGTCTTTGACAGCTCCGGTCCCGAGGGCAAGGTGCGCGGCACTCCGCAGCAGATTATCGACAAATATCTGATGCTTGCGCGCGATGCCCAACTATCCAATGACCGCGTGGCCGAGCAGAACTTTCTGCAACACGCCGAGCATTACACACGGATGCTAGGCGAGGCGCAGCGCGAACAAGCCCGCGAGCAAGAGGCGCGCAACCAGCAGCGCCAGCAGAACCAGAACACGCAGGGCGATGGCCAGAACAATGGCCAGAATGCTGGTTCGGATAACAACCAGAATAACAACCAGAATGCGCCCCAGCCGTCGTCGCAAAACAACAATCCTGCCGACTCTGGGCGCTCTGACTCTGCGCGCTCTGACTCGGGCCAGCGCGACACCCGCAGCTCTGACAACAACCGCCGGTCGGATCGTGCCTCAAAAGATGAGGGCAGCGCCATGATGCCGCCGATGCCCGCACCCGATGAAACGGAGTCTGCACTGGTCGACACGCCCGAAAGCCGCGCGGGTAGCGACGCCGCTCCGGCGGCCGAAAAGCCAGAAAAAGCCGAAAAGCCCAAACGCCCGCGCGCGCCGCGCAAACCGCGCCAACCCAAGGCCGAACCCGCCGCCGCGCCCGAGACCCCTTCAGAGTAGCCGGCTTGAGCCAAGCAATAAAAGACCCGCGTCTCAGCGCGGGTCTTTTGCGTTCTGCACGATTGAGATCGACTTAATTGGCGGCTTTCACGATTCGGGCCAAGCGACAAAACTGCTCGATCGAGACCTGCTCGGCGCGCTCAGTTGGTTTAATTCCGGCTTCTTCCAACTTGGCCTCAATATCAGGCGCGACCGATTTCAGCGAGGCGCGCAGCATCTTGCGCCGTTGATTAAAGCCCGCCGCCACGACCCGGCTTAAGGTGGCTGGGTCTGCGGGAAACAGCGGCTCGGGCAGGGCGCGTAAATGCACCACGGCGGAATGAACCTTGGGGGCCGGGGTGAACGCCTCGGGCGGCAGGCTCATCACGATGCGGGCCTGCGCGCGCCATTGCGCCAAGATCGCGAGCCGCCCGTAATGTTTGTCGCCGGGTTGGGCGACGATGCGCTCGGCCACCTCGCGCTGAAACATCAAGGTCAGGCTTTCCCAGAAGGGCGGCCAGCTTGGCGGCGTCAGCCAGCGCACCAACAGTTCGGTGCCGACATTATAGGGCAAGTTCGCCGCAACCTTGATCGGCGGTGTCAAATGCGCCATCGGGTTAATCGCAAGCGCATCACCTTGGATGACCTCAAGACGGCCGGGATAGGCCGCCGCGATTTCGGCCAAAGCGGGCAGGCAGCGCGGGTCTTTCTCAATCGCCAGAACCTTGCGCGCGCCTTCCGCCAGCAATCCGCGCGTCAGCCCGCCGGGGCCGGGACCGACCTCCAGCACATCCGCGCCTGACAAATCGCCCGCCGCGCGTGCGATCTTGGCCGTCAGATTGAGATCAAGCAAAAAGTTCTGACCCAAACTTTTCTTGGCCACCAGATCATGTGCGCGCAACACCTCGCGCAGCGGCGGCAAACCATCGAGCGCGACCATCAGAAACCCCTCATTTCATCTGGCCATAAATACTCCCCGCGGAGCGTCCGGCGCAAAACCCAGATGCCTCCGGCGGGAGTATTTAGAGCCAGATGAAAGCCCATCACATCACGCCTCACGCGCCGCACCCATGCGCGCAGCCATCTCAAGCGCGGCAATCAGCGAAGCGGAGTTGGCGCGGCCCTGACCGGCAATGTCATAGGCGGTGCCGTGATCGGGCGAGGTGCGTACGAAAGGCAGGCCCAGCGTCACATTCACGCCGCCGTCGAAATCGAGCGTCTTGATCGGAATCAGGGCTTGATCGTGATAGGCGCAGATGACGGCGTCATAGCTTTGGCGCGCGCGGGCGTGAAACAGCGTATCGGCGGGCAG
Source organism: Thioclava sp. (assembly GCF_048263065.1). Taxonomy (NCBI): domain Bacteria; kingdom Pseudomonadati; phylum Pseudomonadota; class Alphaproteobacteria; order Rhodobacterales; family Paracoccaceae; genus Thioclava; species Thioclava sp. The sequence continues at coordinate 287,575 of NZ_JBLXEM010000002.1, forward strand.
CGGGCCCGACAGCGCGTAGCCCTCGGCACGCAGGCTGGCGATTTCATCAATCATCCAGTCCAGCTCGTCATGGCCCATTGCGCCGCCTTCGCCTGCATGCGGGTTCAGACCGGCGACCGCAATGCGTGGGGTGTCAAAGCCGAAATCGCGGCGCAGACCTTGCGCAGTGATGCGCACTGTGTCGCGCAGAAGTTGTGGTGTGAACGCGCTTGGCACATCAGCCAGCGCGATATGGATCGTTGCGGGTACCACGCGCAGCGGCGGCGTCGCATTTGACGACGCCAGCATCATCACCACACGTTCAACACCGGCGAGATGGGCGAGAAATTCGGTATGGCCGGGAAAGGCAAAGCCCGCCCCGTCATGCAGCGCTTTCTTGTGAATGGGCGCGGTACACAGCGCCGAGCCTTGCCCACGCATTACCAGATCCACCCCGCGCGCGATCACGTCGATCACTGCGCGCGCGTTGGCTGGATCGGGCTTGCCCGGCTCGGCGGCGGCGGGGAAGGGATGAGGCAGCACCGGTAGACCTGCGCCGGCATGGGTGATCGCCTCACTCGGGTGGGCGATCTCGCGGATTTTTGTGCCGCGCGGAAGGTGCGAGGGGTCGCCAATCCACACGAAGGGCAGGCGCGCGCCGAAATGCTCCCAAGCGCGCGCAGCCAGTTCTGGGCCAATGCCTGATGGGTCACCGCAGCTTAGGATTACCGGGCGGTCAAGGGCGCGCGAACTCATTTGCGCACGATCACCGCATCGGCCTCAAGATCGGCCAGAAAGCCATCGGCATAGGCGGCGAGTGCGTTGTTTTCCAACTGTGCGCGGACCTGATCGCGGGTTGGCGCGACTTCGTCTTTACCGGGCACGCTTTGACGATCACATAGCATCACCAGCGTATCCGAGCCGCCGCGCGACAGCACGCGGGTTTCGCCGACATCCATCTGCGCCAAGGATAAGCCAATATCAGTGGGCACCTGCGCTTGCGCCACGCTGTCATGCGCGATCAACGCGCTTGCAGGCAGTCCTTTGGCGATGGTGTACAGCTCATTGCAGCGACGTGCATCAGCCGCAACCTTGGCGGACAGGCTGGCGGCTTGGGCACTGCCAGTCGCACCAAGATTGAAGGTCATATAGCTTAGCGTTTGCGGCCCGCTGGGCGCGCCACCATCGCCAATCGCGCGCAGCATGAACACGGCCACAGCCCCTTTGAGGGTGATCGGCCCCGTCGCCGTTCCCGGCTTGAGCGCAAGGATGGCCGTGCGCAGTTGCGGTGGCAGATTGGTGATCGGCATCCAGTCAAGGCGACCGCCGCGCGCGCGCGATTGCGTGGCCGAGTATTTGCGTGCCAGCGCGGCAAACGCCGCTTCGCCCTTGGCGGCCGAAAGCTGGCGCGCCTGACCCATCGCGTTGCGCTCATTTCCCGGCGGGGCCGGGATGATCGCCTCGGAGATCAGCACTTTCACTCCTTTGCCAGTTTGCGATTCCGGCATCATCGCGCGGTCAATCGCGGCGCTATTGATGTTCACTTTCGGGCCAAAACGCGCGCGCACCTGTTCGCGCCACAACATGCCAGCACGGACGAATTCTTTGAAGATCGCGGGATCGACCCCGTTTTTCTGAAGCTCTTCGACAAATTTTTCGGTGCTCAGATTGGCGCGTCCGGCAAACTCGGCCATGCCTTTTTGCAGGGCGGCCTCATCCAGCTTCATGCCGAGCTGGTGCGAGGACGAAACCCGCAATCGGTCTTGGATCAGGGCTTCTTCGGCCTCTTCCCGCGTAGTGCCAGCCGCGTTGAGCAATTGCATGAAGCGCATGCGCTGGTTGATCTCGTAATCGGTGATGCCAAGGCCGTTGACGGTGACCACCGGGGCAAAGCTGCCCCCTGATTGTGCCATGCCGGGCTGTGCGCCAAACGCCAGCATTATCGCGAGCGTCAAAAGGGTGAGCAATCGGGTCATCATCGTCATGGCGTGCCTGTATCCGTTCATTCGCGTCTTTTTTTTGGCCTTCGGTCCTTACGGGTCTAGCGCGCGCACATCCGGCGCACCGCGCCCCCTTGTGCCGAGCCAAAGCCTACCAGCTGCACCGACAGGCCGAAATCCGTCTCGGGGCTTACACTAGTAGAGGAAGTGAAGCGGCGCGAGAGGGAAAGATCAACCAAAACACATTCATTGGTGTATTGAAGCCCCAGTTTCGCGCGCGCCGCCCGTTGGGCGGTGAAATCGTAGCGCGTCGAAAAACTGCTTTGCCAGCCGTTTGCCCACTTCCATTCGGTGTCGAGCGTCAATTCAGACAGATCGGTATCAAGGGAGCTGTCCGAGGCCGCATCGACCCAAAGATAGCCTGCACTCACCTGATAGCGATCTGCCGCCCAAGCCACACGCATCTCTTCACGTGAGAAGGACAGATCGTCGTCAAACAGCGCGCGATTCGTCCATGTCAGGCCTTTGGAGGTGCTCAATTGGGTCGACACTAGCCAATCCGACTGCACGCCGGCCAACGCCGATCCGGTTTCGAACTGGCTTAGATCGCGTTGCCGGAAGATGCGACCGGCCAGCACGCCCAACGACCACCCCGAGGCGTCATAGCGCGTCCAGCTAACCCCAAGATTGGCGCGCAATCCGGTTTCGCGCATATCTTCGCCGGGGAAACGCGACAGTGAGAACAGATTGCCCTCGTCGAATTCCGGCAGCAGGCTGTCTTCATCAGGCGAGGCTGTTAAGGTGTTAGGGGCCCAGACGATTTGTGCAATCGGTTCAATGACATAGGATGCGCGCGTGCTGGATTTCACCCAAGGCCAGCGCAGCTCGGTTGCCAAGGTGGGCTGGTCGCGCAGGATCGTGCTGTCATAGCTTGGATCGGACGCGGTCTGGATGATATCGGCGGCATATTGCGCCTCGATCCCGCCCAGCACACCGCCGGGCAGCAGCCAGTTGCGCTGCCAGTTCGCAGTGAACGAGCCGCGTAGCATGTCGCGGCCATCGGGCACACCATCGAGATCGCTGTCCAGCGTCGAATCCGAGGCGCGCCGCGCGGCCAGCGTCGAAAACCGCACCGTTGCCAAGCCGCCGATCGAGGCCGGGCGAAAGCTGCGCACCCATTGCGCGGTGCCCGAGAGCATCGGATCGGTCGTGTTGCTTTCACCATCGCGAAGCGAATGGGTGTTGCCAAATTTCGCGGTGATCATCTCGCCCGCGCGCACCCGTTCCAGCGTAATGCCCGACCATAGCCGGTCCTCATCGCTGATGTCGTAATTCAGCAGATAGCTGCTATCGCTGACCAACCGCAGTTGCACGCCCAGTTTGAAATCATCGGGCAGCCGCGCGCTTAGATCGCCAAACAGATATCCGCGCGTCTCGTTTGGGATGATGTCATCATCTGACACAGCGCCCTCAAGCGTGAGATCGCCCCAATTATACGCTTCGCGATAGCGTAGTCCCAATGTCGCGGTTCGCGCGGCCGAGACATAGGGTGTCACTGTCAGATCGCGCGAGGGACCAAGCGCAAAGAAATACGGCAGCTTGATCCCCGCGCCCAAACCCGAGGTGGTGCGGAAGGATGGCCGCAGAAATCCCGACATTCGTTTGACGCCCGGCTCGGGCATGCGCAGGCGCGGCAGATAGGCGATTGGCACGCCAGCGGCGCGAAACTGCGCATCGTAAAAGACGATCTGGCGGGATTGGGCGTCATGCACGACCTTGCGCGCGCGGATCTCCCAAAGCGGTGTGGGATCGGTAATGCAGACCTCACACGAGGACGCGACAACTTGTTTCATCACCGTCAAACGCCCGTCCTTGCGCTCGATCGAGGCGGCAGCAAGCTGCAATTCGCGCGCCATTACCATGCGCGCACTCAGCAGCACACCGTTGCGCAAATCGGGCGATAGTTCGGCCTGCGAGGCGACGATGATACTGCCGGTCTGGCCGGGCTGCTCCAACCGGATCGGGCCCTCGATAATCAGCTTGTCTTGGGCTTGATCATAGATCACCCGCGTCGCAATTAGCCGGTTGGAACGGTAATACATCTCGACATTGCCCTGCGCGACAAGCCGGTTTTGATCCTCGATTTGCACCCGGTCGGCAAGCAGCGTGGCCAATTGATCCGAGGTGGGACTGTCGACCTCATCCGCTGTCGCATCCGCTACGGCACTGGTCGCGGTTTGCGCTGCAAGCGGGTCGGCCAGCGTCAACGCGTAGGCCCCAAACAGCCCTCCGCCCAGCACCAACGCCCCCAATGCCGCTTTGAGATCGCGCGACCGCATCATCCATCCTCCCGGTGCAACACCAGCGCCAAAGGCAACATCAGACCAATCACCGGGGGCGCCCATGCCGCCAAGATGACGGGAATCTGCCCGTTATCTCCCAGAACCTGCGCGATATTGCGCAAGAAAAACAGCCCCAACCCTGCGGCCAGCGCCATCAGCACTTTTGCGCCCGTGCCGCCAAAACGAATATGATCCATCGTGAAGCTCGCCGCAATCAACACCATCCCCGCAAGCAACAGCGGCAGCGCCAGTTCCATTTGGAACCAGACCTGATGACGACGCGCGGAAAAACCCGCTTCTTCAAGCGCTGCGATAAAGCCGGGCAATTGCCAGATCGGCACAGCTGATGGCTTGCCGAAACTGTCACGAATACGCTCGACCGTCAGATCCGAGGGCAGGGTCAGGCTGGCGGTCGTTTTTGCATCGCGCTCGGGGTCGGTCGAAGTGCCAAGGGGCCAGTCCTTGGCATCGCTGAGCACCCATTGACCCGGTTCAAGCTGGGCATTGGCGGCATCAATGCGCCGAATCGGGCCGCGCTTGGGATCGAAAATCAGGAAGGTCACATTAAACAGCGTCGTGGCATCGGCATTGGCGCGCGTGGCGCGAATAACCGCTTGCGCTAGTGCAGTTCCATCGCCACTCAGCCCCGCGCTTTGACGCATCCAGACACCCTCGCGCCCGATGGAGACGGTCTCACTATCGCCAGCCTGATAATGCTCGGCCAAAGTCTCGTAGCGGTTCGCCGTGCCGCTGGCCAAAGGGTTGCCAATGAACAGCGCCGCCACCCCGATCAAAAGCGCCACGGCAATCGGCGCAGCCAGCATGCGCAACGCCGAACGTCCGGATGCACGGATCACCACCAGTTCCGATGAGCGCGCCAAGCCGATGAACAAAGCCACCGCCGACAGCATCACGATCAGCGGCAAGATATTATATAGCGTCGTCGGCGTGTTCAGCAGCGATAGCAGCGATAGCCGCCCCAGCCCCAAACTGGCGTCGGAAAACCGACGCACCTCTTCGACAATATCGATCAGGAACAAAATGCCCCAGAAACTTGCGCCCACGACAAAAAACGCGCGCAGGAACCGCTTTGCGAGATAAAGCGCCAGCGTCATGCCCCGCCCTCCGCCACAATGCGCGCGCTGCGCACCCGCCAGGGGCGCTGTGACCACCATAGCATCGCGCAGGCAATTAAACCGCCCGCCAAGGCAGGCAGATACAAGAGCAGCCAAAGATTGGGATCAGCGGCGGTCACGCTCTCGACACTGTTTTGTATTGCCTGCACCGCGATCAATCCCACGATCGCCATCGTGATCTGGCGCCACATCCCAAAGCGCGAGAACGTCCCGATCATCATAGCGGCAAAGCCGATCAGGGCGGCGATTGGCGCCAACAGGGGTTGCGAGATACGCCGGTTCACCTCAAGGCGGATTTGATCGGGCGTGGCACCGGTCAGAGCGCTCATCTGCGACCCGGCGCGCAGCAGTTCCAGCGTTCCGGTCTCATCCAGTGTGCGTTTGCGACTGTTGTTTGACTGAAACAGCGCCCCGATATCATAGGTGAAATTCGCAAACCTCGTAATGGCCAGCCGGTCTCCGGGTTGTTGCAAAGTCTGCGCCATCCCGTTCAGCATCACCAGCTTCGGCCCACTGTCAGATCGTACGATCAGCGCCTTATCGGCGGTGTATATCGTGGCGCGCGCCGGATTGCGGCGATCCGCCAGAAACAGATTTTCCAACTCGCCCAGCTCGGAAATTTTGCGAATGTAAATCGTGATCCCGTTGGCAGGGTGCTGGAAACTACCCTCTGTCAGAAACTTTGCCGACACGTCTTGCGCCACTTCCTGACGCCGCTCGGCAAGGCGCTCTTTCGCGGCGGGCACCAGCACATTGACCAGCGCCGCCATCATCACCGAGGCGATCAGCCCAAACACCACCACAGATCGCGCCAGCCGCCAGTTCGACGCCCCAGTCGCGCGCATCACCACCAGTTCGCTATCCTGATCCAGCCGATTGACCGCGTAGATCGTGGCGGCAAAGGCCGCGACAGGCAGCACGATGCGGATCACATAGGGCAGCGTCAGCGCGGTGAATTCCAGCACCACAAGTGCCGTTTGCCCATCCGAAATCAGGCTGTCAAACAACAGCACAGCCCGGTTGACCCAATAAACCGAGACCAGCACGAGCGCAAAGAACCCGAACAACGCCATCAGTTTGGACAACAAATATCGGTCCAGTCGCGTCAAATGCCCTACCATCCCCCCCGCAGGCTGCCCCTGTGGGTTTTGCTCTCTCTAGCGTGTCGCGCAGCTCAAAGAAAGGTGCCAGTTGGGGCGCTTTTCATTTTCCGGGCGTGGGGCTAGGGTCGCGCGAGAACGTTTTGACAAACACCGCCTAGCAATGGCGCGATTGCGCGCATGATGGGCAAAATCCGGAGACTTCTATGACCCAACCCGTCGAAATTGCCTTTAAAGAGATCGACATTGATGCGTTGAGCGCCTTTGACGGGCGCATCGTGTTGAGTGCGGGGGAAGAGGGCAAACTTGGCCCGACCGGGCGCAAGCTGGATCGACTGATGAAAGGCGCGCTGCGCCGTGCGCTCGCGTCTAGCAGCTTTGCCAAGTTGGGGGCGGGCGAGTCGCTTGATCTGGGTTGGCCGGTGGGGCTGGCAGCCGAAGCTGTGCAAATTCTGCGCCTTGAGAAGCGCGCCGATCAGGCGCAGGCGCGCAAAGCTGGCGGGGCCGTGGGGGCCAAGCTGGGCGAGCGCGGCGCGATCATGCTGGCCGAGGGGGTGAACCGGGCCGCCGATGTCGCCTTTGGTCTGGCGCTGCGGGCCTATCAATTCAACTATCACACTTCGGGCAATTCCGCCTTCGGTCCCGTCACCGTGATGTCCGCCATCCCCGAGGAACTGGCCGCAGAAGCTGCCCCCCATGCCGCGTTGGCCGAGGGTGTGTTCTTTACCCGTGATCTGGTCAATGAGCCCGCCAACATCCTGACCACCGATGATTTCGCCGCGCGTTTGGCGGCGATGCACGAACTGGGTCTGCAGGTCGAAATCCTTGAGGAAGAGCAACTCAAAGAACTCGGCATGGGCGCGTTACTGGGCGTCGGTCAAGGCTCGGAAAGCCCCTCGAAAGTCGTCGTGATGCAATGGAACGGCGGAGGCGATGAGGCGCCTTTCGCGCTGGTGGGCAAGGGCGTGGTGTTTGACACCGGCGGCATCTCCCTGAAACCCGGCGCGGGCATGGAAGACATGACGATGGATATGGGCGGCGCGGGCGTCGTGTCGGGCGTGATGCGCACACTGGCGCTGCGCAAGGCCAAGGCCAATGTCGTCGGCCTCGTCGGGCTGGTCGAAAACATGCCCGATGGCAAAGCTCAACGCCCCGGCGATATCGTGAAATCCATGAAGGGCGACACCATCGAGGTGATCAATACCGACGCCGAAGGCCGCCTCGTTCTGGCCGACGTTTTGTGGTATGCGCAGGAACGATTCAAGCCGCGCGCGATGGTCAACTTGGCCACGCTGACCGGCGCTGTGATCGTCGCCTTGGGCCACGAGAACGCAGGGCTTTTTACCAATGATAACAAGCTGGTAGGTGACATACTTAAAGCTGCCAAGGCTGAGGGCGAGGGCGCTTGGCATATGCCGCTGCAACCCGCTTATGACAAGCTGATCAAATCGCGTTTGGCCGATGTCAAAAATACTGGCGGACGCCCCGCTGGCTCAATCACGGCGGCGGCGTTTCTCAAGCGCTTCGTGAAAGATGACCTGCCGTGGTGTCACATCGACATTGCCGGTGTGGCGCTGCCCCCTGCGGAAACCGATCTGGCCCCGAAAGGGGCGACTGGCTGGGGCGTGATGACGCTTGATCGGCTGATCCGCGACACATTCGAAGGCTAGCATGGGGCAGGTCAATTTCTATCACTTGACCCATTCCACGCTTGAGCAGGTGGTGAATAACCTTGCCACCCGCGCTCTGGAACAGGGCTGGAAAATCGAGCTGCGCGGGCGTGATCTTGCGCGGCTCGACCAGCTTGATCTGCGGCTTTGGCAGATGGGCGAGGCCAGCTTTTTGCCCCACGGCACGGCGGGTGGGCCGCATGACGCGCTGCAACCGATCTTGTTGACCAGCACGCCCGCCACGGACGCGCGCGAGGCGGTGATGGCGGTGCATGGGGCGCAAATTGACGCCGCCGAATCCGAGACGCATAAACGCGTCTGGATCTTGTTTGACGGCAATGACCCCGAGGCAGTACAGCACGCGCGCAGCCAATGGAAAGCGTTGACCGGGGCCGGGGCCAAGGCCGCGTATTGGAGCGAAGAGTCGGGGCGTTGGGAGAAAAAGGCCGAGAGCTGAGCCGATTGGGCCGGGGGGAAATATGGATCTTGTGATCATCTTGATCGCCGCGTTTTGCGCAGGCGTTCTCAACACCATCGCGGGGGGCGGCACGTTTCTGACCTTCCCCGCGCTGGTTTTTATCGGCCTGCCGCCGGTTGTGGCGAATGCGACAAGTGCCGTGGCGGTGTTTCCGGGTTACTTGGGCGGGGCGCTTGGCTTTCGTGCCGAACTTGCCCGCTTCGACAAGACGCGGATGCTCAAGCTGGTGGCGGTGACATTTGCGGGTGGTCTGATTGGATCGCTTTTGCTGCTGGTCTCCTCGAACAAGGCGTTTTCCGTCGTCGTTCCCTTTTTGCTGCTCGCCGCGACGCTGGCCTTTCTGTTTGGCGATCAAATCCGGGGATGGGCGGCGCGCAAAAGCCGCGCGGTGACGCCGTTTGGCTCGGTTGGGTTGCTGCTGGTCAGCATCTATGGCGGCTATTTTAACGGCGGCCTTGGGATCGTCCTGCTGGCGCTGTTCGCGCTGTGGGGAATGGTCGATCTGCATGAGATGAACGGGCTGAAAAACGGCCTGTCCTTTGCGCTTTCTGCGATCTCGGTGGCGGTGTTTGCCCTTGGCGGCTTGGTGGAATGGCAACATGCGGTCGGCATGATGGTGGCCTCGACCTTGGGCGGGTATGCGGGCGCGCCGATTGCGCGGATGCTGCCAAAACCAGTTGTGCGCGCCTTGATTGCAGTGGTCGGTTTTTCCATGAGCGCGGTATTCTTTTGGCGCTTGATCGCGTGATCGGCGGGCCTGCTGCGCCCGTCTTCCCATCCGCTGCCATCCGCGCTAAACCCGCGCCCTGATAAGCAGGAGCGCCGAGATGTCGAAATTCAGCTTCACCCTGAACGCCACGGACGGGGCCGCGCGCACCGGCGTGATTTCCACTCCGCGCGGTGACATTCGCACGCCCGCGTTTATGCCCGTGGGCACGGCGGCGACGGTCAAGGCGATGATGCCGGAAAGCGTCGCGGCGACTGGGGCCGACATTTTGCTGGGCAATACCTATCACCTGATGCTGCGCCCCACGGCGGAACGCATCGCGCGCCTTGGCGGGCTGCATAAGTTCATGAACTGGAGCAAACCGATCCTGACGGATTCCGGTGGCTTTCAGGTGATGAGTCTGGCGTCCTTGCGCAAGTTGACCGAAGAAGGCGTGCGCTTTGCCTCGCATATTGATGGCTCCAAACATATGCTGACGCCTGAACGCAGCATGGAGATCCAGAAATTGCTGGGCTCGGATATCGTGATGGCGTTTGACGAATGTCCCGCGCTGCCCGCCACCGAAGATGAGGTCGCCAAGTCAATGCGGCTGTCAATGCGGTGGGCGCAGCGGAGCCGCGAGGCATTTGGCGACCGGCCCGGATACGCGTTGTTTGGTATCCAGCAAGGCGGCGTGACGCGTGAGCTTCGCGCCGAAAGTGCCCAGAAACTCACGGAAATCGGCTTTGAGGGCTATGCGGTTGGCGGTCTGGCCGTGGGCGAGGGGCAAGAGGCGATGTTTGGCGTGTTGGACTACGCCTGCGACATGCTGCCCGCTGACAAGCCGCGCTATTTGATGGGCGTGGGCAAGCCCGATGATATCGTCGGCGCGGTGGAACGCGGCATTGATATGATGGATTGCGTTCTGCCCTCGCGCTCGGGGCGCACGGGGCAGGCGTGGACGCGCCATGGGCAGGTCAACATCAAGAACGCGCGTCACGCTGATGATCCGCGTCCGCTGGATGAGGCTTGCACATGTCCGGCCTGTTCGAACTATTCGCGCGCCTATCTGCATCATGTGTTTCGCAGCCAAGAGATGATCTCTGGGATGCTGCTGACATGGCATAATCTGCATTACTATCAAGAGCTTATGCAGGGTTTGCGCGGCGCGATTGCGACTAGATCACTGGCCGCATTTGTCGCCGATTTCCACGCCCAGCGCGCGGCGGGCGATATTGATCCGCTGTGACTAAACTGCGCCGCTGGTGATTACGATCACGGCGGCGTAATGGGTCGCAGCGGCCGCGAGTACATGACTGTGCCAGATCGCGCGGGAAAACGGGATCCGCTCGCTGTGATAAAACAGCGTGCCGAGCGTATAGGTCAGCCCGCCAACCACCACCAGCACCAGTGCGGTCACCGAGAGCGCGCTAAACAGCGGCCACGCGGCCAGCACACCCAGCCAGCCCATCGCAAGATACAGGATAAAGCCAGAGCGCTCGGATCGGTGAAAAAAGCCAAGCTTCATCACCATGCCAATCGCAGCCAACAGCCAGACAGCGCCGGTCAAAACCCAGCCCGAAACGCCGCCCATGCCGATCAGCGCCATCGGGGTATAAGTGGCCGCAATAAGTAGATAAATCGCGGCATGGTCGAGCCTGCGCAAGATCCGGCGTGTTGGTGCGTGCAGCGTCAGGTTATAAGCCGCCGATAGCGAAAACGAAGCGAGCAAGCCTAGCCCGTAGATCGCCAGCGGCCAGATATCGCCCTGAGGGATGCGCAGGCTGGCCCAAACGATTAGCGCGCTGACTGCCCCCACAACAAGGGCGACGCCCAAAATATGCACAACCCCGTCAGCGAAATGTTCGCGCGCGGAATGGTCGAGTTGGTGACGGGTCATGCTGGCTCCTTATCGCCTGAGAGAACAACTTAACAACGACCACCCACTTTCCCTAGTGTGACGCTGGGTCGCGTCGCTTTTGCGCCCGATTTCAAAGCCGGTAGATGGTTTCGAATTTCTGGCGCAGATAGTCGAGCAGGGGCTTTTCATTGGGCGCGAAGCCGCAGGCATGTTCGATCGTGTCACGCGGCGCGCGCAAGCCGCCAAACTGGCGCAGGTTGTGATCAAGCCATCCCTTGGCCGCGCTCGCGTCGCCCTTGGCCAGCCCCGCGTCGATGTCCGGCTCGGCCTTGCGCATCGCCTGATCCAGACACCCCGCATAGACATTGCCCAAAGCGTAGGTCGGGAAATAGCCAAACAGGCCAACCGACCAATGCACATCTTGCAAGAACCCTTGCGAGGGCTTGGTGACACTGACGCCGAAATCATGCTTGAAACGGGTGTTCCACGCTTCCTCCAGATCGGCGACCTCCAGCTTGCCTGCGATCAGATCGCGTTCCAGATCAAAGCGCAGCATGATGTGCAGGTTGTAATTCAGCTCATCGCTTTCGGTGCGAATAAAGCCCATCTCGACGCGGTTCACCAGCGCATGAAACGCCTCGGGGCTGTCCAGCCCCAGATCGCCAAACGCCTCAATCATGCGGGTATACAGCCAGCCCGTGAAGGGGCTCGAGCGCCCCAACTGGTTCTCGCAAATGCGCGACTGGCTTTCATGCACACCCATCGACACGCCATGCCCAAGCGGCGTAAACCGATAGGCGGGGTCGATCGCCTGTTCGTAGGTCGCGTGGCCCGTCTCGTGGATCGTGGAGTAGATATTGCCAAACGGCTCGCTTTCGGAAATCCGGGTGGTGATGCGCGCGTCATCGCCACCACCAGATGAAAACGGGTGCACCGACATATCCAGCCGCCCGCGCGTCCAGTCATAGCCAAACGCACTTGCGCAAATGCGCGCAAGCCGCAGCTGGGCGTTTTCGGGGAAGACCATATCGAGCGGCTGCGGTTTGACATCCGAGCCAAGCACACGGTCGCGCAATTCCACCAGCGGCGCGCGCATCCGGTCAAACATCGCGCCCAACTCTTTGGCGCTCGCACCGGGTTCGTAATCATCCAGCAGCGCGTCATAAAGATCACCATCCGATACACAGGCCGCCTCTTCGCGTTTCAGCCGCACGACCTCGTCCAGCGTGGGCAGGAAGGCGCTGGCATCTTCATCTGCGCGTGCCTGCGCCCAGATCCCTTGGCTCAGCGACGTCAGCCGCGCCAGTTCCGTTGCCAGCCGCGCCGGAATACGGGTCGAGCGATTATAACTGCGCGCGATCAGGTCCAGCATGCGGGCTTGCGCGGCGTCCTTGGCTTCGGCGCGCACCAGCCAGTCCTCGATACGCGGATCGGTGCGCCGCGCATGCAGCACGCTTTCAATCGCGGCCATTTCCTCGGCGCGCTGATCACCGGCACCGCGCGGCATCATCACCTCTTGGTCCCAGCCCAAAAGCCCCGAAATATTGCCCAGCGCCTCGGTTTCGCGCTGATGCGCGGCAAGCTCGTCAAACGCGCTCATGCCCGTCCCTCCCGAATGGATCGGATGAGGGGAAAGCGCGCCATGTGACGTGCGCGGATCACCAGCACCCAAGTGATAACGGCGCCCAGTTGATGGATCAGCCCCAGCCACCAGTAATGCACCAGTTCCAGCGCCGTGGATATCCCCAACACCATCTGGAACACGATCATCGCCGCCATCAGCGCGAATGCCTGACGCGTGGCACCGTGGGCCGAGCTGCGCGCGCGCCATGCCGCGAACAGGCCCAGCAGAACGACCAGATAGCCCAGCATGCGGTGGTTGAATTGCACCAGCCCGGGGTTTTCAAAGAAGTTCGTCCAAAATGGGGTGTAATCGAAACTTTCCGAGGGCAGGAACTCGCCATTCATCGACGGCCATGTCGGAAAGGCCAGCCCGGCGTCAATCCCTGCGGTCAGCGCGCCAAGGATGATCTGGAGAAAGACGAGCGCGATTAGCACCGTGCCCAGCCCCGTTAATCGCGGCTCGGCCAGACGGCGCGCTTGCAGCAGTTGCGCTTGGGGTCGGCTGAGTTGCGCGGCGAACCACGCGATCAGGCCAAGGATGATAAAGGCCAGCCCCAGATGCGTCGCGAGACGATACGACGCCACAGAGGTCATCCGCCCGACCAGTCCCGATGACACCATCCACCAGCCAATCGCGCCTTGCATCCCGCCCAGTATTCCAAGGCTGAACAGCCGCCCCCACCAGCCCTGCGGGATTTTCTTGCTGAGCCAGAAAAACATAAAGCCCGCGAACCAGACGAGGCCAATGATGCGTCCAAGCTGGCGATGGCCCCATTCCCACCAGAAAATGCCCTTGAACTGCGATAGGGTCATATCGGGGTTCATGTATTGGAACTGCGGGCTTTGCTTGTAATTGGCGAATTCTGCCTGCCAATCGGCCAGATGCATCGGCGGGATCGCCCCCGAGATCGGCTTCCACTGTGTAATCGACAGCCCGCTATCAGTCAGACGCGTCGCCCCGCCCACGCCGATCATCGCCACCACCAGCGCGAACATGATGAACAGCCAGACGCGGATCGCGCGGCGCGCCCCTTTGGGCTTGGCGTCGATCATCCCGCCCTTGGGTTCGCTGCGTTGGGCGCTGTCTTGCGCGCCGACCTCCTCGAAAATGCTGCGTTTCTTGCTCATGAAGGTCTCCGGGCTTGTCGTTTGCGCGCAAATTAGGCCGCGCCCGCCGTGGGGGCAAGGGGCAGGCGGGTTTGGTGCGCTTGCACGCTTGCGCGCGGCGTGTGAAACCGAAAGGGCCAAGCGCGATTGTTTAGATTGTGCGACCACTATGGGGCCACGAAAGGATTCTCGAAATGTCTCAACTTCTTTCTGTAAGCCGCTTGAATAGCACAGATTTTGCGCCCTATGGCGATGTGATCGAAGTCAGCAGCGCGCCCGACAAGATGATCAATGCCGGGATGTGCGCGCGCTATCACGACCGCGCGAGCCTTGATTTTTCCGATGGCCGCGCCGGGATCAGCTTGTTTGACGCCAAGGCCCGCAATCTGCCTTATGTAGTTGATATGCTTGAACGCCATCCTGCGGGCAGTCAGGCGTTTATTCCGATGACGCAGACGCGATTTTTGGTGATTGTGGCGCAGGATAAGGACGGCGCACCTTGCAATATCAGGGCCTTCCTGACGCAGGCGGGGCAAGCCGTGAATCTGCATCGCGGCGTTTGGCACGGGGTTTTGGCCCCGCTGGATGCGCCGGGGCTGTTTGCCGTGATCGACCGGATCGGGGCGGGGGCGAACCTTGAGGAACACTGGCTCGACACACCCTATGTCATCGAAACGGTCCCCGCCTGACAGATGCCTAACTCTACCGCGCGAACCCGCCCGAAAAGCGCATGTGGCGGTTGACGTCTTTATAAAGCAGATAGCGAAACGGTCCCGGCCCGCCCGCGTAACAGGCCTGCGGGCAAAACGCGCGCAACCACATATAATCGCCCGCCTCGACCTCGACCCAGTCTTGGTTGAGCCGGTAAACCCCTTTGCCCTCAAGCACATACAGCCCGTGTTCCATCACGTGGGTTTCGGCAAACGGGATCACGGCACCGGGCTGCAAGGTGACAATCGTGACATGCATATCGTGGCGCATATCGGCCATATCGACAAAGCGCGAGGTCGCCCATGCACCATCCGTGCCCGGCATCGGGGTCGGGGCCACGTCATTTTCGTTGGTCACGAAAACTTCGGGCACCTCCAGCCCCTCGACAAACTCATAGGCCTTGCGGATCCAGTGAAAGCGTGCGGGCGCATTGGCGCGGTTGTGCAACGTCCACTCACAATCGGGGGGCAGATAGGCGTAGCCGCCCTGTGCCATCACATGCGGCTTGCCTGCAATCGTCACCGTGATCTCACCCGAGACGACAAACAGCACCGCCTCGGCGCGCGCATCGGTTTCGGGGTGATCCGAGCCACCACCGGGCTGCACCTCGGCGATATATTGCGAAAACGTTTCGGCAAACCCCGAGAGAGGGCGCGAGAGAACCCAAAACCGCGCGCCTTCCCAGAACGGCAGAAAGCTGGTGACGATATCGCTGAATGTACCCTTGGGAATAACGGCATAAGCCTGCGTGAACATCGCGCGATCCGTCAGGATTTGCGTCTGCGGCGGCAGTCCGCCCGTTGGTGCGTAATAGGGGTTTTTCGACATAATCAGCCTTTGAGTTGCGTTTGCGCAGGCCGTGGCATGCCTGTAGCTTGCGCAAATCCAATCATAAATCACGCGCCCGCGCCACGACAGAGTTTTACGCCCATCGCCGCGATGATCCATCTTTTGCTGTGTTTTCCCGCAGCTTAGGGTAAAGACATCGGCAAGGCGCGCCTGAACCTAGGGGCGCGGCGCAAGCGGAGAAGCGTTATGTCAAAGATCATCTATGTGCTCAACGGGCCGAATTTGAACCTGCTGGGCAAGCGTGAACCCGAAATTTACGGCTCGGATACGCTTGAGGATGTCACCCGCATCTGCACCGATGTGGCCACGCCTGCGGGTTTTGAAATTGCGCTGTTTCAGTCCAACCATGAGGGCGAGATCGTCGATCAGATCCATCAAGCGCGCGAAAACGCCTGCGCCATCGTGATCAATCCGGGCGCGTACACGCATACCTCGGTAGCGATCCTCGATGCGCTCAACACCTTTGAGGGCCCGGTATTCGAGTGCCATATTTCCAACGTGCACAAGCGCGAGGCATTTCGCCATCATTCCTATGTCAGCCTGCGCGCCGATGGGGTGCTCGCGGGCTTTGGCATCGAGGGCTATGCGCTGGCCACCCGGCGCGTGATCTCGCTGCTCAAAGACGCCTGACATCTGGCGGCGGCCTTGGCCTGCCACAGCGTCCCATCCGATCAGATTTGACAGCGCCGCCCGTCTTGGCTATCGCAAAGGCGTTCTCAGGGCGGGGTGCAATTCCCGACCGGCGGTCATAGCCCGCGAGCGCCATCCGGTGGATGGGTCAGCAGATCCGGTGGAACTCCGGGGCCGACGGTATAGTCCGGATGGTAGAGAACGAGAGCGAACGGCCTTGGCCGGGCGTTTCTCACGCTCTGGGATCTTGTCATGTTGAAAGGATCTAGAGCTATGACAAAATCGCCAAAATTCGCGTTCATCAAGGCCGGTTGGCATGGTGATATTGTCGATCAGTCGCTGGTCGGATTTAACGAAACCTTGGCCGCGACGGCGCTAAGTGCAGAGGTTGATGTCTTCGACGTGCCCGGTGCGTTTGAAATGCCGCTGCTGGCGCAAACTCCGGCGCGCTCGGGTCGATATGACGCGATTATCGCGGCAGCGCTGGTGGTGGACGGCGGCATCTACCGCCATGAATTTGTCGCCCAAGCGGTGGTGACTGGGCTCATGGAGGTGCAGTTGAAAACAGAGGTGCCGGTGCTGTCGGTCTCGCTCACGCCGCATCACTATCAAGCTACGGGTCAACATCACGCGTTTTTCCATGCGCATTTTGTGGAAAAGGGGCGCGAGGCGGCACAGGCGGCGTTGCAGGTGTGCCAAATCAAGACAGTCACTCTGCCCGCCGTTTCGGCTGCCTGATCAAGAGCTTGGGCGTCGATCTTTGCGTTCGGCGCCCACCGCATCCAACACGCCCCCCATCACGGCGGCGGTGTTGTCCCATGTGGGTAAACGCGCGCCGGCAGCGGCGGATGCGGCTGACATTGCGCGGTGTTGGGCCGGGTTACTCAGTAGACTTCGCAGCACTTGGGCAAAGGCCTCGGGGGCGTCCGTTGGCACTAGTAGACCTGCGCCCTCGGGGACTGTGTCTGGGACAGCACCCGTGCGGCAGGTGATAATCGGCAGGCCATGCAGCATCGCCTCGCCGAAGACCATCCCATAGCCCTCATAGCGCGTGGCTAGCGCGAAAACATATGCCGCGCGATAGCGGGCTTCCAAATCTTCGCGCGACTCAACCCCGCAAAACCGCACCCGATCCACCAGCCCAAGCGAGTCGCGTTGCGCGTATAACGCAGCGGCAATTTTGGGGTCATGCGCCTTGCCCACGATCTCGGCTTGCCAGTCCAGATCGCTGATTTGCGCCAGCGCATCCAGCAGCACGTCATGCCCCTTGCGCGCGGCCAGCAGCCCGACCGACAAGATCAGCGGCGGGTGCAGCGGCGCGCGCGTGATCGGGGCAGGGCGCGAGAACCCCGGCAGCGCGATGGTAATGCGCGAGGGGGCCACACCGAACTCGGTTTGCAGGATCTGCGCCGTGTGCGGGCTGGGCACGACGACATGGGCGGCGAGGGTGAGGTTCTCGGCCTCGCGTGCCAGCAGATGACGGGCGCGCGCGGGCGAAAGGCCCGTTTCCAGCCCCAACGGATGGTGCAGCATCGCTATGATCGGCGCGCGCATCGCCCGCAGCGCGGCGGGGTCGATCGCGCCGAAAACTAACCCGTCTATTATCACTGGCGTATCGGCAGGCACGGCGGCCAAAATCGCGGCTGCCTTTGCCGTTTCCTGCGCGCTGGCATCGGGAAACCCGGCGGGCAGTTGCAGATGCTGCACCACACGCCCAGTGGCTTGCAGCGCCTCCAAAAGCTGACGCTCGTATAAAAAGCCGCCCGTCAGTTGCGCGATATCGCCGGGAATGGCAAAGGCGGCAGGGGTCATTTTTGCCTCCGGTTGGTGCGACTAGCGTGTGAGTTGTTCCGCGCCATAAATGCGCAAAACTGCGCGCTCGATCTGTGCCACCACGACATAGCCAGCCACGGCGACCACCGCTAGCACAACGACCGCGCTCCAGAGCATCCCATAGCCCGAGGTCGAGGCCGTCAGTGCCATCAGCCCGCCAATTCCGCGCCCCGTCGCCAGCCATTCTGCGGTGGTCGCGGCCAAAATTGCGGCGGGCACGGCCATGCGCGCGGCGGCGAAAAAGGCAGGCAGCATCGCAGGGAATTGCGCACTGGCCATCCGCCGCAATGGGCTGGCGGCATAACTGTCAAACAGGTCAAGCACCTGACGAGGTGTGCGCGCAAGGCCTTGATAACATGCGACAAGACTGGGGAAAAAGATCATCAAGGCAACGATGGTGATTGTGCCTGTCGCGCCGCGCCCAAGGGCGACGACAATCAGAGGCGCGGTGATCACGATCGGGATCGTGCGCAGGGCCACGGCCGCCGGCATCACGCCTCGCGCCAGCCTCGGTGCAAGCACCAGCGCGATGGCCAGCCCCAACCCCAGCATCAATCCCAAAAGGTAGCCGGGCAGTGCCAAGACCAGCGTCTCTAACAACGCCGAACCAAGCGTCGCGCGATGGGCGGCGGCTTCGGGGGCGGTGATCAGAAAGGCCCAGACATCAGCGGGGCGTTTGGCGAAAAACGGGCTGAGGGCGGCGCCCTCCATCGACAGCCACCAGATCGCAAGCAGGACCAGCGCGACAAGAAACGGATGCAGCAACACGCGCCATCCTGCGCGCCGCCCATCTTCAAGAAGCGGCGCAAGGATCAGCGGCGGCGGGCCGGTGTTCAGCGCGCGGCTCAACCGCCCCAGCCCCGCGTAAGCCAGCATCGAAATCGCCGCCGCCGTACTCGCCAGCGCCCATGTTCCCGCGACATCCAAAGACCGCATCGCGC
The DNA here is from genome assembly GCF_048263065.1 of Thioclava sp. Lineage (NCBI taxonomy): Bacteria > Pseudomonadati > Pseudomonadota > Alphaproteobacteria > Rhodobacterales > Paracoccaceae > Thioclava > Thioclava sp. The sequence goes on from NZ_JBLXEM010000002.1 coordinate 306,481, forward strand.
GGATCGTGAGCACGCCCATGCCGCGCTCGGCCCCGGTGAACTCGCCGAACATCGCACCAAGAAACGCCGCAGGCGCCGCGATTTGCAACCCTGCAAACAGATAGGGCAGCGAGGCCATCGCGCGCACCTCAATCAGCGCGCTCAGTCGCCCGCGCCCGTAGCTGCGCACCAGATCAAACCAGCTTGGCGGGGCCGCGCGCAGCCCTACCATCAGCGGCAGAAATGTGGTGTAATAAACGGCCAAAGCGGCCAGCGTAATTTGCGGCCCCAGACCCGGCCCCCAGATCACGCGCAGGATCGGGCCAGTCGCCACCAGCGGCAGACAAAACACCACCAGCGCTAGCGCCGAGATCAGCCGCGCCAGTGAGGGCAACAACACTGCCGCCACCGCTAGCGCAATCGCCACCGCATTGCCCAGCACAAAGCCCAGTGCAGCGGCAAGGGTGGTGATGCCGGCGGCGCGCGCAACCAGCCCGGCATGATCCCAAAGATAGCGGCTGATCTCAAGCGGACCGGCGATCAGGTAGGTATGGGCAAAGACGCGCGCCAGCAGTTCCCACACGAGCAGGGCAACAAGTGCGCTGAGCACCGGATAGAACCGATCCGCGCCACGTCGGCGCAACTGTTGTAAGGCGATGGTCATTGCGCCCTCACGCGACTTGTGGGCGCGGTGGGGCGCTTTGGGCAAGCGCCTTGGTCACAGTTGCGATCAGCGCATCGGTCGCGTCGCCCGAGGCGCGCGGGCGTTTTAGCCCGATCGCGATATCGGCGACGACGCGCGCAGGGCGCGGCGACAGCACGATGACGCGATCCGACAGCATTACGGCCTCGGAGACCGAATGCGTCACTAGTAACGTCGTCACGCCGCGCCCTTGCCAGAGCGCGGGCAATTCATGATTGAGGCGCGCGCGGGTCAACTCATCCACCGCGCCGAAAGGTTCATCCAGCAGCAAAACGCGCGGATCGCTGATAAGGCAGCGCGCAATCGCGGCGCGTTGGCGCATCCCACCCGACAGATCGGCGGGGCGGCGGTCTTCAAACCCGGCCAAGCCCACCAGCGCGATCAGCCGGTCCACGCTGGCAGGATCAGGGGGCAGTCGCGCCAGCTTACGCGCCAGCGCAATATTGCCCCGTACCGAACGCCACGGCAGCAAGGCGGCATCTTGAAACGCGACCGAAAGTGCTGCGCGCTGGCGCATCTGCAGCGGCGTCTCATCCCCTATCCGAACCGAGCCAGTGCTGGGCGTATCCAGCCCCGCGATCAGGCGCAAAAGCGTGGATTTGCCACAGCCCGAAGGGCCGACAATCGCGGTGGTTTCCCCTGCCGCAAAATGCAAATCCACGGGGTCAAGGGCGTCGACCCGCGCGCCTCCCTGACCGAAGCTGCGCGACAGATCGCGACACAAGATCGGAGGCGGGACGTCAGCTTGCATGGATTTCTTCAAGCAGCGAGCGGTCCCATAGGTCGGGGCTAACATCTTGACCCAGAAGCGCCAAGGTATTGATATTGGCCGCAATACTGTCATCGCTAAACCAGCCAAACCCGTTTGACTCGGTTGCGTCGGTGAACATCAAGGGCAGTTGGCGCGCGGCTTGCAGCTTTTGGGTTTCCAGATCAAGGCCCGCGTCGGGGAACATTTTTACCGTCAACGCGGCGGCGGCATCAGGATCGGTCTGATAATCGTTCCAGCCGTGGATTTCACCGCGCAGCAGCGCGATCAGATCGGTGCGGCGATTGGCGATGCTGTCTTCAGTCGCGATATAGGTCTGGGAGTGCACCGCGTATCCGTAATCGGCCATCAGCATCGTGACAGGTTTCAGCCCGCGCATCATCATCGCGACGGGTAAATCGGTCTCCCAGCACAGCAGGCAATCGACCTGACCCGCCAGCAAGGGGGCGGCATCATATTGCGTCGGCACGATCTCGATCGCGTCGAAATTGACATCGTTGAGGCTGCACAGCGCCTTCAACACCGGCGTATTGGCCAGCGCCATACCAAGTTTGCGCCCCTCTAAATCCTTGGGCTCGTTGACCGGCTTGTCGGGCAGCGAGGCAATCACGAAGGGGTTTTTCTGCATCGCGACGGCGATGATACGAAAGGGCGCGCCTTGGGCGACGGCGGCGGCGGTGTAATCGGCCGCTGAAATTCCCATCAGCGCGTTGCCTGCGACGACGGGCGGCTCAACTGGGGCGTTCGGGCCGCCGGGATTGAGCGACACGCTTAGCCCCAAATCGCGCCAATAGCCGCGCGATTTCGCGATATAGCTGCCTGCGAACTGCACCGAGGGCAGCCATGACAGTTGAAACGCCACATCGCTGGCCGCAAATGCCGGACGCACGCCCAATGAGGCCGCCAGCCCTGCGCCCGCACCTGTCGCCAGAAATCCGCGCCGTGAAACTCTTTTACTTGTCATGTCGATCCTCGTTCTTCCGTCTCGATATATAGCGCAGACTTCAGGCTACAACGCCGCGCGGCCTTATCGCGTTCCCGTGATTTCTTGTCCTCGTGCCAGCCATGCCAGCCCCGGTAGGGCCGAGATCAGCAGGATCGCCCCAAAGGCGGCACTTGCGGCCAGCCCGGCCTCGGGGGTGGCGCCAGCCAGCGGAAACAGTGCCGCCGCCGCCCCCTCGCGCCAGCCCCAACCCGCAATGCTCAGCGGCACCAGCATTGCAGACAGGATCAGCGGCACCAGCGTCACAATGGCCGAGAGCGGTAGAGTCGCGCCAACGGCATAGGCGCAAAAGGCAAAGCTTGCGAGATTGCAGGCCACAATGGAAAGCCCCAGCGCAATCTGGCGGTTGCGCACAGCGCTGGCCAATAGCGCCTGGTACAGCGGTTTCGTGAGCGCGCGTAGCTTTGGCAGCGCGCCCGCTACGCTGACGCCCATAGCCACAACCGCTAAACCCCCGAGCGCCCAAAGCCCGTGCCCCGTTACCACCAGCGCAGGCAGCAACACCGCAGCCAGCGCGATTTGCCCCGCTAATCGTTCAATCACCACGGCTTGGCCAGAGCGCAACAGATCTGCCGAGTGACGCGCGCGCACCGCGCGGCTGGCATCGCCCAGCACGCCTCCGGGGAGCGTCTGGTTCATCAGTTGGGCGAGGTAATACTCGCCAATGGCATGTCCCCGCTCGATCCGCTGCCCCAGCGCTGCGGCAGTCAGTCGCCAGCGCAGCGCCGACAGCATCGTTTGCAGATTCACCGCCAGCACCGCAGCCGCCAACCAACGCCAATCGGCTTGGGCTAGTCGCTCAATCGCGGCGCGCCCATTGGCGAAATGCCACACCAGCGCCAGCAGCACCAGCGCAGCCCCTAGCCGCAGGGTAAGCCCGATCATTGCGCCACCTTGATTGGCAAACTGGAGAGCGCATTGATAAAGCGGTCGCGGAAATCGCGCATCGGCCAGACCGGGGTTTGCGCATCGGGCACCAGCCCTGGAGTCCAGCCCCAAGCGTCGAAATCCGCGATCAGATCAGGCGGGCCGATCAGGTGCACGGGCACGTCGCGGCTATCGTTCTGGGCCACGAAAGGGGCCGCCTGATGATCGCCCAGCACCACCATTAACGGAGGATTGTCAGAGTGGCGTTCGGCGTAAGACAAGATCGCCTGCAAGGAATAATCAATCGCTTGGCGGTATTGATCGCGCACCCGGTCGCGGTCGCGCCACACTACCTTGGGCGGGTCGCCCGACAATGCCCAGCGGTCAAAGATGCGCCCATCGCCAACCTCATCCCAAGCAATCATTTCGGGCACCGGCACCCAAGGCGCATGCGAGGACAGCAGCACGATCTGCGCAAATAGCGGCCCCGCATCTGGCCCGCGCGCGATCATCCGATCAAAGGCAGATAGCGTGTATTGATCGGGCATGGTGACGAAATTAAACGGCTGGCCCTGATAGCCCAGATCCGCCGCGGCAAGGATGGTTTGAAACCCCTGCACCGGGCCTTCTGGCCAGCTAAGCGTGATGCCCGGCATCACAGCAGCGGTGCGCAAGCCGGCGGCTGCGGCAAGGTGAAACAGCGTGCGGCGCGGGCTGGCTAGCAGCGCGCGATAGCGGGTTTGATCGGAAATCGTCAGACCGGATTCCAAGGTCGAATGGGCCAGCCAGCTTTGCCCGCCCGCCGTGGGCGAGGTCAGCCAGCCCGAGCGCATCGCCAGCCCCGCCGCTGCCAGTTTCGGCTCGGCGTCTTTGAGCGTTGCGACATGGGTGGGCGCGTAAAGCGGGGTGTCAAAGCTGGAACGCCCATAGCTTTCGATAAACACGATCAGCACATCGCGCCCCTCAAGGCGGTCAAACAGCCCCGCCGACCGGGCGAAAGGATCGCTGGCGGCAGCAGCGCGAAAGCGTTTCAGGTCGGCGCGCGTTTGGATGTAGCTGCGCCAATGCGCTTGGGCGAGATAGCTTGTGGTGGCGCGCAACGGCAGGGGCAGCGTGTTGCTGATTTGCGCACCAACCGCCAGCACGCCCAGACCTGCTGCCACCGCAGTCAGGGGCCGTGCGATGCGCCCGCGCGCCAGCCCCAGCCATTGCCCGCTGGCCCACCACAGGGCCAAGACCAGCGCCGCCAAGGCAAGCGCGCCGCCCAATGCTGCGAGGATCACAAGGGGAAGGCCGATTGTGCTGATGCCCAGACGCGTGCCGGCCTCGATCATGAACAGGTCGACGGCCGGGTTGAAGGGGCGGGCAAACGCGATATACGTGCCGATATCGGCCAGTTTCAGCGCGATTATCGCGACGAGCGCCGCTACAAGAACGGCTCGAACGGCCTTGCTGATCGCCACGCCGCGCGGCAGGGCGGCGAGCAACAGCAAGATCACGGGCAGTTCCAGCGGCAGGCGCAAAACCGCCCCTACAACCAGACCCTTGGCTTGATTTGGCATGACCAGCACGAGATCTAAGATCACCGCCGCCGCGATCAGGCAGGCGGTGCGGCGCGCGGCGCTCATGCGGCGCGTCTCCGCGCGAGCCAGATAATATCGGCGGCGAAGGACCCAGCCAGCGCAAGCGTAGCTCCGGCTGCGATCAGCGTTGCAGGCAGCGCGCCCAATCCCGGTAGCGTCAGCACGATCAGCGTCCCGATCTGTACCACACACACCAGTTTGCGCCGAAATCGTTCGGGCAGCGGGGCGTTGAGCCATGGCAGGGAAAAGCCTGCCAGAACATAGGCGTAACGCATCGCCCCAAGCGCCAGCACCCAGACTCCAACCGTGCCCGAAACCACGACTGACAGTGCCAGGATCAGGCCAAGAGCGGCGTCGACCTCCATGTCAAAGCGCGCGCCAAAGCTCGATGAAAGGCCGCTGAGCCGTGCCAGCCAGCCATCCAGACCATCAAGCGCCAGCGCAAGCGTTGCGATCCCTGCGACAAGCCAGCGGGCCTCGGACGGGATCGGCGCGGGGGCAAGTACCTCAGCCGCCAGCGGTGCCACAAGCGCGCAGACCAAGGCGGCCCGCACCAGCGTTACCGCGTTGGCAGGACCAAGGCGCGCATGGGGATAATGCGTGCGCATCAGATAGGCGATCGAAATGGCGAGCAGCGCAAACAGCCCCACAGACACAAATGCCCCGCCCGGTGCAAGATGCGTCGCCAGCGCGGCGCTCAGTGCGCCAAGCGGCAGCGCAAGCCACACCAAGCGCGCGCTCGCACCAGAGGACAAGACGGCCTCTGTCTGCTTAAGTCGCTTTACGCGGTCGGGGGTGATGATGGGTGTGTTCATGCGAGGATAGGTATTGCGCCTTGTCTGTTGTCAAGTAAACGTGATCTCGTAGAATTTGGTTCACGTTTTTTTGCATGCAGCATTTTGTCACGCCCGGAGGCGCGATAAGACGCGGAAGGGTCAAAAATATGCGAGCCAAGGATATCACTACCGCACCCTCCTATCGTCCAACGGCGCGGGTTTTGCATTGGCTGATCGCGGCGCTGGTGTTGGCGACCATCCCCGCGGGTCAGATCATGACCATCAAAGGGCTGTCGCGCGACCTGCAAGACGGGCTGTTCTTGCTGCATAAGAATGGCGGCGTTGTGATTGGCGCCTTGATGGCGCTGCGGCTGGGCTATCGCCTGATCCATCCGCCGCCGCCGCTGCCTGCCTCGGTGCCGCCGCTTCAGGCCAAGATAGCGGGGCTGACGCATATCCTGCTATACGCGCTGATCTTTGTCATGGTTGGCTCGGGGTATGTGCGCGTGATCGCGGGGGGCTATCCGATTGAGGGGCTCGATGCGCTTGGGGTTCCCCATCTTGTGGGCCGCCATGAGGGGCTGGAAAAGGCCGCGCAGGCGACCCACGCATTCACCCGAATTGCCCTTGTCGCGCTGATTGCGCTTCATATCGGTGCGGCATTATATCACGCGTTTTGGCTGCGTGACGGGGTGATGGCGCGGATGTGGCCGCGCCATCGCGCGAAGTAGGCTGGGCAAATCGACCCGCCTAAGTCTCGTCCTCTGGCACGCTCCCCGCCGCAACCAATGCCGCAGCGATCCGGGCGCGCACCTCGGGGGGTTCGGTGCTGATCGCATCAAGTAGGGCTTGGCGATCGGCCCGTGCGCTGTGCAACTGATCCAGAACCGAGATCAGCACCGCCAGCCCATCAGGCCCCACATCATAAAGATCATCCAACTCGCACAGCAGATCCAGCCGCGCCAGATCGGCGCGATCAAATAGCGGGCCATCGGCACCTTGGGCGGGGGTGACGGCCTCGGCCTCGATATAGGCGCTCAGGCGAATTTCCGTGAGCCGGGTGATTTGCGAAATTGTCTCGGTTACGGTGAACACTTGCGTCATCTCGGCACTCCTTTCAGCATCGCTTCACGCGGGTCGTCGCTGTTGGTTTTTGCCCATTCCTCAATGCAGGCCGTCAGTTTGTCGTCGATGGTTTTGGGCAGCACGATGCGCAGCTCTACAAGCTGGTCGCCCGCTTTGCCCTTGCGTTCAACACCGCGCCCGCGCAGGCGTAAAACGCGGCCACTGCTCGATCCTTTCGGGATCGAAAGCGCCACATCGCCGTGGATCGTGGGCACCGTCACCTTGGCACCCAGAACCGCCTCGGCCAGCGTGATCGGCAGCGTCAGAAGGATGGTGTCATCGTCACGGCGAAACAGCGGGTGAGGCTGGACATGGATCTTGACCTGCGCATCGCCGCGCGGGCCACCGCCCAGACCCTCGCCGCCCTTACCGCGCAGACGCAGGGTTTGCCCGTCGCGCAATCCGGCGGGGATTTTCAGATCAATCTGGCCCTCGCCCGGCAGGGTGATATGGGCCGAGCCACCGCGCGCCGCATCCAGAAATGGCACTTCCAGCGTGTAGCCCAGATCGCGCCCGCGCGCCGAAAATCCGTGGGTTTGTTGACCGCCGCCGCCGCGTTGGCGAAACATCTCGGCAAAAATATCTTGCGGGTCCATGCCCTCGAAACCTGCGCTATCAAATCCGGCGCTGTCACGGCTTGAACGTTGGGCGTCCGCGTAGTCGCGATAATACTGCCGCTGCGGTTTTTCCTGCCCTGAGGCGTCGATCTCACCCGCATCAAAGCGCGCCCGTGTCTCGGGATCTTTGAGCAGGTCATAGGCGGCTGAGACTTTGACAAAGCGCGCCTCTGCGCCCGCATCATCGGGGTTTATATCGGGGTGACTGGTGCGCACCAGCTTGCGATAGGCTTTCTTGATCTCGGCCTGCGTGGCAGTTTTCTTGACGCCAAGCGTCTCATAGGGATCGGCGCTTGTGGCGGTGTCGGATGTGTTTTGTGCCATCAGTGGTTGCCCTCAAGCGCGCGGTGGCGCTGTCTGACAGGATGATGGGGATGAATAGGGCGCATGGGAGGGCTCCTTACTGAACGACGCCAAGGGGGCAGGCGATGCAAGCCCGTGCCTTGGCCTAAGCTGCGCAGACAATTTGGGATCGTCCCCACATGATGGGGACGCGCGCCGCGCTTCGACGCCAGTTTCACGCCTGTAAACACGCGCCGTCAAGCGCAGAAATGCACAGGTCTGTGGGGGGGGATGTTCGCGCGCGCGACCCTCACGCGGGGAAACGCGCACGGGTGCGGTTGGCGATGGCGACAAGGCTAAGCATCACGGGCACCTCGACCAGCACGCCGACCACGGTTGCGAGGGCCGCGCCCGAGTTCAGCCCGAACAGCCCGATGGCCACCGCCACCGCCAGCTCAAAGAAATTCGACGTGCCGATCAGTGCGCAGGGGGCGGCGACTTTATGAGGCAACTTCCATGCCCAAGCCCAAGCATAGCCAAGCGCGAAGATGCTATAGGACTGGATCACAATCGGCACCGCGATCAGCGCAATCAGCAGCGGTTGGGCAAGGATCACCGGACCCTGAAAGCCAAACAGCAGCACCACGGTGGCCAGCAACCCCAGCACCGAGATTGGCTTGATTTGCGCCGTGAAGGTATCAACGGCCGCTACACCGCCGCGCGCAAGCAGCGCCTGCCGCGTCAGCGCCCCCGCGATCAGCGGAATGACAATATACAGCACGACCGACAAAATCAGCGTCTGCCAAGGCACCGAAATATCGGTGACGCCGAGCAAAAATGCCACGATGGGCGCGAATGCCACCACCATGATCAAATCGTTCACTGATACCTGCACCAGCGTATAATTCGGATCGCCCTTGGTGAGTTGCGACCACACAAAGACCATCGCCGTGCAGGGCGCGGCCCCCAGCAAGATCAGCCCTGCGATATATTCTGGCGCACGATCTGGCGCGATCAGCCCCGCAAAGAGGTGATCAAAGAACAGCACCGCCAGCGCGGCCATGGTGAACGGCTTGATAAGCCAGTTGACCACCAGCGTGATGATCAGGCCTTTTGGGCGCTGCCCGACTGCTTTTAGCGAGGTGAAATCAATCGCGATCATCATCGGATAGACCATTGCCCAGATCAGCACCGCCACGACGAAGTTGACCGAGGCATATTCGAAACTCGCCAATGCGCCGAAGATACCGGGCAGCAGGTTGCCCAAGATCAGCCCCGCCAAGATGCACAGCGCGACCCAAAGGGTCAACCAACGTTCAAACAGGCTCATGTCGGTTCCTCGTCATTTGGTACGCAGCAGGCATCGCCATCTGGCGGGGTGAGCGCGCCGATAAAGCGGGCAAGCGGGTCAAGGGCTGCAGGGTTGAGCGCATAGCAGATGCGCGGGCCAGAGATTTCTCCGGTGATGACGCTTGCCGCTTTCAGGATGCGCAGATGCTCAGATACCGTCGATTGCGCCAGCCCGACAGCGCCCACAATATCACCGCCGATGCAGCCGGGCGTCGCCTGTAACAGCCGCAAAATGCGCAGGCGCATCGGATGGGCAAGCGCCTTGGCCAGGTCGGCGATTGTGTCGTCGTTTTCGTGCACCGGTTGTCCTTTGTTTCGCTTATCGTCGATAGGCGATAAATGCAGGATGCGCAATCACTTTTCGGTCCTGTTAAAACGCAAAACTGCAAGCGCGCCGCGTCACAAATCTTGCGCGCAGATCCAGTCAATGAAGGCGCGGACATCGGTTCGCCCGCCCAGATCGTCACGCTCGACTACGAAAAAGCTTTGCGCCATCGGAATTTCCAGCGCAAACGGCGCGACCAGACGACCCGCGTCCAGTGCCTCCTTTGCGAAACTCCCGCTGATGATCGCACAGCCATGCCCGCCGCCCAGAATTTGCAGCGCGATCAAAGACGAATCCGCTTTAATCCAATGCGCGGGGCGCGCACCCTCAAACCCGCATTGCTTTAGCATCCGGTCCCAATCGGTTTCCGACCCCACGATCTGCACGATATCGGCAGTGCTTAGCGCCTCGGCAGGGGGGCCGGTCAAACTTGGCGCATAGTCGGGGTGGCAGATGACAGTCGCGGGATCAATTTGAAGGCGATGGATATTGTGTTCGGGCCAGTTTCCCTCGCCGTAGCGGATATCAAGGTCAATGCTGGCATCGCTCATCCGGTCCGCCCAAACCGTCGTGGTCAGTTCAATCTCGACCTCGGGGTGCTGAAGGCGAAAGGCGCTTAGGCGCGGGGCTAGGATCAACGCCGCAAACGAAATCGACGAGCGCACGCGGATCGTCGATTTGCGCTTATCGCTGAACAGCCCGTCCGTGGCCGTTTGCATCTCAAGGAACGATTTGCGGATCGGTTGCGCGTAGGCCTGCCCGAGATCGGTCAACTCGACCCCCTTGGCGAGGCGTTTGAACAACTGGATATCCAGATGCTGCTCCAGCAGGCGGATTTGCTGGCTGACGGCTGCCGGGGTCAGATGCAGCTCATCTGCCGCCGAGCTGAACGAGCTGTGACGCGCTGCGGCCTCGAAGGCGCGGAGCCAAGTGACATGGGGCAATCTGCGCATGAAGCCTCGCCTTCTTTTCTGCCAAAGCCCTTGCCGATGCCCGGACCATGCGAGCTGCTCAAAAACATATGAGGTGTGAGCACTCAATACCGTTGTTTGCACTCTGGCTCACTTGCTGCCTCATTGGGAGGGCAAAGACAATATCGGGGCGCGGCGTGAAACCGGTTCAGGAATACGACTATGTTATCGTGGGCGCGGGTTCGGCGGGATGTGTGCTGGCAGATCGCCTGACGCGCAACGGGCGCTTCCGCGTTTTGCTGCTTGAGGCGGGGGGCAGTGATGCGCGTCTGTGGGTCAAGATTCCGGTGGGCTATGCGATCAACTTTGCCAACCCGGCGCTGAACTGGGGCTATCATACGGATGCCGACGCGGGCTTGGCCGGACGGTCGATCTATTGGCCGCGCGGGCGGGTGATCGGGGGCTGTAGCTCGATCAACGCGATGGCCTATATGCGCGGCCAGCCCGGTGATTTCGACGATTGGGCCAGGGCGGGGGCCGACGGCTGGCACTGGAACGCGGTGCGCACCACTTATGACGCGATGGAGACAGGTCCGCGCGATGCAGGGCAGGGTGGCCCGATTTGGGTGCAGGATTTATCCAATCAGATGCATCCGTTTTCGCGCCGGTTTTTGGCGGCGGCGGGGCAAGCGGGCTATGGAGTGGTGGATGACCTGAACGCTGAGGGTGCCGAGGGCTTGGGCTGTTATCGCAGCACTGTGCGCAAGGGTCGACGCTGGTCGGCGGCGGATGCGTTTTTGCGCCCCGCGATGCGGCGGCGCAATCTGCGGGTCGTGAGCCGCGCGCATGTTACCGGCTTGGATTTCATCGGCGCGAAGGTCTCGGGCCTAAGCTACACGCGCCAGGGCCAGACCCACCGCGTCAGTGCCCATAATGAGGTTATCCTGAGCGCGGGCGCGATCAACACGCCGCAACTGCTGCAACTGTCAGGGGTAGGGCCGGCGGCGCTGTTGCAATCGCACGGGATTACGCCGCGCCACGATCTGCCCCATGTCGGTCAGGGCTTGCAGGATCACCTTGCGATCACCCATCAGTTTCGCGCCAACACCGATACGCTCAACACCATTCTGGGGCGGCGAATGGGGCGTTTGCGCGCCGGGCTTCGCTATGGTCTGACGCGGCGCGGTCCGCTGGCGGTGCCGGTCAATCAGGTCGGGGGATTTGTGCGATCAAGCCCCGACGCCAGCGCGCCCGATATGCAGTTGTTTTGCAACCCCGCGTCTTACGAGATCACGCCAGCAGGCAAGGTCGTTCTCGATCGCGCGGCGGGCTATTTGCTATCGGGCCAAACCTGTCGGCCAACCAGTCGCGGGTCCGTGCAGATCCGCTCAGCCGATTACCGCGAACCGCCCGCGATCCAGCCCAATTCGCTTGCAACCGAGGCCGACCGCCAAGCGGCCCTGCGCGCCAGCCGTGCCATTCGCGCGCTGTCACAAACGCCCGAATTGCAGGCGGTCACCTTGGGGCCGAAATGTGCCGCACTTAACACGATGGACAACGCCGCCTTGCTAGATGATTTCCGCACCCGCGCCTCGACCGTCTATCACCCAAGCTGCACCTGCCGGATGGGGCAGACGGCGCAGGATTCCGTGCTGAATGCGCGGCTGCAAGTTCATGGCGTGGCCGGATTGCGGGTTGTGGATGCCTCGGCTTTTCCCAACATTACGTCAGGCAACACCAATGCCCCGACGATGATGCTGGCGATGCGCGCGGCCGACATGATCTTGCAGGACGCGGGCTGATTGAATTTTACACCACGAAAGGGCCGACATGCGCCTTGAAAAACTCGAAACCTTTGTCATCGCAAATCCGCCGCCGCGCCACGGCGGGCGCTATTTCATCTTTGTGCGCCTGACGACCGCGTGCGGGATTACCGGAGTGGGCGAGATTTACAACGCCACATTCGGGCCTGACGTGTGCTGCGCGATGGCGCGCGATATGTTTGCGCGCCACTTTGAGGGCGCAGACCCCGGCCAGTTGGAATTGCTGTTTCGCAAGGTTTATGGCGCGGGCTTTACGCAGCGTCCTGATGTCAGCGTGATGGGCACGTTCAGCGGGCTGGAAATGGCGTGTTGGGATATTCTGGGCAAAGCGGCGGACAAGCCGGTTCACGCGCTGCTGGGCGGGCGCGTGCATGACCGGCTGCGCAGCTATTCCTATGTCTATCCTGCCAGCGGTGATGTCTATCCCGACCCCGAAACGCCCAATGTTTACAATGATGCGTCACTGGCGGCCGAGGTCGCGCTGGGCATGGTTGAACAGGGGTTCACGGCGTTGAAATTCGACCCCGCCGGACCGTTCACCATCTTTGACGGCCACCAGCCCCGGCGCGAGGATATCACCCGCTCGGTCGCGTTTTGCCGCGAGATCCGCGCCGCTTTTGGCGATCGCGCAGATCTGCTGTTTGGCACGCATGGGCAGTTCACCGTCTCGGGTGCGAAACGTCTGGCGCGCGCGCTTGAGCCCTTTGATCCGCTGTGGTTCGAAGAACCGGTGCCGCCCGACAGCCCCGCCGATATGGCGCAAGTGGCAGCGTTTACCTCAATCCCCATCGCGGCAGGCGAGCGGCTGTGCACCAAGTACGAGTTTGCCCGCCTGATCGAAACCGGCGCGGCCTCGATCTTGCAGATGAACCTGGGGCGGGTCGGTGGCCTGCTGGAGGCCAAGAAGATCGCCGGAATGGCGGAAACCCGTCAGGTCCAGATTGCGCCGCATCTGTATTGCGGCCCGATTGTGGCGGCGGCCAATATCCAGATCGCGGCCTGCTCGCCCAACTTTCTGATCCTTGAAAGCATCGGCACGTTTGATGGCCCCTATATGCAAGGCGTGAAGGGGGAAATCGAGTGGGAAGACGGCTATATCCTGCCCTCGACCAAGCCCGGTTTGGGAATCGAGATTGACGACGAAGCGGTCGCGAAAATGGCCTATCGCAGTGACGCATTGCATCTGGACATGGCCCAGAGCCATGTGACGCCGTAGGGGAAAACAGACATGATTACGATTGACAGATTTTACATCGACGGGGCGTGGGTTGTGCCCAATTCCACGGCGAAAATGGCGATCCGAACGCCCTCGACCAACGCCCAAATCGGCGAGCTGACGCTAGGCAACGCGGCTGATGTGGATCGTGCAGTTGCTGCGGCGAAAACCGCGTTTGAAACCTATTCCATGACGTCAAAGTCTGAGCGGCTGTCGCTGCTGCGCGCGCTTGCCAAGGTCACGCGTGCCCGCATCAACGACTTGGCCCACGCGATCACGGCGGAAATGGGCGCGCCCGCCACGATGGCGCGCGAGGTGCAGGCCGATGCCGGGATTGGCCACCTTGAGGGGTTCATCGCTGCACTTGAGGCGCTGGAGGAGGAAGAAACCCTGACCAATGGCGATATCCTCAGCCGAGAACCGATTGGCGTGTGTGGCTTGATCACGCCGTGGAACTGGCCGATCAACCAGATCGCGCTGAAGGTGGTGCCAGCGCTTGCGACGGGCGCGACCTGCGTTTTGAAGCCCTCGGAACACACGCCCCTCTCTGCGCAAATCTACGCCGAGATCGTGCATGAGGCGGGCTATCCGGCGGGCGTGTTCAACCTTGTGCAAGGCGATGGCCCGACGGTGGGGGCGGCACTTTCGCGTCACCCGGATGTGGCGATGATGTCCTTTACCGGATCGACCCGCGCAGGCAGTGCGGTGTCATGTGATGCCGCCCCCACGATCAAACGTGTGACACTGGAATTGGGGGGTAAATCGCCCAATCTGGTCTTTGCCGATTGCGACTTGGAAACTCGTGTGCGCGAGGGCGTCGCGGCCTGTTTTTACAACACCGGGCAGTCATGTGACGCACCCACGCGAATGCTGGTAGAGCGGCCCGCTTACGAGAGTGCGTTGGAAATCGCGCGCGTCGCCGCCGAGGCGCAGGCGGTGGGTGATCCTACAAATGAGGGCGATCACATCGGGCCGTTGTTTGATGCCATCCAATACGAGCGCGTGCAAGGCATGATCGCCAAGGGCATCGAGGGCGGCGCGCGGCTGCTGGCGGGCGGTTTGGGCCGTCCCGAGGGCTTGGCTGAAGCGCTACAAACCGGCTGGTTCGTGCGCCCGACGGTGTTTTGCGATGTCACGCCGGATATGGCGATCTGGCGCGAGGAAATCTTTGGCCCGGTGCTGGTGATCACGCCCTTTGATACCGAGGCCGAGGGCATCGCGATGGCCAATGACACGGATTATGGCCTTGCCGCCTATATCCAGACCGGCAGCGCCGAGCGCGCCACGCGGGTCGCGCGGCGTCTGCGCGCGGGCGGCATTCATATCAACGGGCGCGATGCAGATTACGGATCACCGTTTGGCGGGTTCAAGCAGTCGGGCAACGGGCGCGAAGGGGGGCGCTTGGGGCTGGAGGATTACCTTGAAATCAAGGTCCGCCCGCCTTTCACGACCTGAAGGTAACGCCTTTGTAAAATGGAATACGGCGCGAGGATATCGCGCCGTTTTTTGCTGTTTCACTAAGGACATAACTGATGGCCTCAGGCGCTAACTTGCCGCTCGGGAACCTCCGCACTCCCGTCAAACCCCTTGCCCGCCAGCACCCGATAGGTTGAGCGCAACGCGCCGCGATCCGTGTAGCAGCCGCGCAGGTGGCGACTGCCGCTTTCGGCGACATAACCCTCGCGGCCATGCACGATCCGGTGGTTGTCAAACACCACGCAATTCCCCGCCTCAGAGCGGAACCGCAGCAGGAACCGCTCTTGGCGCATCATGCGGATGAATTTGATGAACGCGGGGTAGTAGCTGTCCAGAAACTCTTGGGGCAGGTCGATAGTGTCTTGTAAATGCTGCGAAATCGTGACGCCTGTGACACTGCCCTCCGGATCAGTTTCGATCACGCGCTGATGGGCGCGGTAATCCCAGTTGTTGTGACGATAGAAAAACGGGATATCATGCGTGGCGAGCAGTTCGAACGCGTCGGGGTCTTCGCTGCGCAACGCCTCGGCCACTGCCGCGCCATCGAGAAACAGCGAAAACCCGCCCTCGACCGTGTTCTCAAGGCAGTGCAAAAACTGCACGCCGGGCGCGTTTTCCTCGCCGGGCAGGTCGGTGTGCATTTCCAGCGGACCAGCGGTAAAGGCAAGGTTGGTCGGCTCGACTTCAACGCGCACATCGAAAAACAGCCCTTCGGCAGATGGCGTGACCGAGCCAATGGAATTGACCAGTCGGGGCAGGGCTTCGCTCGTTTTATCCATGCCGGTCACAACGGCAATGCCGTCCTCAATCAGCGCGCGGGTCAGGCGCGCAAGGCCTGCCTCGGTCTCTAGCACGGCACTTTGGTCAACGCGCGCAATCGCGGGCAGGTGATTGCTATACCACAGCTTGCGCGGCAGCGCGGCAGGGTCGGGGGCGCGGCCATCGCGCGCGACTTGCGCCAACAGCGACATCGGCACGCGCGAGGCCTGCGCCTCATCGTGCCACGCGATCACCAGCATATCGCCATCGATCATCGCCGAACTGGCGCGCGGCGGTTTGGCCAGTTCCGAGGCGTCAAATACCCGCTCGCGCGTTTGCGGGTCGATGCAAGAGATGCAGGCATCGCGCAGCCAGTAATAGTTGAAATAAGCTTCACCATCGGGCAGGCCGATCATCATGCCATGCTCGCGCAGATTAAGGGGTATGTCCGTCATCGCAGTTCCATCCTTTTTCCAAAAAGACAGGTGGGTTAGGTGGCGTAGGGGTTGTTTTCAGCATCCAGAATGGCGCGCAGCTCGCCCAGATGCGCCTCGGCTTGGCCGGGGTAGTCATCAAGTTCCGTTGCGGTTTTCTCGGCGATCTCGGGGCTGAGAATGCGCAGCGGCTCGCCGGTTTGCAGCGCGCGGATATAGGTCTCCGCGGCACGTTCGAAATAAAACAGCCGGTTCCAGGTGTCGGCGACGCTTTTGCCGACCACGAGAACGCCGTGATTGCCCATGATCATCACCTTTTTGGCCGGGTCCGACAGCATCGCGGCGCAGCGCAGCCCTTCTTCCTCAAAGGCCAGTCCGCCAAAGGCGTCATCCACCACATAGCGGTTGTAAAACGTCGCCGTATTCTGGTCGATCGGGGGCAGGGTGCTATCGGCAAGACAGGCCAGAACGGTGGACCAGATCGAATGCGTATGCATCACGCAGCGCGCATGCGGGCAGGTCCGGTGGATCGCGGCATGCAGCCCCCACGCGGTCGGATCAGGCGCATTCGCGGCCTCTAGCGCGTCTGTATTGTCGGCATCCAGAAGCAGCAAATCCGACGCCTTGATGCGCGAAAAATGCATCTGGTTGGGGTTGATCAGGAACTCGGTGCCGGATGCGTTCACCGCAAGGCTGAAATGGTTCGCCACCGCCTCATGCATGTTCAGCCGTGCCGCCCAGCGAAAGGTTGCGGCCAGATCGGCGCGTTCGGTCCAATGGTTAAGGTTGGCGCGTGTGGGCGGGATTGAGGATGCGTCTACCATCGCGCCTACTCCCCGGCCATGGCGGGTTTGGTGGCGGGGGCTGCGCGCCCTGTCGGGATCACCTCATAGCCCGCTTCTTCGGGTTCGTCGTCAAACAGTTCCGACGGGAAACCGGGGGCGGTGATGTCGAGCCCCGTAGCCTCTTCGAGACGGCGGATGATGTTGGGCGACAGTTCGCGTTCGCCAAAGCGCGCGATGCCATCATTGAAAATCTCAACCATCAGCGGGCTGATTTCCAGCGGCACACCTGCCTGATCGGCGATCTTCTGGAACAGGCCGATATCCTTTTTCACAAGGTCCATCGTGAAAGACACATCGCGCGAGCCGTTCAGGATTAGCTGGCTTTCGGTCTCGTGCACAAAGGACGTGCCAGACGAAATTTTCATCGCCTCATAGGTCGTGTTCAAATCCACCCCGGCGGCTTTCATCGTCACCAACGCCTCACAGCATGTCAGCAGATTGGCGGTCGCCAGATAGTTCGTCATGACTTTCAAAACCGAGGCCGTGCCAATGTCGCCAGTATGCAGCACGCGCCGACCAAGCGTGGTCAGCGTGGGCAGCATCCGCTCAAACGTCGCGCGATCACAACCCGCAAAGATCGAGATATTGCCAGTATCGGCGCGATGGCAGCCGCCCGACACCGGACATTCCATCGCCGCACCACCACGGTCCTTGACGAGGGTCGCCAGCCGTTTGACCTCGGCTTCGTCGGTGGTGGACATCTCCATCCAGATCTTGCTGGAATCAACGGCGGGCAGCATTTCCTCGACCACCGCCGCCGAGGCCGCAGGCGAGGGCAGGCAGGTGATCACCGCATCGCAATCGCGCATCATCGCCAGCGGGGTGCTGCTGGATTTGGCACCAAGGGCGACAAACTTGGCAACAAGGCCCGCGTTGAGATCATGCACGCTGAGATCGAAACCGTTGCGCAGTAGGCTGCCCGCAAGTTTTCCGCCAACATTGCCAAGTCCGATAAAGCCGATTTTCATCTGAGGATGCGCCCTTTTGCCGTAGGTAAAATATTCTCGTAAGGCTGAGGCAGATCGCAGAGCCAGTAAAGCAATGGCATTTTACCCATTGGGGGCGGTTCCGTTGACAGGCGGGAGTTGCCGCGGATTGGGCGCGCGCAATCTGGCCCCGAAATCAGGGTTTTTTCGCAAGCTCGGGACTGAGAGCAGACAGAACAATCCCGCGTTTTTGCGCACTTGCGCGCACCGCCTCTTGCAGGGCTTTGCTGCGGTTGAGTAGGCGGCGAAAGCGCGTCTCATCCAGAACCAACAGCGTTGAGGGCGCAATTGCGCGCACCTCGGTGCGGCGCGTTTTGTTCATTAAGATCGCCATCTGGCCGAACATCTCGCCCCGACCCAGTCGCCATGTCTGGCCCGCAACCTCTAGTTCAACAGCGCCCGAGGCGATGAAAAACACGCTTTTGGCGGCACTGTCCTTGCGGATGATACTGTCGCCCGCATTGACGTGTCGCGTCCGAAGCGCGCGCGCCAACCGTTTCAACGCCACCGTGTCGAGATCTGCGAACAAGGAGAACTGTCGGACCAGCTCGACACGCTGCAAGGCGATATCAAGGGTCGGGCGTTGCTCGGCTTTGGCACGCCGCGTCGCAAGTTGCTGCATCAGGGCGGTGTAGACCTCGGCCCCGATCAGCTCATCCTCGCGCATGGCAGTGTATTCGCGTTCCTCAAGGCGCAGGGCGGTGCGGCGGATGAAACGGCGTTCGAGTTCCTCGGCATAGCCCGGATATTGCAGGCGTAACCCCTCCAGCGCAGTTTCCACCGCCTCGATGCGCCGCGACAGCAGCTCTTGCAGCAGGTCGGCTACGCGTCGACCGTGGATGCGCAAAATCCGGCCCCGAATGAATGAGCCGAGGTCGCGCAGGATTAAGCGCTGCGCCAAAAGATGTTCAAAGCGGTCTGCGGTCATGCGCGCCAGCGGGCTGGACAGGCCAAGCCGGCGATGCGCCAGATCCGCGCCGCGAAACGCCCGGCCATAGGCGACGCTTTTGCGCGCCGCGCGCTGGTATCCGCTGCGCCCGCCGCTGCGCGCGCCCTCAATCAGGCGATCCGCATCTGACAGGATTTGTTCGGCCATGCGCGAGGAGATCGTGCGCTCTTTCAGGCGGGCAAGGATGGTGTCGCGCTCGTGGCCAGCCAGCGCGATCAGCCCCAATGTGACGCGGTCGCGATCCAGAATATCGGCGCTGTCCTCGGCCCCCTTCACAGCCCCATCCAGTCGCTTGCCAAAGCGCTTGGCCTCGGAGCGCACGATATTGGGGCTGAGGTCATAATTTTCAGCAGTGCGCGCCACGTCTTCGCGCACGGTTTGTAGCGCCACGGCGACGACTTGGCGCGAGAGCGCCTCGTCAATCGGGGAGAGCCGGTTGAGGCCCAGCCAGCCGATCACCGAGCGTAGCGTGGTCCCCTGCACGATTAGTGTAAACAGCGTGAAGCCGGTGGCGAGGATGCCAACAAGACGCTTGGTTTCGGGCGGCACACGAAAGCTTTCGGTGACCGCAAGCGCCAGTGCCAGCGTCACCGCCCCGCGCAAGCCACCCCACAGTATCGCGACGCGATAGGGGCGTTCAATCGCGGGCGAGAGTTTGAGCAACGTCAAAAGCGGCAGCAGCGCGAATAGAATAACCGCCCGCGCCGCGATGGCGGCAAGAACCACCACACCGACCAGGACGAAATCCGACAGCCGCACCTCTTCTAGAAGCCGCGGGATCAGCAGAGCGGCGAGGATAAAGATCAACGCACCCGCCCAATGGGCCAGCACATCCCACAGCTCGCGCAGGTTCACCCAAGATTGGGGTGGTAAACGCCCCGGCGCGGTCAGGTTCAGCGTCAGACCCGCTGCGACGACCGCAATCACCCCCGAGGCCCCGATGCTTTGCTCGGCCCCGATATAGGCAAGATAGGGCAGCGCGACCGAGATCGAAAGCTGCGCCAACTCGAACCGGCCAAACAGCGCCATGAGCCAGACCGCAATCCGCGCCGCCAGCCATCCCGCAAATGCCCCGCCCGCGATCAAAACGGGAAAACGGGCCAGCGCATCGCTGAAACTGGGATCGGGCACGCCCAGCATCACAAAGCTCATGAACAGACCGAAAATCGCGATGGCGGCGGCATCATTCAACAGGCTTTCGCCCTCAATTATGCGCGCCAGCCTGCGCGGGGCTGAGATCGAGCGAAAGATCGACACCACGGCGGACGGATCGGTGGTGGATACGATGGCCCCGATCAGCAGACACGCCGCGAGCGGCAGCGCGCTGACCCATGACAGCGCGTAGCCCACGCTGACAGTCGCCACCACCACCGCCACGACCGCGAGCACCAGAATCGGCACCCAGTCATCCAGCATCCGGCGCAGGTTCATCCCCAGAGTGGCCTGAAACAGCAGCGTTGGCAGGAAGACGTACAAAAAGACGTTCGAGCGGATCGGAAGGCCGACGATTGCCTCGGCCACGGGGTTAAGCGCGTCGGTCAGATCCGTGCGCAGAAAAAAGATCGCGCCCATGCCGATCAGCACGCCCACCATGGCGAGGATCACGCTATAGGGCAGGCGTAAACGCGCCGCGAGCGGCTCGGCTGCGGCGATCACGACGAAGAGTGACGCGATAACGGTGATGACGACGACGATGTCCATAAGGGGGAAATAGCACAAAGACCGCGCTATGCATCGCCTAAGTTTGGATGTTTTGCCTTGGCGGGGCGCGCGTCAGGGCGCACGATCAATTGCTCAGGAAACTGGGTGCAAGAAAGGGGCCGAGATTGGCCCCTTTTTAGGCTGTGTGTGCTGCGGTGTGCTTAGCGTTCGACTTCGCCGCCAGCGGCGTGCCAATCGTAAAGGCCACCGATATTGTAGACCGTTTCATAGCCCATCTGCGCAAGCATCTGCGCCGCCCCGGCTGATCGCGCGCCCGAGGCGCAATAGAGTGCGACCGGCTTGGAAGTGTCTAGATCGGGGTGTTTTTCCGGGCTGGACGGGTCGCATTTCATTTTCAAGGTCGCTAGCGGGATATGCAGCGCGCCTTTGGCCTTACCCGAGCTTTTGACCTCCATGCCCTCGCGCACATCGATCACCACCAGTTCGCCCGATTTGGCTTGGGCTACGGCGGATTTCGGGTCGATCTTGCCGACTTGGTTGCCCGACGGGCGAAGGAAGTTGAACATCTCGATACCTCTTGTCATCTCTGGGGCCGCAGCCCGGTCCTGCCTGATGTGGCAGATCACGCCACGCATTCAAGGGGGTTTAAGGTGGCATCGGGAAAAAATACATTCAAAACTACGAATTTGTCGCGAAAGTGCCGGAAATTTGAGCGGGATTTGAACCGCTGCGGCGCGCGCAGGACGATCAAAGAGGCGAGAAAGAGCCAAAGTTCGCGCTTCGTTCGCGTTTTTCCATTGGAGACTCGCCCGCCAACCCCTATCTAGGAGCAGGAAACCCCGGGGGCTTGAATGGCTGAGCAGAAGTTCATCGAAGTGCGCGGCGCGCGCGAACACAACCTCAAGAATATCAATCTTGATATTCCGCGCGATCAGTTCGTGGTGATTACGGGGCTGTCGGGATCGGGAAAATCGAGCCTCGCGTTTGATACGATCTACGCCGAAGGGCAGCGTCGCTATGTCGAAAGCCTGTCGGCCTATGCGCGCCAATTCCTTGATATGATGGGCAAACCCGATGTCGATCATATCTCGGGCCTGTCGCCCGCGATTTCGATTGAACAAAAGACCACCAGCAAGAACCCGCGCTCGACCGTGGGCACGGTCACCGAGATTTACGACTATATGCGCCTGCTATTTGCGCGCGCAGGCACGCCCTATTCCCCCGCCACCGGCGAGCCGATTGAGGCCCAGCAGGTGCAGGACATGGTCGATATCATCATGGCGATGGAGGAGGGCACGCGCGGCTACCTGCTTGCGCCGATCGTGCGCGACCGCAAAGGCGAATATCGCAAGGAATTCATTGAATTACGCAAGCAGGGCTTTCAGCGCGTCAAGGTGAATGGCGCGTTTTACGAGCTGGAAGACCCGCCGACGCTGGACAAGAAATTCCGCCACAATATCGATGTGGTGGTGGATCGCGTCGTTGTGCGCGAGGGGATGGAGACGCGGCTGGCCGATAGCTTCCGCACCGCGCTTGATCTGGCCGATGGCATCGCGATTTTCGAAAGCGCCCCGCGTGAGGCCGAAGAGGGAACCGAGCCCGAGCGCGTGACCTTCTCGGAAAACTTCGCCTGTCCGGTGTCGGGCTTTACGATTCCTGAAATCGAGCCGCGGCTGTTCTCGTTCAACGCGCCGTTCGGGGCGTGTCCGGCCTGTGACGGGCTGGGGGTTGAGCTGTTCTTTGACGAACGCCTCGTGGTGCCCGATGTGACGCTGAGTGTGGCAGGCGGGGCATTGGCGCCTTGGGCGCGCTCAAAATCGCCTTACTACACGCAAACCATTGAATCCTTGTCCAAACATTACGGGTTCGATCGTAAGACGCCTTGGAAAGACCTGCCGGAAAAGGTGCAAAACCTGTTCCTGCACGGGTCCGGCGAGGACGAGATCAAGTTCCGCTTTGACGAGGGCGGGCGTGTCTATGAGGTGTCGCGCAGCTTTGAGGGCATCATCCCCAACATGCAGCGCCGCTACCGTGAAACCGATAGCGCGTGGTCGCGCGAAGAGATGGAGCGTTATCAGAACAATCGCCCCTGTCACACCTGCGGCGGCTACCGTCTGCGCCCCGAGGCGCTGGCGGTGAAAATTGGCGGCTTGCATGTCGGTCAGGTCGTGGAAATGTCGATCCGCGAGGCGCATGACTGGGCGGCCGGCGTGCCCGGCCAACTGTCCAAGCAAAAGAACGAAATCGCCGCCGCAATCCTTAAGGAAATTCGCGAACGTCTTGGATTCCTTGTAAATGTCGGTCTGGATTACCTCACGATGAGCCGCGCGGCGGGCACGCTTTCGGGCGGGGAAAGCCAGCGTATCCGCTTGGCAAGTCAGATCGGGTCGGGGCTGACCGGGGTGCTTTATGTGCTCGATGAACCCTCAATCGGGCTGCATCAGCGCGACAATGACCGCCTGTTGCAAACGCTGAAAAACCTGCGCGATCAAGGCAATACGGTGATCGTGGTCGAGCATGACGAAGACGCAATCCGCCATGCCGATTACGTCTTTGATATCGGTCCCGGCGCGGGGGTGCATGGCGGGCAGATCATCGCGCGCGGTACGCCCGATGAAATTGCCGCCGATCCGGCCTCGATCACGGGGCAATACCTGTCGGGCACGCGCGAGATTGCGGTGCCTTTGAGCCGGCGCAAAGGAAACAAGAAAAAGGTAACGGTTGTAGGGGCTTGCGGGAATAACCTCAAGGATCTTACGGTCGATTTTCCGCTTGGGAAATTTGTCTGCGTGACGGGTGTTTCGGGGGGCGGGAAATCGACGCTAACTATCGAGACGCTGTTCAAGACAGCTTCAATGCGGTTGAATGGTGCGCGCCAAACTCCTGCACCCTGCGACACCATCAAAGGGTTGGAGCATCTCGATAAGGTGATCGACATTGATCAGCGCGCCATCGGGCGGACTCCGCGTTCGAATCCAGCCACTTACACGGGGGCCTTCACCCCGATCCGCGACTGGTTTGCGGGCCTCCCTGAGGCCAAAGCGCGCGGTTACAAGCCGGGGCGGTTCAGCTTTAACGTCAAGGGTGGGCGCTGCGAGGCTTGTCAGGGCGATGGCGTGATCAAGATCGAGATGCACTTTTTGCCCGATGTTTACGTCGAATGTGAGACCTGCAAAGGCAAGCGTTACAATCGCGAGACTTTAGAAATTCTGTTTAAAGGCAAAAGCATAGCAGACGTTCTTGATATGACAGTCGAGGATGCGCAAGAGTTCTTCAAGGCCGTGCCCAGCATCCGCGAAAAGATGGATGCGCTGATGGAGGTGGGCCTTGGCTATATCAAGGTCGGCCAGCAGGCGACGACGCTGTCGGGCGGTGAGGCGCAGCGTGTGAAGCTGTCCAAAGAGCTGTCCAAACGCGCCACGGGGCGGACGTTGTATATCTTGGATGAGCCTACGACGGGGCTGCATTTCGAGGATGTGCGCAAGCTGCTCGAGGTGCTGCATTCGCTGGTCGAGCAGGGCAATACGGTGGTGGTGATCGAGCACAATCTCGATGTGATCAAGACCGCCGATTACATCATCGACATTGGCCCCGAAGGTGGCGATGGCGGCGGTGAGATCGTCGCGACCGGCACCCCCGAAGAGGTTGCGCAAAACCCGCGCAGCTATACCGGGCAGTATCTGGCGCCAATGTTGGGGGCGAAGGTGGCGGCGCAATAGCGCGCGCCACAACTGCTAGCGGGCATAGGTCGGCCCGACCACTTTCGTGACTTTTTTGCTTTTGCTATCAACGCGGTAAATCATGCCGCGCACGATATAGTAGCGCCAAGGCCCGGTCACCGGGGGCAGTTTGTAGCGGCGCAGATCCATCAGCATCGAGTGCTTATAGATGGGAAAAGTGTCTCCGACTTCGTAGTCAGCGCGCAGCTTGCCTTGCAACACCCAGCGCGACACGCCGTTCTCGGTGACCTTGCAGAAGGTGCTTCCAGAGGTGAGCGTCTTGCACTCGGGTTCATCTGGCTTGGTTTGCGCGCTTTCGGGGGCAGGGCGTTTGCCCGCGCGCATGACCTCGGGCGTGCTGGATTGCGCGCAAGCCGCATGCGTCAGCGCGATCAGAGCCAAGGTGGTCAGGGGCAGGGCAAGCACGACGTGTTTCATGCCACTGTGTTAGCCAGCCCCGCCAAGTCGGTCAAGAACGCCAGTCATCGCCGCGGCGCAAGAAAAACCCGCCAAAAGCGCTGCGGCCTTTGACGGGTTTGGGTTTAGATCGCCGTAACAATCAGCGCTTGCAGGTTTTGATCCCGAAGATCGAATATAGCGCGCAAGTGCCCAGCAAACCAGTGACCAGCGGAATGATTCCAATCAGGAACAGCCAGCGATAGGACGCTGCCGGAAACAGGAAGAAGCACAGGATAAGCGCGAGACCCACCACGATGCGCACGATGCGGTCAATACCGCCAACATTGTTTTTGAACATACTGAATCCCTTTCGGATTGATCGCTCCCTTACAACTTGCATATAGATATGCATACGCAGCCCGCAAGGATTACTTGCGGGCTGCGGCGTTTCCCCTCAGGGCGATAGCGTTATTTGCGCGAGCGTTTTTCAAACCGGGGCAGCATGGCCGAGAAATCGCGCCCCTTGCCGCCTTCTGCCTCGACAAACGCGGCATAAAGCGCAGCCGCAAGCTGGCCCATCGGCGTGTCGGCATCCGCGCTTTCGGCGGCTTGCTGGCTGAGTCGCAGATCCTTAAGCATCAACTCGGCGGCAAAACCCGGTTTGTAATCGTTATCTGCCGGGGTTTGCGGGCCCACACCGGGGGCGGGGCAATAGGTGTTCATGCTCCAGCTTTGCCCCGACGAGGTGGACACCACGTCAAACATTTTCGCCCGGTCCAGCCCCAGCTTGTCAGCCAGCGCAAAGGCCTCGCAGGTGGCGATCATCGTCACGCCAAGGATCATGTTGTTGCAGATCTTGGCCGATTGGCCTGCACCCGCTGCGCCGCAATGCACGGCCTTTTGGCCCATGATGTCAAACAGCGGCTTGACCGTGGCGAATGCCGCATCATCGCCCCCGACCATGAAGGTCAGAGTGCCGTTAGTGGCCCCGCCCGTGCCGCCGGAAACCGGTGCATCCAGCGCACCGAGGCCGCGCTTGGCGGCCATCTCGGCCACTGCGCGCGCGCTGTCAACATCGACGGTAGAGCAGTCGCAGAACACAGCGCCTGCTTGCATCGCCGGGATCACCTCGGCGGCCACATCGCGCAGGATCGCGCCATTGGGCAGCATGGTGATGACGACGTCGCCCTGTTTGGCGGCAGCAGCAGCACTGTCGGCGCGCGTCACGCCCTCGGGCATCGGAGCGCTGAGATCGAACCCCACGACCTCATGGCCCGCGGCCAGCAGATTGGTGGCCATCGGCCCACCCATATTACCGAGTCCGATAAATGCAATTTTCATGGTTTCTCCTCCCAGATGGCCCAATTGGGGCCCAGCGGTTCAAGCATGGCTGCCACATCTTCGGGCGGCAGCGATGCCAATGTGTGTTTCCAGTGCGGGTCGCGATCCTTGTCGATGATCTGTGCGCGCACCCCTTCGAGAAAATCCCCCATCTCGGCGGCGCGCCAGGTAAAGCGGAACTCGTGTTCCAGAGCGGCGCGGATCGTAGGGTTGGCGCGCGTCATGCGCACCAGCCGCAAGGTGGCCGCCATCGACAGCGGCGAGTTGCGATAGAGCGTTTTCAACGTGCGCGTCGCGAAATCCGAGCCTGCCGTTTCCAGTTTGGCAACAATCGCGGCCAGATCTTCGGCCCAGAAAATCCGGTCGATATCGGCGCGCAGATCAGCGAGCGTGCCGGGGGCAGGCGGAGTGCGCGCCATTGGCAGCGTGTCAATGTTGCCGGTCTTGATTAGGCGGTCCTTGGCGTCTTCCCACTCAGCTTCGGGCACGAACAGATCGGCAAAGCCCGCATAAAGCGCATCCGCCGCGACCATCCGCGTTCCCGTCAGCCCCAGATACTCGCCCACATGACCGGGGGCGCGTGCCAGCAGCAACGTGCCGCCCACATCGGGGATCAGGCCGATCCCGCTTTCGGGCATTGAGACCTGCGTGCTCTCGCCCACAATCCGGTGGCTGGCGTGACCGCCCACGCCAACCCCGCCGCCCATCACAAAGCCCTGCATAAAGGCCACGATGGGCTTGGGATATTCCGCGATCTTGGCGTTCATGCGGTATTCATCGCGCCAGAAATCACGCCCCGGCGCATAATCGCCCTCGATGCCTGCGCGGTAAACGGCGGCAATATCGCCACCGGCGCAAAACGCGCGATCGCCGTGCGCGTCGATGATCACCAGATCGACCGACGCGTCATCGCGCCAGCTATCCAGCGCGGTTTCAATCGCCAGCGCCATATCGTGATCAAGCGCATTGAGCGCGCCTTCGCGGTTGAAGGTCAGCCGGCCTGCACGCCCCTCGATGCGCGCGATCATGGTTGCGTCGCTCATTGACCACGCTCCGCCAGCATCTGGCGCGAGACGATCAGGCGCATGATTTCATTGGTGCCCTCAAGGATCTGATGCACCCGCAGATCGCGCACGATCTTTTCGATCCCGTAATCGGCGAGATAGCCGTAACCGCCATGCAGTTGCAGGCATTGGTTGGCTACGTCAAAGGCGACATCGGTGACATACATCTTTGCCATGGCGCAGAATTTCGTCGCATCAGGTGTCTTGTGATCCAGCTTCCACGCGGCTTGACGCAGGAAGATGCGCGCCGATTGCAGTTTGACCTCCATCTCGGCCAAGCGGAATTGAAGCGCCTGAAATTGATCCAGCGATTTGCCAAAGGCTTTGCGCTCGCCCATGTAGTTCAGCGTCTGGCTTAGCGCGGCCTGCGCGCCCCCAAGGGCCGAGGCCGCGATATTCAGCCGCCCGCCATCCAGCCCCGCCATCGCATAGGTGAAACCGCGTCCTTCCTCGCCCAGCAGATTGACGGCGGGAATTTCGCAATCGTCGAACTGCACCTGCGCGGTGGGCTGTGCGCGCCAGCCCATCTTGTCCTCAAGCGCACCGAAACTGAGCCCCTTGGTGCCGTCCTCCACGATGACGGTGGAAATCCCCTTGGGGCCGGTCTCGCCGCTACGCACCATTGCGATGTAGACGTCAGAATAGCCCCCGCCCGAGATGAACGCCTTGGTGCCGTTCACCACCCAGCCTGCGTCTGTGCGTTTCGCGCTTGTGCGCAGGGCGGCGGCGTCTGATCCCGATCCCGGCTCGGTCAGGCAGTAGGAATAGATTTTCTCCATCGAGCACAGGTCGGGCAGCCAGCGCGCCTTGTTTTCCTCAGTGCCGAATTTGTCGATCATGCCGCCGCACATGTTGTGGATCGACAGGAACGAACCCACGGCCGGGCAGGCCATCGCGAGCGCCTCAAAGACCAGCGTCGCATCAAGGCGCGACAGCCCAGAGCCGCCGTATTCCTCACTGACATAGACTCCGCCCAATCCCAAAGCAGCCACTTTCGGCCATAGATCTTTGGGGATCGTGCCCTGAGATTCCCAATCGCGGGCATGTGGGGCGATCTCATCCTGACCAAAGCCGTAAGCCATATCGAAAATGGCCTGTTGCTCCTCGCTAAGTGCGAAATCCATGACATTCCTCCCCAGAGACTTGGATAAATTGAACGCTCGTTTATTTAATCTCCGATTCTTGCACAAGTTTTGCAAGTGTGTGCGGTGTCGGGCAAGCACCTAATCGCGCAGAATAGTATGGGTATTTTCGCACAGCACATGCAGATTTGCGTAGATTGCGGTGCAGAAATAACGAGATCGTGCAAGGCAATGATGCGCCTTGAGGTCGTGCCTGCGCACTGTTAGCGTGGGCGCAACCGATCTGGAAAGCGTTGAAATCACTACAAATGAGCCACCGTCGTGCAGGATCCAAGGAGTGAGTATGGACGCTGAAACGCAGGCCCATCAGGCGCAATTGTACAAGATATTTTCGCGCCTCAATATGGGCAATGCCGAGCGGCGCGCGCAGTTTGGCTATAACGAACGGCGTGCGGCGTTGATCTCCTTGCGCAAGACCCTGCGTGAGTTTGAGGGGCCGATCATTGCCGCTTTGGCGCAGGATTTTGACAAACCCGAAACCGAGGTGCGCCTGACCGAGATCATGCCC
This sequence comes from Thioclava sp., assembly GCF_048263065.1. NCBI lineage: Bacteria > Pseudomonadati > Pseudomonadota > Alphaproteobacteria > Rhodobacterales > Paracoccaceae > Thioclava > Thioclava sp. The sequence goes on from NZ_JBLXEM010000002.1 coordinate 335,094, forward strand.
GTTCAGGCCGAAATCTCGCATACGTTGCGCCACCTCAAACGCTGGATGCGTGCGCGCCGCGCGCCTGCGACGCTGGCGTCCTTTGGCACGCGTGCGCGCATCCTGCCCCAACCCAAGGGCGTGGCGCTGATTATCTCGCCTTGGAACTACCCGGTGAATCTGGCCTTGGGGCCGCTGGTATCGGCGCTTGCTGCGGGCTGTGCGGCGGTGATCAAACCCTCGGAACTCGCACCCGCCAGTGCTGCCGCGGTGTCGCAGATCGTGGCCGAGGCGCTGCCCGAAGATCTTGTCAGAGTCTGTGAGGGCGGGGTCGAGGTTAGCGAGGCGCTGCTGGAACTGCCCTTCGATCATATCTTCTTCACCGGCTCTCCGCGCGTCGGCAAGATCGTGATGGGGCAGGCGGCCAAGCATCTGACCTCGGTCACGCTTGAGCTGGGGGGCAAATCGCCGGTGATTGTGGGCGCGGGGGCCGATCTGAAACGCGCCGCGCGCATCATTGCTTGGGGTAAATTTGCTAATGCCGGGCAGACCTGCATCGCCCCCGATCATGTCTTTGTCGCGAAATCCGTCGAGGCGCGGTTTCTGGCTGAACTAAAGGCTGCGATTGCCAAAATGTATGGCCGCGATGAGGCTGCCCAAGCCGCCTCGCGCGATTTCGCCCGCATTATCAACCCCGGCCATTTTGAACGTCTCTCAGGGATGATCGCGCAGGCTGAAACCGGCGGCGCGCGCAAGCTGACGGGCGGGGATAGTGATGCAGACAGCCGCTATATCGCGCCCACGGTCTTGATGGGCACCGATGCGCAGATGGATGTCGAGCGCGACGAGATCTTCGGCCCGATCCTGCCGGTGATCCCGTTTGGCGACCTTGACGGCGTGCTTGCGCGCATCGAATCCGGCCCGCGCCCGCTGGCGCTTTATCTATTTGAACGCGACCGCGCGGCAATCGACAAGGTCGCGCAATCGTCAATCTCTGGGGCGTTGGGGGTCAACCTGACCTTGATGCATTTCCTGCATCTCAACTTGCCTTTTGGCGGAATTGGCAATTCCGGACTGGGGGCAGCGCACGGGATTTGGGGGTTCAAGGCGTTCAGCTACGAAAAATCGGTTCTCGAAAACCGCTTTGCCCCGATTGCGCCCTTGATGCCGCCCTATCGTGGTACATGCAAACGGCTGGTGCGCGTGATGGCGCGTGTGCTGGGGCGTTAGGGCGTTAACCTTACGTTGGGGCAGAAAATTTTCTTGCGCATTGAGCCAGAGGAATCGATTTCGCGGTCGTCCCCTCACCTTGAAATCACAATTTGGTTTCGTCACGACCAATCGCAGATCTGCACAAATGCGTGTAATCACAGGGATAAATCAGCACTTGCCCTAAGATGAGCCTTGAAGAGAGGTTTCATTGTCAGGGGGGAATTAGAATGACTGCAACAGACTTTGGAAAAGGAACCGGCAAGCTGCGCCGAGACGCGGGGGTGATCGGTTTGCTGTTTGCCTCCACCACTTCGATGATCGGCTCGGGGTGGTTGTTCGGGGCTTACCACGCGTCGAAAATCGCCGGGCCGCTGAGCGTTTGGTCCTGGATCATCGGGGCGGGGATCGTGATGCTGATTGCTTTGTGTTTCGCAGAGCTGTCAACGATGTTTTCAAAATCGGGCGCGCTGGTTCATATGAGCCATGCCAGCCACGGTGCAACGCTGGGTCGGCTTTGGGGCTGGATGCTGTTTCTCAGCTACGCGCCCGTGCCTGCGGTCGAGGCCGAGGGGATTGTCACTTACGCAAATAACTATCTGCCCTATTTCATCAAGGCAGACGGATCGGGCACGCTGACGGGAATGGGCTTTCTGGCCTCGGCGGTGCTGCTTAGCGTGCTGGCGCTGCTCAATATGCTTGCGATCCGCGCCTTGCTGCGGGTCAATAACACCGTGACATGGTGGAAGATCGCTGTGCCGCTGATCACCGTCGTGGGGCTGATTGCGGCGTCCTCGCATTGGGGCGTGTGGCACGCGGCTGCTGGCACCTATAGCTCGCAAGGCATGTTTACCGCGATCCCTGCGGCGGGCATCGTGTTCTCGTTTCTCGGCTTTCGCACCGCAATTGATTTAGGCGGAGAAAGTTCCAATCCGGGGCGCAATATCCCGCTTGCGGTGATCGGCTCGGTGCTGCTGGCGGCTGTCATCTACGTCTTGCTGCAAGTCGCGTTCATCATGGCGCTGTCGCCCGCTGATCTGAAAGACGGCTGGTCGAAGCTGAACTTTGTTGGCTCTGCCGGGCCGTTCGCAGGCTTGGCGGCAACGCTGGGCATGGGGTGGCTGGCGCTGCTGCTGTATATCGACGCCTATGTGTCGCCCGGCGGTACAGGGCTGATGTATGTTACCGGCGGCTCGCGTATTCTTTATGCGGTGGGCGAAACCGATAGCGGGCCGCAATCCCTGACCAAGACGACCCATTCGGGCGTTCCGTGGCTGGCGGTTGTGGTGATGTGGGCTGTTGGTGTGTTCTTCCTGTTGCCGTTCCCGGCGTGGCAATTGCTGGTGGGCTATATCACCTCGATCACAGTGCTGACCTACGGGTTGGGTCCGATCGTGTTGATGGTGCTACGCCGCAGTCAGCCCAATACGCCGCGCGCGTTCAAACTGGCAGGCGCGGGTCTGCTGGCGCCGCTGGCGTTTATCGCCTCCAACCTCGTGATCTATTGGACCGGATTTTACACTAACTCGGTGCTGTTCCTGATCTTGGGGGCGGGTTTTGCGATCTATGCGTTTGTCTTCCATATCGTGCAGAAAAAACCGGCCTCCGAGTTTGGCTGGGGCAATATCGCGTGGCTGGCCGCATGGTTTGGCGGCATGTGGGTGCTTTCGGCGCTGGGGGCGACGGGACATGGCTTTGCGCTTGTCGGGTTCTGGACCGGCATGGTGCTGGTGGCGGCTTGGTCGCTCGTGGTGATCTGGATGGCGCTCAAAGCCTCGCTACCCGCAGAAGAAACCGGCGCGCTGATGGAGCGGATGCAGCTTGGCAACTAAGCGAAGGTCGATTTGACATGACGGCGCGCGGGGAAACCTTGCGCGCCTTTTTCGTTGCGGCAGGTGGGGTGTGCAAGCGCGCTTGGCGACCTAGATGAGGCAGGCCAAGACAGGAGCGCCCGATGACCCCTTTTTCCATTCTCGACCTTTCGCCCATCCCGCAAGGTGCGACCCCGGCGGATGCCTTGGCCAATACCGTGGCACTGGCGCAGCATGCCGAGGGTCTGGGCTATCACCGCTTCTGGTTGGCCGAGCATCACAACTCGACAGGCATCGCCAGCGCGGCCACGGCGGTGTTGATCGGCCATGTGGCAGGGCAGACGGACCGTATCCGCGTCGGGGCAGGGGGCATCATGCTGCCCAATCACGCGCCGTTGCAGGTGGCCGAGGCGTTCGGCACGCTGGCAACGTTGTATCCCGGACGGATTGATCTGGGTGTGGGGCGCGCGCCGGGCACCGATCCCGCCACCATGCAGGCGCTGCGGCGCGGGTTGGGCGGCGGCGACCGCTTTCCCGAGGATGTCGTCGAACTCTTGGGCTTTCTTGGCCCCGAACAGATCGGTCAGCGCGTGCGCGCAGTGCCGGGCATGGGCACCAATGTGCCGGTCTGGATGCTGGGCTCGTCGCTGTTTGGCGCGCAACTGGCCGCGCATCTGGGGCTGCCTTATGCGTTTGCCAGCCACTTCGCCCCCGATATGCTGGGCGAGGCGGTGGCGATCTATCGCGACCGGTTCCGCCCCGGCGTGACCGATGCGCCCTGTTTCATGCTGGCGGTAAACCTGTTCGCCGCCGCGAGTGAGGATGAGGCACGGCGCATGCGCTCGTCCATGGTGCAGGGGTTTATCAATTTGCGCCGTGGCATGGCCGGGCCGCTGCCCGCGCCGGTTGATGATCTGAAATCGGTGGCGAGCGCGCCCGAAATCAAGATGGCCGAGTCCGCGCTGCGCGTCGCGGCAGTGGGCACGCCCGATCAGGTCGAGACGCAACTGCGCGATCTGATCACGCGCTATCGCCCCGATGAGGTGCTTCTGACCGGCCATATCTTTGACCAGCCCGCGCGGCGCGAGAGTTTCGCCATTGGCGCGCAGGCGATGAGCCGGATCAATGCGGACGCGCGCTGAGATGCGCAATAGCGCGCAGTTCGTAAAAGGTCGATTGGGCGAGGGGCAGAACCTTACGGATCGGCTCGGCTCCACGCATCTTGCGATGTTCTTCCCGTCTTGGGCCATCGTTGCGACTAGATAACATCTCGCAAGCTATAAGCCAGTTCACCGCGGCGGCGAAGACCCAGTTTCAGGAAAGTTGCTTTGAGATGCGCAGCCACGGTCCAGTGGCTGATATCGAGGATTTGTCCGACTTCCTTGTTCGAAAACCCCTTGGCCACCAGAACAGCGATTTCTCGCTCACGAGGGGTCAGAAACGCCGTCGCTTGCTCATGCGCGGACGATATTTCAGCTTGATCAGCCTGTCGAAGTGCCTCCGTCGAATGTGGCGAACTGGCCAACATATTTGCCTCCAATCCTGTCTGTGTGTCGTTTAAGCTCCCGAGAACGCAGGAGCTAATCGCGCACATCAGCCGCTATGGAAAAGCAGCTAGTATCCTTGGAAATCAACCTTGGCGAGTATACGGCGCAAGTGAAGATTCGGCCACTCTGCATAAAGTCTGAATAGTGAACGCCGAAATTGCTCCTCGTCGGATTGATCCTCGTCGAATTGCTCCTCTCACAAGGTGACCCTCAGAACAGTGGCCATGGGATGTGGCACAGTGGTGGCGGCGGTAGTTCGGGATGGTTGGAGCGCGCCAAGTCTGAGGCTTCTTTGACTACGTCAAGTCGCTTGCGGGCACTTTTGCTACGCAAATGCCCGTATGACCAATAATACACCTCGCTCAAACCAAGTTCGTCAGTGGTTTTCAGATCTTGCCACATATCTGCGGAGGAAACTCGGTTCATCGCTGAAAGGCCCATGACGAATGTCTTATTCGAATCCTTCCAACGACTGACCGCAAGTTTCTGACGCTTGCCAGGAGTGCCATTGGTGTAGGCCTGCGGCAGGTGGTAGTCACAAGCGGCTATCAGAGGGGCGATCTTCTTGAACACATAGTCGTTCTCGCCTCGCGCGATAATATGGGTGACGCCGCAACAACATGGGCGTCCGGCGATCATCGGCGCAAATATATCCCGGGCGAAATCACGGTGGGGTCCGGTTTTCGGTTTGACTTTGGTCCAGGGCTCTTCGGCGTCCAAAAGCAATGAACGGGCACCAGTTCTAGCGCAAAGCTCGAACATCGTGTCAACCATCCCCTGACACCAGTTTCGACGCGGCGTGATCCACGACATGTAGTGGATGGCGGAACCACAGCTTTTTATCTCGTCGATGGCTTCCATAAACTGTGTGTTCAGCTTTGCTGACGAGTAAATCCGGAATGGGCGGTTGCGCCTTCCGGCGTCCCTTGCCCATGACGCGTCGTTGACGCCGATGACCACATCTGTAGGTGCCATTTCGCACAAGGCACGTCGCGCGGCTGACGGGTTGCTTGCACCTTTCACCACCGCGATGGTGTTGGTGTGCATCCAGACACGGCGGATCGACGCAAAGCGCTTGAGGGTGCCGGTTGTCCCGCGCGAAGGCCCGGCTCCAAGGAGGCTTCGCACCCAAACGTTCAACCGTTTCCATGTGCTGCTGTAAGTCGCGATGCGCGGATGGCCTTCTGGAACCGTCTTTCCCTTGAGGTCGGGATAGTGCATGTAAAAGGCGATATCCGTAAGCTCTGCTGGACTGCTAAAACCATATTGAACCGCCAGCCGGACCGCGTGCTGCCAGTTCGGCGCGCCACGCGCTATGGCCGACCTGACCGCGGGGGGATATCGCTGGACCCAAGACGCCTCAAATTCAGTTTTGGCACCATAGGGGTGATCCAGCTGGTCGAAGTCATCTGACATTTGAATTTTCCCCCTCCGCCTCAAGTTGATCAATCAGCGATGTCCGACCCGGCGGCTGGCCCGGAAATCAATGACATGCGCGCTGCCCTGACCGGGCTGCGACCGAAGCCCGACAGACTCTGCACTGGTCAGCCAATCATCGGCTGCATCAACGATGGCTTCGAGCAGAGCTTCGAAGTCGGTCCGGACGTCGGTGAGGATATATTCCTCGCCAAGCCAGCGCAGGATTTCACGCCCCGTGACCGCCATGCGGTTGCGCTGCGACGTGATGGGGCGTTCTTGCAGGTAGCGTTTGAGCACTTCTTCAAGAACATCCCAACCGGTGTCGGCACCAAACAGGTGACGCACATCCGGCGCATTGAGGATGTCGAATGCGTCACGCAACAGCCCCATGACTTCGGACCGCAGAACCGCAACATGCCCGTAAGAGACCTGTTTGATATTGTGCCGTAGATCCAGCCCGGCACGCCGGACGATGGACATCGACCCAAAGGATTCGCGGGTATTGTTGGGCCGAACCACCTCGGAGACGCGCTTGTCCTGAAAGAAGTTGGACACGTGACGGCAGAAATTGGTCATCATGGCGTGGAACGGATCGTTGGGCTCTGCGCCACTGGGCGGCGTTGCATCGGTGTAGCCAAAAACCTTGCGATAGGCCGATTTCCGATCGCTCAGTGTATAGCGTAACAGCCGCTTGCGGTCGTATTGGAATAACGCCATCGCACCGGGTCCGTCGGACAGCTTCACCTCGCCGGAGCGGAACAGATGCTGAAGCTTCAGAACCGACCGGAATGCCCCCAACCGCTCCATCTGGTAGATGTAGTAAAGGTCGGCAATTGCAGAGATCCGCTCGCGGCTGATCTGGTCGTCGTAATTGGGCACTGGAGGGACGGGAGCCCCGTCGCCGAGCGTCTTGGCAATGTTGTTGCCCAGACCGATCAACGGCATCAACCCGCCGTCACTCGGGGCCTCACCCGGCTGCCGCTCGGTCAGGGCCATAAGCGCCCGCTCTGCCTCTGCGATCCACTGATTGATCAATTCCGCCTGACCGGGTTTTTCCACCAACTCGTCACGGGCATCGCGCACCAATTGGGCCCGCAAGGCTTGTAGCCTTCCAAGTAGACCGTTGAGTTCGTCAAGTGTATCCACACGTTCGTCCGCCATTTGTCAGGCCTCCTTCGTTCGCGTTTGGGAACCAGATCCGGCCAGCACCTTCGCGCTTTCCACGGCATTGCAGATCAGCGCCTGAAGCTCTTCGATCTGGCGCATCACCGCCCCCAGCCCAAGCGAAAAGCGCACCATGTCGGAATTGCACATCAGTTCCTTCAGTGCGTCCGACTGCGCCTGCAACTCATCGCGCAACAGGCCGAGATCAAGGGCTTCAAGGGCAGTGACTTTGCCCGATTGCGTCTGGCTGTCCTCGGACGTCTTGATGATCCAGCCGATGAGCTGGCCAATGGAGATGTCGAATTTGTCCCCCGTTTTGGATGTGGGGGCGGTGATCCTCATATTGACTCCGTCGATGATGCTGATCAGATCCTGTTCAATCTGCGACGTGCCAAAGCGGGTCAATGTCGAGCGCAGGTCAATGGCAGACCGGTTGATCGCCAGCAATTGCCGGTCCAGTTTTGCAGCGGTGCGGCCAAGAGTGTCCGATAGAGGCCGGCTGACATAGTCACTGAGCCGATGATAGGCCTGCGCCAGTTCGCGCAACTCTGCACGGTTCTCTTCGCCCTGGACCACCGCGCGGCGTCTGGAAGTTTCGTCGCCGGTTGCAAGCCCGTCGCGCCCGTCCTTGAAGAAGCGATCAAGACCGAGCTCTTTCATGATTTCATAGAACTCAGGTTCCAGATTGGCGTAGTCGAGAAAATCGCTGGTTGCCTTGATCGCCCTACTGATCGCCGAATAGGCCTGCGGCAGATTCACACCCAGCGCATCAGACATCATCTCGTCCAGATCGTCGAACTGATCGGCGACGCGGTCGCGCACGCGTCGTAACGAAGGCGTTCCGCTGCGCAGTTCAAAACGGGTCATGTCGGGTAGCCGGTCCAGAATATCGAGGATCACGTCGGCCTCCGCCCGGACAAGCCGCGCCGCCACACGCGATGCGCCCGCCAAGGCCTCGATCGGCATGTTGCGTGATACGGCGCGGCCTTCGGTGCGGCCAGGTTCATACACCGTGTTGCCATTGCGGACCACTGGCCGATAGGCGTCAAGCAAGCCGTCGATCAACATGTCTGAAGCCGAAGCGACCCGGTTGTCACCGGCAAATTGCACCCCGTCACGCGGTAACGACAGGGCGTCCAGAGTGGCCATGAGTTGTGCACCTACATTTTGATAGGTGCCAGCGCCTGCGCTGCTAGCAGAGCCCTGAACCGGAGACATTGACGAGCCGATAAACCCTATCTGGCGCGATATGTCCTGCAAAATGGTTTCGATACCGTCGTTTTTGTCCTCTTGGGCCATTGTGTCCTCCTGATGTGTCTGGTGCTCGCGCCAGCTGCGAACGTCTTCAAGCACCGCCTCTGCGAGAGGGCCGAATTCCGGCAGCGTGCTGACAATGCCGGGAATGGCGTCGATAAGCCGGGTCAACTCTGCGCGCCGGGCACCGCGTGCTTTGTCGCGTTCGGGCGCAGCATCCTTGGCGACTTCGGGCAGATCGCCTTGCAGCCGTTTAATCGCCGCCGGATCGCTGAGATGGCATACAAGCGCTTCGGCACGTTCCATCGCATCGTCGCCCTCATCGGACTTCAGTGCCTTCAGCAAGCCGTTGAGCATTGTCAGCCCGGTATCGGCATGGGCCTCAAGATCACTGACGGACTGCGCCTGAAATGCGTTTGCCCGTGTTTTGACCATATCGACGGCCAGACCCCGCATTTCCCTCAGCGCCGATTGCAGGTCTTCAGCACGGCGGTTTGGTTCAGGCGCATATTCCTTCGTTGACTTGGACATGATCAGACCCTCTGCAATGTCGCGTAGAAATTTCGGCTGATCGTGCCGGGATCCGCGCCTTTTCGCGAGATCGCCCGGCGTGCGGCGGCAATCAGGTGACGCTCAGGCAGGACGCCGGTATTGTCCCCGCGCTCTAACCGGTGCGCTGCCTCTTTCACGAACTCAACGTCGCGAGGGCCAAAACGCACCACATCCACCAGAGCCCGGTTGCCCAGTTGCGCAAAGGGATCGAAACAGATCGCCTGCACCATCAGTTCCGAGGCAGTGTCAAAGCTATCGCGGAACTCTGCAGGCAGCGATCGGCGCAAAGTTGTCGGATAAATCTTGTTCCAAGCCTGCTCAAACGCCTGTGCTTCAGCCGCGAAACCTACGCGGCGCAGCAATAGACAATTCAGTGGAACACGCAGGAGCGGTGTCGGATGCACTCCCTCGTCGTTGAAATTCGCCGTGCGTTTCTTGGTGCGCCCGACAACGTCAATCAGCGACTCCACATATGACGGTCCGATCAGAAGGCAGCCCGCGAGATCCGCAAAAGTCTCCTTGTGCCAGCGCCGCCACACCGCGATGGCCTGTTTTGGCACCTGGCCCTGCATCCGGCGCGCGATATGCACAGGCAGGTCTTTCCACAGCCCAAGGTCGTTTTGCAAATTGTGTGACACCTCGTGGGGAATTGCGCCAAGGGTCCAGGGATTGTGCAGCCGGTGTTGCGGGATCTTGACCAGCGGGAAAGGATTTGGTCGCTTGCCTAGTTTTGTCAGACGTACGCCGCGGCGGTAGGTTGCGGGGCCGTTGCCGTCCTCGACATAGGCAAATGGCTGCGGCGCGGGAAAGCTGCGGGCTTTGCCCAGCCCCAACCACACGGCCTGATAACAATTGCGCGCGATCCGATCGACGGCGCGCAGTTGATTGCCGAACGGTCCGGTTCTTTGGGTGAATATGCCGCGATAAAAGGCCAGCAGCCGCTCTGCCTCCTGAGTTTGTAGGTAGTTCCTCTCTTTAAGGTTTAGGAAAGCATCCACGTTCCGTTCCGGTTGTGCCTTCAGCGAGGCACAGAGCCGGCGCATCTCGTTCACGTCACGCATCAGCGCGCGGCGGAGATCGAGGACCAAAGAATTAGCGGCTTTGATATGCGCACTCGAAGGTTGAAGCGCCGTATCGCCAAACTCTTCAGGGTCCAGCAGTGCCAGTCCCTCTAGATATCGCCGGGCATTAAGCACCTGCCGATCCAGAAACCGTGTGCGCGAATACCGCGCGGCGTCAACCGGCACCTTCGACGGCGTGGGAGCCTGGGGAATATGTTGAATATCGAGCTTCATGACGCTTCACCGCTGCTCCATCAACCGACGTTCAACGCGCAACAACTGACGCGCCGCATTGCGCAACGCGCGCGAGACTGCAATCCGGTCACCCGCACGCCGTGCTGAGGGCAACTCACCCTCAGGATCAAACATTTCGTCTTCAGCAAAATCCTCGGCGCCGCCACCGGGCAGATCCTCGAACCCGTCCTCGCCGGTGGCAAAATCGGCATAGTCCTCTTCGTCGCTGAAATCATCGCTAATCGCGTATGCGTCAGCCTCGCGAATGAGTCCCGCGCCAATCCGAACCGCCATGTCGGCAATGCCGATTGCGTTGAATATGACTTCGGCCCAATTGCGGGCTTCGCGCTCGTCAATCAGACCTGACTGGCGTGCGGCTTCGACGGCGGCGGATGTCAGGACCAGTTGGAACGGAAACCGGATGATCTGTGGCGCGGTAATGGCATTTGGAGCTTTGCGGGCCGCCATATCCATGGCACGCAAAGACACCTGCTGCAGGAAGCTGCGTACAAGCGAAGTGCGCGCGCTGCGATCACGGACTCGTCGTTGCAAGGCGCGATCTGCAGTGCGTCCCAGACGTGGTTTAAGGTGTCGAATTTTGGCGCGCATCGCCTGACGGGCGCGGCGCTTGCCATCAGCATGTGCCGACCGGCGGGATTTGCGTAGCACCTTGTCATTGTCGCGCCGCTTCGAAGCGCGGGCGGTGTTATAGCGCCGTTTTGTCGACGAACCCCGGTCTGCTTCGTCCAGATATAATGCCTCTTCAAAGTCGGCATCGTCCTCGAATGTTTCGTCAGTTTCCCAGTCCGGCTCCGACTGCGCGTCAGAGAAATCTTCCATCTCGGGATCATATTCCAGATCGTCTCGCATGGGTCCGGTCCTTTTCAAGTTGAAAGGTCTTGGGGACGTTTTTTTGGGGGCAGGGCATTGTCGCCCCGCCCCGCAGGATCAATAGAACCGTTCTGCGCGCGCGATTGCCGCCTTGTGCAGCTTGCGCTTTTTCGAAGCGTTGTTGGCCAGGGCTTTGGCGAGCCGGGGCTGCGAACGCAACGTGCGCTTGGCCTGTTTGGTCATAACGCGGGCCGCCGTCGTTGGGGTAATCGGCTTGCCTTTCGCGGCCTTTTTGGAAAGCGTCGCGGTGGTATCTTTGACGATGCTTGTCAGCGTCCGGTTCAGTTGGCGCGAAGATGGGTGCGTGGCAAACTTTTGCGCCATGCGCCCGGTTGCAGCGGCGATGCCCGGTGCGACTGTTTTGACCGCCATTGGTGCGCGAGATGTGATGGTGATCGCGATCGCTCCACCAAGAGCCTGCGCATCTGCCGGGCGCGCTTTGGCGGCCGCAGCCCCCATCGCTTCTGCCAGCGACTCATCGGTGGAGGACATTGGCATTGTCGCGTTCATTTCGTCTTCGCTGTCAAAGCCGTCTTCATCCTCCATGTTCTTCACAAACCGACCGATCCCGCCACCAATGGCCGCTCCGGCAGGTCCGCCAAACGCCCCACCGATCACGCCGCCGATCTTTCCGGCATTGTTCTTGGCCACGCGAACCAGCTTTTTGGCGCCCTTTTTTGCCCAGCGCTTCAATTTGCCCCAGAACATGTCGCCTTCGCCGTCTTCGTAGTAGGCATCGTCCTCGAATTCGCTGAACTCATCTTCATCCGACCCGAAACTTTCCCATTCCTCGTCATCTTCGAACAGGTCATCTCCCTCGAAATCATCTTCGAATTCATCAAATTCGTCCTCATACATCAGCTCGTCGTCATACATCGCTGACCTCCTTGCAATTGCAGCGGTTGGACCTGCGGGACGCAGAACGAGCCCGCCTCACTCAATCCTGTCAGCCACGGCCAGATCCGCCAATCGCACATATGCCTTAGCCCATCAGGGCTAGCTTACTTTGGGTATGGCGCCGCGGGGCGATGTCGTGCCGGGCGTGCAAGAAGCACCTGCGTTGCGCCTTTCATTCACGCTAGCTATGGCGGGCGTTTGAACGGCTGCGCCGTGAATGTAACCTTATGGACGGCAATGACGGGGTCTCAAGCGGACTGATTGTGATGTCCATAGATCCCCTACATTGCCCAAGCGCGTGGCCGGGCAAACGCGAAAAGGGCTTCTGGCCCGACGTGTCGTCGAGATAGCGTATTGCAAGGCTATGAGAGAGACCTCTGATATGATGGCCATGCAGAACCGCGCAAAGCACGCCAAGTTTTGATGAGGTCATCCCTGACGGGCGAAAATGTAACTCAAAACGTAACGCAGAGCTCGATCGACCAAAAGGACCGATAAATGAAGGCATTACAGAAATGGAGTGGCGGAGAGACAGGCAGCCCTGCAGCAACCCCATCGAAGCCCGTGCATTCCTAAAAACCATTTATAAACAGTTACATCGTACGATGCATATTCCTAGAGAGGCTTGTGCATTCCCTTCTATTCCTCTAATTAGTGGGGGACAAGGTGGGGGACAGACATATGTCAATCAGAAATAGCGATCGTCGAGCAGCGCGGCCCCTTAGCGCCGCATTCGTGCGCACGGTTCGCGAACCTGGGAAGTATCACGACGGGGGCGGCCTTGGCCTTATACTGCGCGTCGAAACCTCAGGCAGTCGCCGCTGGGTGCAGCGTATCGTTGTATTGGGACGAAGACGGGAGATCGGTCTAGGGTCGCCTCCCGTTGTGACCCTCGCTGCGGCGCGTGAGGCTGCGCTGGAGAACAAGCGCACAGCGCAAGCCGGCGAAGATCCTCTCGCCCTTAGGCGCCACTCTCGGGCGTTCATAACCTTTGCCACCGCTGCGGAGCATGCCATCGCCGCCAAGTCTGGCGAGTTTCGCTCGGATAAGCACCTGAAGCAGTGGCGCAGTACGCTGGACACATACGCCCTACCCGTTCTCGGATCACTCCCGGTGGGACAGGTCAATACGGCCGATGTCTTGCGCGTTCTGCAGCCAATCTGGAAAGAGAAGACCGAGACTGCTTCGCGCCTGCGTGGGCGTATTGAGGCTGTCCTGTCTTGGGCAACGGCCGCCGGGCACCGCGATGGCGAGAATGCGGCACGCTGGAAAGGCAACCTATCAGAGTTGCTGGCGAAGCCGCGGCGCATTGCCAACACAGTCCATCATCCCGCTTTGGCAAGTTCTGATACCTCTGCTTGGTATGCATCCCTGCAGCGTCGAAATGGTACAGCCGCGCAAGCGTTGGAATTCTTAGCTTTGACTGCGGCCCGTTCCGGAGAAGTTCGAGGCATGACTTGGGCTGAGGTGGATTTTGAGAACAGCGTTTGGATCGTACCTGCCGGCCGCATGAAGGCGCGCCGTGAACATCGCGTGCCACTTACTGCTCGGGCTCGTGTTCTACTTCAGCGTATGTCAGAGGCAAAAGAGTTCGGCGTCCATGACAAGGCCTCAATTGTGTTCGCAGCCCCTCGCGGCGGCACGCTCTCTGACATGTCGATTTCTGCCGTTATGAAGCGGATGCACGAGGCTGAGATTAATGCTGGGCGCGTAGGCTGGATAGATCGTGCCTCTGGCCGGCCAGCTGTGCCACACGGATTGCGGTCAACGTTCCGAGATTGGGCTGCAGAGCTCGGCTATCCAAGGGATATGGCGGAAATGGCCCTTGCACATGACGTCGGAAGCGTAGTCGAGCGCGCGTATCGGAGGTCTGACATGCTTGAGCGGCGACGCGCCATGATGTCGAAGTGGGCCGACTTTCTCGAAGGTGATGCCTCAAATGCCGATGTGACCCAGATCTCGTCAGCTGGAGGGCGGTGAAATGACGACGCGCGGACGTCCCCTGAAGTCGATCGAGAGCTGGCCCTTTAGCCCTCCCGCCTTAGGAAAGCCGGGCACCGTTGAGCAGCAAACATCAGCGCTAGTCGAATTGCTCTGCAATGTATCTGACGGAAAACTTGCGCATGCTTTGGCGGAGGCAAACCAGCCAAATGCTCAGAGCAGAAAACTCGGCCGATGGGGCAACTGCGATGAAGACGCTCAGGAAGCGGACAAGTGTGAAGCCGTCAGACGTTGGGTTCAGATTCATACGCGCGGTCTTACTTGGAAAGTCGATGTGCTCGGCGCGCCGCCAAATGATCGGCGGAAGGAAATGAAGGAGACCGCTGACGCCCACTATCGGGCCGCCCAAAAGCTTCGTAGCTTCGCTGACAAGCCAGATGACAAGGATGCTGCGAACCTTGCCGCAGCGGCTCTCGAGGCACTGCCAGGCGACGCAGAACCGATTGCCGGTCAGACTGCAATCGCACCGGATCGGGAGAAAGTTACACGTGAGACAATCGAAATGATTTTGTCAGACTCGGCTTCGCGGCCAACCCTCATCGAATGGGTGCGTTCACACGCACAGGAGTGCGAACGTGTCTCCAAAGACATAATTAATTGGCTGAAGGAGCACCCTGCAAAGGGAGGTGCGCATCTTGCTGCTCGCGAAATCGCAAAGCTGGTGGCGATGTACTTTCAGCATGCACGGGAAGCTGCCGAGGCCGCCTCACTTCCACTCGATAACTTCCCAAAAGTCAGCTATGCCGACGATGACAATCATGCACCTAGAAATCCCTACTGCGCGACAGTTATGAAAGCGCTCGTTGTATTTGGGCAAACACAAACAGGTTGGAGGAGTGCTGCTGAATATGTCTGCAAAGAGCAGAAGCAAACCTAGCCCCTACAGAATGAGTTCTTCGCGGTAATTGCGGTTACCCGTGGGACAATCCACAGATTGCCCGTTCTGTAAAACTGAGACGAGTTCGCATCGATCTGATAGCACCGACCGACGAACTGCTTCCGTGTAACTCCGCAGCCATGGTGTGATCGGAATAGCGATTACAGATCAATTCTTGACAGCTGAGCCCGCTTGCGCACCCATTTTCGGGTTTCCGTTCGCTCGGATACTTCGTGATTTGGCTCATCGCGCCCCGATTTGTTCTAGAGTTAGGACTACTACTTCAAGAGATGGGCACTTAGCCGAAATCCACTACCACCAGAAGAGAAAAAGGATTTCGGGAATGCCCAAGCGAGCTAGTTGCCCATGAACTCCACCAAATCAGCTCTACCTTGATGGTTTTGAAGAACTTATCGACGGCAGCGTTTTCGTAACAATTTCCTTTACCACTCATCAACGTCTAGAATCCGTGCCGGCGCAACATCTTATGATAATCGTGCGAAGAGTATTGAGTGTCCCTGGCCGTGTGGTGGATGCAGTCCTTCGGCATTGGCCTGAAGGCGACAGTCATGTTCAACGCCTTCACGCCCTACGAACACATCTGCAAAATCTGGACTTCAGAGCCAGATCGATTCATTCTAAATCCGATCCACTAAATTCTGGGGCTGAACACCTTATGTGTCGTCGCCAAGGTTACGCAAGATTCCATCGGCGTTGATAATCGATTGTGCGATTTCGGATGTGGTGGTGCGCTTGGCCATCGCCTGCTTGCGAATTATAGCATAGGCTTCCTTCTCATATATACCATGATGACGCATGAGGATGAATTTTGCATCATTAATTTTTTGCAAACTGCCTAGCCGCTCGCGCATTTTCAGGAGATCTTTATTAAACCGCATTTGTTCGGCCCAGTAACGTCGCGCCATCAGCATGCTACTCAGTACACCTGCCGCACGCACCGGCTTGGCCAGAATTGCGTGTGCTCCAAAATCGAAAACCGAGTGTAAAGTTGATGGATTCTCATAGCTCATAATAGCAATTACCGTGGGCAGCCCTTGCCCACTGCTATTGAGAAAAGATTTTATCTGACTGGTGCTCTGATCGGTAACATCAATGAAAACCAGGTCAAATTTTTTCTGAAGAACGTCGGGAAGAGGCCACGCGGTCTCGAGGTTACATCCAATGCGATTGACCTGTTGAAGCAAATCGTCAGCACTCCGGTCACGCTGATGCACCACCAGCGTGTGAAGATCCCTCAACTCTTGGATGAAATCACTCATTCGTCATGGCTTCGATTGGACTACTTTCTGTGTTCTGAAACTCTGATCATGTATTTCGGGATACACTAGGTAGGGATCGGGCTTGATTGCGCGGCGCACCTTCGTCTTGATGACGAATTCACCACTTTCATCGACACGTGCGATGCGTGATTGAAGGTAGGTATGATTATTGTCCGGGTCGATTTTAATCTGTCCCTGCGGAGCATCGAATGCCGAACAAAGTAGTGCATCATGAAGACCTTCTGTATCCATCTCGCCAACCTCCTCGAGAGCGGCGGCGAACATGTGCATTTGGCTGTATGCTGCCTCGCAACAGCTGGTGACATCACGAAGCGTACCAAATTTTTGATTGTAAGCCTTCAAAAATTTCCGGTTTGCTGGCGAGTTGATCGCCCGGAAATAAGGTGCAGCGGTGATATGCCCGAACGCCGCCTCGGTCCCTATTGCTGCGATCTCTGCTTCATTCGCCGTCAAACTGGCGATTGGGCAAGTGTCCCCATCCCCGCCAGCTTCGTGGTAGGCACTATAGAAATCGATGCACATTTGCCCCACCACAGTAGAGAAAATTGCATCAGGTTTCATTTCCAAAATCTCACGCGCAATTTTCGCGAACCCTTCGGAGTTGGTATTAAAACTCAAATACCGCTCATCCAAAATTTCTCCCCCACCCTGTCGCAAGACGTTCCGCATAACGCGGTTTGATTCATGCGGGTATATATAGTCAGAACCCACAAAGAAGATGCGTTTTCCAAACGTATTCATCAGGTAATTTGCCAAGGGCACGCTATTCTGATTGGGAGTTGCGCCGCCGTATATGACGTTAGGTGAATACTCGAAACCCTCGTAAAGGGTGGGGTAAAAGAACAACGCATTTCGCCGCTCAACCACCGGCAGGACCTCTTTGCGAGACGAAGACATATAGCAACCGAAGAGTACTGTAATTTTGTCATCTACGATCAATTTTTCGGCCATTTCACCATAGCGGGAAACGACCGATCCGGGATTGTAGCTGATCGGTTGAATCTTTCGTCCTCGCACTCCTCCGCGCGCGTTGATTTCGTCTATGGCAAGAAGGCTGCCGTTAAGTTGAGATTTCTCGATAATCGATGTGACGCCTGACGTCGAAAAGAGAATACCAACTTTCCAATTCTCCGGGATGCTCACAAATTTGATCCTTTTCAAATATGCCTAAATTCAATACCGCTGTCACTTCGGTACGCGGCCAATCTCACTGGACCGTCTGACGTTTCGGCGGATACGCCGAGTTGCAGCAAAAACGTCGCCAAAGGAAATTCTAGATGCCGACGCATTGCGCGACGCAACCCGCGAGCACCGAAGCGCTTGTCGTACCCCTCTTCAGAAAGGAAAGTGCGAACAGATTTCTCCATGATGACATTAACGTTATGCTTACGCAATCGTCGGTTAAGATGCTGTAGTTCCACATCGACGAGGTCTGGCATCGTCTCACGTCCGAGCCAATTGAAAGTATCGATATGATCGATACGGTTCACGAATTCCGGCGGGAAACGTTCCAGCAATTCTTTCATCACGATGTCATGCGCCCGTGTCCGCCGGTCCTTTTTCTGTCCCGACAGCCTGGCCAGAAGCCCAGAAGGCGCATCCTCAAGTGACATGAGTTCACGTGCACCAAGATTGGAGGACATGAAAATGATTGCATTGCGGAAGGAGAATGTTCGCTCGCCCGAAGCGACTGTCAGGATCCCGTTGTCGAACACATTGAGGAGCGCCAAAACCACGTCTTTGCTGGCTTTTTCCAATTCATCGAATAGCACGATGCCGGGAAGATTAAATGTGCCTTCAATTTTTTCCTGATCAAGGATCGTCGTTCCCTCCTTCGAACCGACATAGCCCGGTGGAGCCCCAGTGAAAGATGCGGCGTAATGTTCTTGCGCAAGCGTATTCATATCGATCCTGCACATCGCATCCGCGTCACCATACAGCGCGCGTGCGACTGCACGCACAGTTTCTGTTTTGCCAACACCGGTTGGGCCACAGAACAGGATCGATGCTAATGGCTTGCGCGGATCGCCAATGTCGGCACGCACGACCTGAAGAATATCCAGCACCTCCTCCAGCGCGCTGTCCTGCCCAATAATCGAACTGCGCAATTCGCGCTCAATCACATCCATGTCGAACGAGAACCGCGAGTTCAAAAAGCTGGCACGCTTCTTGTCGCCCTTGTGGCTGATGTCGCGAGTGTTCTCATCGGCAAGAGCACTTTTCAGATGTTCTTCGCGCTGCAACGCATGCAAGCGATCGGTCATAAATGGCATAGAGGCTGTCCTTCAGAATGGTTCTTGTCGTGGCAGCACGGCGCCAAAAGGCGCCGTGCATTAAGACCGTTGATCATCCAGCCTCTTTTTCTTTGGCCCCCGTTGGCAAGCTGCCCACCGGGCATTGCGCCACACCGATAGTATCGCGAGTAAATGCTTCTACATCTTCGCGGGTTTTTTCAGCATCGTTCACCCAGTTGCGGTAAAACTCGAACGGACAATCCGCGACGCCCTTATCCCCATCGCCCGAATTGTGCATGCCGGTATAACCGCGATGCAATAGCTTGAAGAGGTGGTTCTGCGACTGATCGTTCTTGCGAGCATCGCGAATCTGCGACACCGAGAGTTGCGCATACTGGATGCCCATTTCTTCGGTGCCACATTCACCTAGCGTGCGGCCATCGAAGCCAATGATGGATGAGTGCCCGAAGTAGCTGTAAACCCCGTCGAAACCAGTCGCATTTGCAACTGCAACATAGCAATTGTTCGCCCAAGCCATGCACTTGGCCATAGTGATCTGCTGTTCTTTGGCGGGATACATATAGCCCTGGCACCGCACGATCAGTTCGGCGCCGCGCATCGCGCAATCGCGCCAGATCTCAGGATAGTTGCCATCGTCGCAGATAATCAGACTGATCTTCATGCCTTTGGGGCCTACGGCCACATGGGTGCTGTCGCCGGGATACCAACCCTCGATAGGACACCAAGGCAGGATCTTCCGGTAAGTCTGGACGATCTCACCCTTGTTGTTCATCAAGATAAGGGTGTTGTAGGGCGATTTTTTGGGATGATCCTCGTGGCGCTCACCTGTCAGCGAGAAGACGCCCCAGACATTGGCTTTGCGGCAGGCACGCGCGAAGACTTCGGTTTCATCTCCGGGAATGGTGACTGCTGTCTCCATCATCTCATCAGAGTCATACATGATGCCCTGAAGGCTATACTCAGGGAACACCACCAAATCCATGCCAGGAAGCCCTTGCTTCATGCCGATGATGATTTCAGCGATTTTCTCAGCATTTTTCATGACCTCTGCGCGAGTATGCAGACGCGGCATCGTATAGTTCACGACCGCGACACCAACGGTGTCATCGCTGCTCGAAATATCTCCGTGTCTCATGTTTTGTCCTTTCCTTTTAACGGGTTGGTTATGTTGGTGAGCCTGCGTTTTCAGAACGTCAGGTGCTCCTCCACTACGGAGTCTGTCAGCTCGGACGAAGTGCCGCTTAGAACGACGCGCCCCTTGTCGAGCACGAGAAAACGATCTGACGCAGCGCGAGCGAACGGCACGTTCTGCTCCACCAAGATGATGCCCAACCCTCGCTCGCGGTTGAGTTGGATGATCGCATTCTCAATTTGTTTGACGATATTGGGTTGAATGCCTTCGGTGGGCTCATCCAGCATTAGGATTTTAGGGTCCATCGCCAAAGCGCGGGCAATCGCAAGTTGCTGCTGTTGCCCACCCGAAAGTTCGCCTCCTCGGCGCGATATGAAATCGCGAAGAATAGGAAACATGTCGAACAGGTATTCGGGTATCTCGCGCTTGCCGTCGGCGCGCGCGAAGGTGCCCATCAGAATATTCTCGCGCACCGTAAAGCGCGGGATGATTTCTCGTCCCTGCGGGATATAGCCGATACCATGCAAGGCCCGCTGTGGAGTACTGCATTTTAACAAGTCAGCGCTGCCAAACCGAAGCTCACCTTGGCATCTGTCGGTCAGGCCCATTATGCTTTTCAGCAAAGTCGTTTTCCCGACGCCGTTGCGACCCAGAACCGAAAGGAATTCGCCCGGATGCAGGTCGAATGAAACTCCCTGCAGGACAGGGCTTTTTCCATAATAGGAATAGAGGTTATTCGCGCTTAGATTGTCCATTTCTCAGTGTCCCAGATATGCAGTCTTTACTGCCTCGTTTGTCTCGATTTCCTGGACCGAGCCTTCGGCCAATTTCCCGCCCTGGTTCATTACGATGATCCGATCGGCGACCGTCCGAACGAAAGACATGTCATGCTCGACCACGATCAGCGTGTGATTGGCGCTGAGAGAACGAAAGATATGCGCGGTTCGGTCTGTTTCCTGGATGGTCATGCCGGCTGTCGGTTCGTCCATCAGGATCAAACGGCTGTCCTGCGCGATCAGCATTGCAATCTCTAGCCATTGCGTTTCACCGTGTGACAAACTTCCGGCGGCCTCATCCACCTTATCTACCAGCCCTACCAGATCGAGTATTTCGCGCATTCTAGCGCTGCGACGCATCGCTGGATGAGTCAGCGCATGCCAGATGCTGGGCTTCATCGACCGCGCAACAGACAAATTCTCGGCTACGCTTAGCTCCTTGTAGACCGAGGGCACCTGAAACTTGCGGCCAATCCCCAACCGTGCGCGTTGAAATTCCAACATTTGCGAAATCTCGACACCTTGAAACAGAATTGAGCCACCGGTGGGTTGGGTCTTGCCGCAGATCAAATCGAGCGTTGTTGATTTTCCAGCTCCGTTTGGGCCCAGCAAGCACAGGACTTCTCCCCGGTTGACATCGAAATTCAACCCGTCCACGGCGCGCAATCCACCAAACGTCACATGGAGGTCCCTAACTTGTAGTTGTATCATGATCAGTTCTCCTGCTTTGCATTGCCAGAAACGTCGGAAGTTGTCCCTGTGGACGGAGCAGATTTACGTTTGACAGTACGGAAAGCGTCGACAATCACGCCGTAGATGCCGCGCGGCATGAACATGACTACGAATAGGAACATCACGCCCAAGATCATGTGCCATCCCTCGACGAAGACGTCGGATAGGCTTCCTTCGGCGAGGTTCACCAAGATCGCGCCAATAGCGGCGGCCAACACCGACTCGCGCCCACCGACAGCGCACCAGATAACGATGCCCAAACTAAACGAAACACTCATGTAGGTGGGGGACGCGAATTCCAGAACCAGTGTATAAAGCATCCCCGACAAGCCAGCCAGCGCGGCAGAGATGCAGAAGATAACTGTCTGATAATTCGCGACGTTATAGCCGAAATAGCGCGTCCGATCGGCATCTTCTCTGATCGCTCGCAAGATCAGACCGAACTTGGCATGTGTCAGATAAATGCCGAAAGTCAACGCCGCAACTAGGCATATCCCGACGAGATAGTAAAACGATACGCTGTAGATATCGACGGTCCAACCAAACAGCACCAACTGCGCCAATCCGGTTAGCCCGTTCTGCCCACCGGTAAATCCCTGCTGTTCAACGACTAGCAATTGGAATGCTACGAGAAACGCAAGCGTGATGACGGCGACGAAAACACCAGCGATGCGCGCGCGAAACATAAAGATTGCGATCAGCCCACCTACTGCAGCCGGGATCAGCAACCCAGCCAGCAGCGTGAAAATCAGCGAGTGGAAGGGGGCCCAAAGCGCAGGCAGCACGTCGATGTTGTTCCAGCCCATAAAGTCAGGCAAGCCTTCGCCGCTTGCCTTCAGCTTCAGGTGCATCGCCATGGCGTAGGAGCCAATACCGAAAGTCGCCGCCTGCCCGAGGTTCAGCAAACCTGCGGTGCCCCAGGATAGCGCTAGCGCCATCGACACGATGGCCAAGCTCAGATAGCGGGAAAAGGTATTCAGTTCGAACCCGTCATAGCCAAAGAGGGCAGGTACGCCAAATAGGATCACCCCTGCGAATAGAGCCAGTGCAATGAGGTCATTTGATAGTCTCGAGGTCATCGAGTTTCTCCTTAACGGCGAATGTCGGAAGGAAAGAGACCGCGCGGACGGAACCTGATCAGTATGATAATTCCGGCCAGAACGGCGATACGGCCGAGCGTGTCATTGAGGACGATTGAGAAGAGTGCCGTGACCTCACCAATCAGCATCGCGGCCGTCGCGGTGCCGATAATGCTGCCAAGCCCGCCGACGATCACAACCAGGAAAGCATCCACCACCAGCCCTGTGCCCATTGTGGGGATCGTGCTAAAAAGTGGCGTTATGAGGGCTCCGGCAATTCCGGCTAGACCCGCTCCATAGGCAAAGGTAATGGAGTAGACCTTCTTCGCCTCAATCCCATAACATTCGGAAATACCCCGGTTCTGAATCACGGCGCGAAGACGCATCCCAAATTCGGTGCGCGTCATCAGTAGCCAGGATACTCCGAGGACCGCGGCAGAGAATGCAATCACGAACAGACGGTAATTCGACATCACCAGAGAACCGATCTCGACATTTCCGGATAGCCACTGCGGTCCGCGTACAAAGTGCGATTCCGTCCCAACCCCCAGTGTGATCGCCTGTTGTAGAATGATGCCGATACCCCAGGTCGCCAAAATCGTGTCTAGCGGTCGCGTATACAGGCGCTGCACGATCACTTTTTCTATCACCCAGCCGACGGCCGCGACTGCGACGAAGACCAGCGGTATTGAAGTTACAACGCCAAGCCCGGCAAAGCTTTGGAGCGCCCAAGTCGCATATGCGCCAAGCATCACAAACTCGCCATGCGCCAGATTGATCACCCCCATCGTTCCGTAGATGATTGCCAGCCCCAGCGCGATGATCAGCAAGATTGAGGCCATACTCAGCCCTGCGAATACCTGATTAAAGACTACGTCCATTGGACAGCCCTCCATTGGTCCAGATCGAATGACGATCTGGACGCTTTTGCTTTCTCAGTCTTCAGATGACGACCGGTTAGATGTCAGGTCTTGACCAAACCCTTGCCCGTGCACTCTTGCCCCGGATAGGCCGCATAGGGCGCAGGAACGACCCGAGTCTCGGATTGTAGAATGATCTTGGCCTGTCCGTCAGACTGCCACTGACCGACCTTGGGCCAGAGATGGGTGTGCAAATTCTCATCTATTTCGATTTCACCCTGCGGCGCCTTCATCGTCATACCCACTGCTGCATCGCGGATCGCAGCCGGGCTAATGTTCGCCGGGTCGAGGGCCTCAAGCGCCGCTTTGAACTGATAGACTTGAAAGTAAGCCGCCTCGCTGACGAAATGAGTGACCTGATCTCCACCAAACCTAGATTTGTAATTCTCGACGAACCGTTGGTTTTCAGCCGTATCGTGCCCCATGAAATAGGGCGCAGACGAGAAATGGCCTGCCGCTGCTTCGCCCCCGATAGCCCTCACTTCGACCTCTGAACGGGTAAGGCTAACGACCGGCATCTTGGCGGGATCCAATTCGGACGCATGGTATTGACGCGCGAAGGCTACGTCTGAATCGCCGACAAGTGTCGAAAAGATAACGTCGGGCTGCTGAGCGCGGATCCGATTGATCACTGAACTAAAATCCGAGTGGCCCATCGGCATGTATTCCTCATGCACGACCTCACCGCCCAGCTCATTCAGCAAGATGCGACAATAGTTGTTCTCTTCTTTCGGGTAGACGTAGTTGTTCCCCAACATATAGAATTTCTTACCGAAATTTTTGACCAGCCAAGGAAGAAGGATGTCTTGCTGCTGGTTGGGCACCGCGCCACCATACATTATGTTCCGCGAGCATTCGCGACCTTCATACAGGGTCGGATACCAGTACAGGTTGTTGCGCTGCTCTGCGATTGGCAACACGGCCTGACGGCTGGACGAGGTATACGAGCCAAACACGCTGACGCATTTGTCGCGGATCATCAAACGACGTGCGCGGTCGGCATATGTGGCCGGATCTGATGCAGGATCTTCAATGATGGCCCGCAGCGGCTTGCCATGCACGCCGCCCGCGGCGTTAATCTCTTCGATCGCCATGAGCGCGGCATCGTGCAGCGTGTGCTCGACTACGGCAACGGCGCCTGTCAGCGAAAACAGCAAACCCACCGGGATGTCATCGCCTGCCGCATAGGCACGGCTGACGCCACTAAGCAATGCAGGCACGGACAATCCGCTGGCCAGCCCCATTGTGCCGACGGCCCCCGCTCCTCCCAAAAACTCCCGTCTCTTCATTATTTCTCTCCCTGTTTTACGCGAACACATCATCCCAAAACGCAAAAAAGCTCCCAATCGCAGCAGAACGCTGAGACTGGGAGCTACTTTGCTCGTGTATCTTATGAGTTCGCAGTTGAACTCGCACTAAACCTTCAGCAGAAACCGATTCTGTGCAAGAAAATTATTTTCAATGCACGTTTTTAGTTGCAATCCTTTCCACGCTGCCACTTTACCGAACTAGCCTTGTTTGATCTCCCCCCCGAAATTCGGACACTGACGTAAGCTGCGATTTGTTGTCTGCTGATCTTCGACACGAAGGAGTTCAGATATGTCGAAACGGAAGCAACATCGCACAGAGTTTAAGGCCAAGGTCGCGTTGGAGGCGCTGAAAGGCGAGGAGACAGTCAGCGAGCTAGCAAGCCAGTTTGGATTACCGGCATGCGATGCATAGCATCAGGTAGCGAGCCCAATCATTCATCATCTTGCGGCGTTTTTCGTTCATGTCACCGCGTCAATAAGACGCCTCCACCGGGTTGCTGATCCGATGCGCGAGTGCCGCCTCTGCCATGTCACCGGGGTAGTTGGCTGTCTAACGTCAGCGCCTATGTGGCCAAATAGGATAAATTGATATGAGAGAGTTTCTGGCTCATCGTAACCACCAAGGAGTGAAGATGAGACAGAAACGCGGAACCAAGCAGAGCCAAGGCGAGAAGGTCTTGAAAGACATCTACCGTTCAACCCGCTAAGCAAGCAGTTCGCTCCTAGGAACGGGGTCATTCCGCACCGTCTCAGGTCCCGCCCCCCGCCCGGACCCGAAAATGACGAGGCCCTTCAATTCAATGGCGATTCGACCGCGTTTTCGCGAAGTATTGTCCAAAAAATTGGCAAAATACGCATAATTCTCCACTCGGCCCGCCCGAACAGAATCAAAAATTTGCATTTGTAAACGAATCATGCCAGCACTTTTTTAAGCGCAAGTCCAAAGACGTACCTGTGCTTTATATCGGCAGCTAAGCCTCGAACTCAGTCGACAGCGATTCGGCGAGTCGGGGCTTTTTTCATTTTTGTTGCCCCCAACACTCCATCCGGCGGGAAGGAAACATCACAAGGCACAGACGTTCGACCCCGAAACGCCCCTCTCGGCACATTCCGCCCCTGCGGAATTCCCTTGCCGGCAAGGTGGATCATAATGCCCCGATCAAAACGTTCGTCCGTTTGGGCGCCCATCGGTATCACCGGCGGGTAAAGGGTCATCGCATGCCTTGAAAAAACAAATTCGCGGGAAAAATCCGCGCCTACAACAACAGCGAGGTAATGCAATGTCTGAATCAATCAAGCACCTTGAGCCCGATGAGCTCGAGAAAATAGAAGAGAACGTCGACCACGCCCTAGGCGAAGAATACGAACATGAACCAGTGCCGGCCAAGGCCCGGCGAAGCATGTTCTCTATCACCATGGTCTGGATGGGCTTCCCGATGATTATCACCGGGGCAATGACAGGTTCGATTCTCGTGCTTGGCATGGGCTTTGCCTCCGCGCTCAAAGCGATGATAATCGGCAACCTGATCATGCTGTTCTATGTCGGCCTGCTGGGCCAGTTGGGCGCCCGCAAGGGTCTGAACTTCGCCCTACTCGCCAGCATAGTCTTCGGGCGCAAGGGCTATGTCTTTGCTTCTGGACTGCTATCGACCCTCTTGCTGGGCTGGTATGCGGTACAGACCGGGATTACCGGCGCGCTGGTCAGCTCGACCTACGGCCTAAACTACGTTGTCATGACGGTGATCGCCGGCGCAATCTATATCGGCATCACCTTCGTCGGAGTGAGAGGGCTGCATATCATCGGCACAATCTCGGTGCCGCTTTTCATCGTTCTCGGTTTATGGGTCGCCGGGGATGCCGCCGCCACCTCAGGGTGGGACGCGATTATGGCCTATCCAGGAAACAACGGAAGCGCCACCATGACCATGGGGGTCGGCCTGACTGTTGTCATTGCACTATTCATCGACGCCGGCACCGTTTCCGCCGACTTCAATCGCTGGGCTGCGGACAGCAAAAGCTCGTGGGTCGCAACATTCAGCGCCTTCCCCTTTGCCAATCTCGTCGCCATGCTGGTCGGTGGCGTGATGACCGCCGCACTGGCCGTGCCCGATGCCAACCCCTTTGGCACCGACAACATGTTCGGCTACATGAATGCCCAACAGATGACCTGGCTCAGCGCCTTGGCCTTCCTGTTCCTCTATGTGAACCTCGGCTCGGTCTGCGCCCACTGTCTATATAATGCGGCCACCGGCTGGTCTCGTATCCTGCGCAGTCATATGCGGCTGTTCGCAATCATCTTGGGCGCGATCGGGATCGTCATCGCCGCGACCAACGTCTGGGCCTTTTTCATTCAGTGGTTGTCGCTGCTGGGTATTCTGGTGCCGCCGATCGGGGCGATCATCCTGGTCGACCAGTACCTGATCCGGAAGGGCTCCGAGATCGAGGCTGACTGGCGCGGCACCGCCTTCCTGGCGTGGGCTTGCGGCTCGGCTGTGGCCTTCATCGTCGAGTGGTATTTGCCGCATCTGTCCACAGCGATCTCTGCTGGCCTAGTGGGCGGAGCCGCTTACTATGTGTTTAGCTCCCTCGCCAAGGATAAGGCACGCGCGTAGCCTCAACGAAACTGTTCCGGGTGTGCTGCGGCCCCCGCCGCAGCACACAGTTCAACCAAAGGATCCTACCATGACCCAAGACTACGAAATTTTCGATCTCGGCACCTTCAAGTTCCAATCTGGGCTCGCCGTCCCGGACTGCAAACTGGCCTACAAGACATACGGTAAGCTCAATGCAGCCAAGGACAATGTCATTGTCTACCCGACATGGTACTCAGGCCAGCACTATGACAACGAATGGCTGATCGGTAAGGGCATGGCCCTCGACCCCGAAAAGTACTTCATTGTCATCCCCAACATGTTCGGAAACGGCCTTTCGTCCTCTCCGTCGAATACGCCCGAACCCTACAATGCCGACCGGTTCCCCGATGTCACGCCCTATGACAACGTGATGGCGCAACACCAGTTGATCACCGAGAAACTCGGAATCGACAAGATCCGCTTGGTGACCGGCTGGTCCATGGGAGCTCTTCAAACCTTCCATTGGGGCGCTCTTTTCCCTGACATGGTGGATCTGATCGCGCCGTTCTGCGGATCGGCTAAATGTTCGCGCCACAACTACGTCTTCCTGGAAGGCGTCAAGGCCGCCCTGCGCGCCGATGCCGCCTGGGAAAGCGGGCGCTATACGAGCAAGCCTGAAAAAGGCCTGCGCGCCGTGGGCCGTGTCTATGCTGGTTGGGGCCTGTCCCAGACCTTCTACCGCGAAGAACTCGATCTCAAGGCACTCGGCTATGCCTCGCTGGAAGATTTCCTCATCGGCTTCTGGGAAGGTTTCTTCTTACCCAAGGACGCGAACAACCTGCTGACCATGGCCTGGACCTGGCAGCACGGTGATATCAGCGACAACGATCTCTATAACGGCGACTACAAGGCTGCACTCGGGGCAATCAGGGCAAAAGCCTATGTGATGCCCGGCCAGACCGATCTGTATTTCCCGGTCGAGGACAGCCAGAATGAAGTGGCGAACATGCCCAACGCCGAATATGTCCCGGTTCCCTCGATCTGGGGACATTTCGCGGGTGGCCCGGGTACAAACCCTGAAGATGTGACTTTCATTGACGAAAAGCTTAAAGAGCTTCTGGCGAGTTGATCTGCGCCATCCTGACGACCCGGAGCGGCGCCTTTCAGGCGCCGCTCTTGCTTTCACGACAGATCGCCTGAGAAACTGACCAGCAAAGCGATTCCGAAGTGGCAACAGGATCGCAAGATCGTAAGCGCCCCGTTGATACCGCAGCTTACGCGGCTTGACTGCCCATTGCTGATGCCAGCGGCGCCCAATTCCAGGGCAACAATTCATCCAGCCGGTTGATCTTGTGATCGTGGATACGGTCGAGGATGTCAGCGAGATAGGCCTGCGGATCAAGGTCGTTGAGTTTGGCTGTCTCAATGATGGTCATGGCGCGCGCAAGGGTTTCTGCGCCGGTATCCGCGCCCGCGAAGAGCCAGTTTTTTCGTCCAATTCCGATTGGGCGTAGGGCACGCTCTGCTGGATTGTTATCGATCGCCACACGGCCATCGGCCAGGAACAAGCTGAAGGCTGCCTGCCGATTGAGACCATAGCGGAAGGCCTTGGCCAGATCGCTTTTGCCCGGAATGCGCAGGAGCTGCTGTTGGGACCATGCAAAGAAGTCTTCGACATGCGGGCGGCTCAACTTTTGCCGTGCCGCATGGCGGACGTCAGCGGGCTGGCCGTTGATGTCGCGCTCGACATCGTAGAACTTGCCGATCCGGTCGAGCGCCTCGCGGGCGATCTCGGATTTGGTCGAAGTCCAGAAGTCATGGAAGTCACGGCGCAGGTGCGCCCAACAGGCTGCCTCGCGCAAACGCGGTGTGCCATCGGGTTCAGGCGCGTAGAGCTTGGCATAACCTTTGTAGCCATCCGCTTGCAGGATGCCGCGCGCATCGGCCAGATGGCCAAGAACGTGCTCTTCCTTCCAGTCGGGCGCAAAGCGATAGACAGCACCCGATGGCGATGCCCCCGCCCAAGGCCGTTGGTCACGCACATAGGCCCAGATCCGGCCTTGCCTGACGCCTTTGCCAAGCCCTTTGTCGCGCAGGCTGCGATCCAGCACCCGGATCGGCGTATCGTCAGCGTGCAACAGGTCGCTGCTCATAATGTCGGCCTCGATCCGCTCAATCAGCGGCGACAGGGTCTTCATCGCTCGTCCGCACCAGCCGACCAGAGTGCTTTCGGGAATGTCAGCCCCCATGCGGGCGAAGATCTCGTGCTGGCGATAGAGGGGAAGGTGGTCGTCGAACTTCGAGACCAGCACATGCGCCAATAGGTTCGGCCCCGCCATACTGCCCGGGATCGGACGGCTGGGAGCCGGTTCCTGCACCATCCGCTCGCAGCGGCGGCAGGATTTCTTGATCCGGGCGATCTGGATCACCTTCATCTGGGCGGCGATCATGTCCAGCAATTCGCTGACATCTTCGCCCACCACGCGCAGATCGCCGCCACAAGCGGGGCAGCAGGCACCGGGATCAAGCTCGCGGCGCTCGCGCGGGGTCGCATCCGAGACGCGCGGGCGGCGGCGTAAAGCGGGCGCAGAAGGTTCATCAATGGCGGGCTCGTCGTGCCCTTCGTCGATGGGCGCGTCATCCTCCTCGGCCACCGCAACCAGCAGGTCTTCCAGTGCCAATTCCAGTTGTTCGATCTCGCGCTCGATCCTTTCGGAGGACTTGCCGAAGGCCATTTTCTGGAGCTTGGCGATCCGCAAGCGAAGAGCCTGAACCAGTTGGTCATGGACCCGCAACGTCGCCGACATCTTGGCATTCTCTGCCTCGATCCGGGCGTTTTCCGCCTGCAAAGCTGCGATCATCGCCCTCAATTCGGCGGGATCGTCAGGCAGATTTTCAGCAGGTTTCGACATGGGCCTGACTACCAAAAATCAGGGGAAAACACCATATAAATAACGCGAATGAGGGCGTAAAACTACCCGACACGCGCGGGAGGAGCGCCCCAATCCGGGCGTCGCCAATCGATCCCCTCCCAGAGCATCGCGAGCTGCGCAGAGGTCAGCCGCACCGCGCCATCCTTGGCGCTCGGCCAAGGGAAACGGCCACGCTCCAGCACCTTGTAATAGAGACAAAATCCCTGACCATCCCAATACAGCAGCTTGATCCGGTCACCACGGCGCCCCCGGAATGCAAACACGGCCCCACTGGCGGGTTTTTGACGCAGCACGTCTTGGGAAAGTGCCGCCAGCCCCGCGATCCCCTTTCGCATATCTGTTACACCGCAGGCCAGATACACCCGAACACCAGTCCCAGGCCCGATCATGCGGCTTCGACCGCTCGGATTAGGGACGTCAGTGCGGCTGGGTCCATGGCGCTGTCAAAGTGCAAACTGCGGCCATCCCGCAAGCGTAACTCAACCACGCTCGATGGCGGCGTTTCGGCCGTTGAAGGCTGCATCACAGGAACTCTGGCCGCCACTGGAATGTCCAACGGAAAGAAGACCGCCCCGGCCGCAGGCGACCACAGGCCTTTCTTCTTGAGCTCATGCCGCCATTTGTAAATCTGCTGCCTGGTCACCTCATGACGCTGCGCCACCTGTGTCACCGTTGCTCCGCCAATCCCCACCGATGTGACGATCTCGAGCTTGTCCTCATCTCGCCAAAACCGTCGCCGCTCCACTCCAAGAATTTCGCCACGCATCGCAGACCCCGCATAAGACACGTCGTTAACGACGTAGTTAAACACGTGTCTTAGATCATCGCCCCAGCGTCAGGCAGGCGGTGCCAATGGCGCGGTTACGCAAGATCGAGCACGCACTGCTTCGTACCCGGTGTGGATATGCCGTTAAAATCATATCAATGTTACTGAGAAACTCCGTTGAGCGCTCCATGGAGAAACTCCCTAATAATCTATCCAATAAGGCTGAATCTCAGATCAGAAGCGCACAAGGAAGGTGGGGTGGGCGCATCGCTAACCTTCAACCGTGCGAATGACCTCTAGCTTCTCAGATGCGGGATACCTCATTCCTCGCTCTCCCCAACCCTGTCATACTTTTTTTAAGCAGGCGGTTTTCCTAAGTGAGGTCGGCCACGCATTCCTTCAGAGCCAGCGCCTCGGGTCGCAACTCCTTCACCTCAGGCGATGTCGCCTGACTTCTCCGCATCGATTTAATCTCGAAGTTTGGCCGCATTCACAAACCGCATCACGCAGTAGCACTCGGACTCACCAAAACACGGAGAAAGATCATGATGTCTGAGCAACTGATGAAGCGCCGCGATGTAGAAGAGTTGACCGGTTTCTCGCGGACAACGATTTACCGACTGATGTCGGAGGGAACATTTCCCCGCCCCCTTAAAACGAGCGCAAATAGCGTCCGCTGGCGGCTGAGCGACCTTCAATCGTGGATGGACACCTTGTCCATCACCTCGACACCGGGAGTGCATCAATGAACGGGATCGCACAAAACACTTCGACCGGCGGCTACAACCCATTCACAGCATCTATGGTGACCGGAAGTGGGGTGCATGGTGGCCCGAATGGCTCAATGAGCTATGAGGAGTTGGTCTCAGCTGCGACGCGGCTGGCAGACGACGAGAGCCGCTTCGACTGGCCTTGCCTCCCAAAAACGAGCGCCCAGTGGCTTCTGCCCTCCGTATACCCATCCCGTAAAGCTGCGGATCAGGTGAACTTTGGCTCATTCGCAGCGCTTATGGTCGATATCGATGGCGGCAAGGCGACATTCACGGATGTGGCGCAAGCCGTCTTGGCTGCGACAGGCGGCGCTGTGGCGCTCGTATACTCAACCAAGAGCGCTACCTTTTCGAATCCCCGCTGGCGCGTCGTCATTCCACTAGAATGGCCCATTTCTGGTGCTGACTATGCCGACACCGCCTTAGCACTCTACAGCCTCATCCGAGAGGCAAGCGCGGGGCGTGTACAGCCAGATGACGCCGTGGCGCGGCCAGGTCAGATCTCCTTCATCCCAAACGCGCCAGATGGCGACCCTCGGGGGGAGGACTACCTCGCCTTTGCTGGAGAAATTGGAGATGACCCCGACTTTGCTCTAGATCTGACCGACGACCATCTGATTGTTCGTCGCCGTCAGATCCTGTGCAAACAGAGACATCAGGAGGTTGAAGCCGCAGCGACGCAGGCGAAACAACGGCGAAAAGGCGGGGCGACACTTATCGATCGCTTCAATGCCCGCCATAGCATCGCCGATCTTCTGAAGGCCTATCGATATGACCAGGGAACGGATCCGTCCGGCAGGTGGCCTACCATGCACTGGCGCTCGCCCTATCAAACTTCGGGAAGCTATGCGACGCGCCTCTATCCTGCGGAAGAGGCTATAGAGCGGTGGGTGAGCCTCTCAGGAAGCGACGCCAAGCGCGGGCTGGGAGCCAAAGCTGCCAGCGGGGGGGCAAGGTACGGCGATGCATTCGACCTTTATGCGCACTTCAGCCACGATGGGGATACTGGTGCGGCACTGGATGCTTGGAAGGCGCAGTGCGACGATGAACGGCATGTCGAGGTTGTACAGGGCTTAGCCCGCCTACGGGAAATGATCGCCGCGCAACGCGATCGGCTGCGCGCTCTCGGCAAGGCGCACACCCCGGCGAGAAACAAAGACACCAATAACATTATTAATACACTTCGCAGGCCGGGGCGACGCGGCAAAGAAGGGGTAAGAACATGAAAGACCTCGATAACGACGTTGAGCGGCGCTCCGTCCTGGCGGAAGTTGAAACTGACGATACCAGCTTAGCACTGGCGTGGATCGCCACCGAAGGGGGCGGGGCAGGGGAGGGCGCCGAAATACTCCGCAGCAGTGATGGCTTGATCCGATGCTTTGACCACCAAACGGGTATGTGGTGCATAGAGGAAGAAACTTTCATTCGTCGTCGCCTCTCTGAATTCCTATGTGATGTTGCCGATTTCAAGCTGGTAGAGGCTGACGTGAAGTTTAACGAAGGTGAGATAGACAAGAGGGAGCGCAACGCTGCGAAGGCGCTGCACAAGAACCTCCGCTCGCAGACGCGTCTCAATGCCGTCTGGCAGACGGCAATAGTTCATCTCGATACGGCTTTGCTCGAAGACTTCGACGCGGACCCGGAACTCTTGGGTACGCCAGGTGGTGTGGTTGATCTGAGGACTGGTGAGATCAGACGCCCCACTGCGGGCGATATGGTTACGCAATTGACTGCCTTTGCACCGGCACCTGCTGGGACGCAATCGCCCCGTTGGGAGCATTTCCTATCCGGGGTCTTTGACGAAGATGCTGAGAAAATCGAGTTCATCCAGCGGGTGTTTGGCAGCACACTGGTCGGCGATGTCTCGCCGCAGAAATTCGTCGTGCTGTATGGTCCGGGAGCAAACGGCAAATCGGTTCTGCGCGACGTCTCGGGACGACTTGCAGGATCGTATGCCGCCACCGCGTCGGCAAAAGTTTTCATGCAAAGCAATGGTGATCGGCACCCAACGGAAATCGCATCGCTCGCAGGCAAGCGCCTTGTGTTGGCGAGCGAAGTGCCCACGGGACGTTCGTGGAACGATACATTGCTGAAAGACCTGACAGGCGGCGAAAAAATGACTGCACGCCGGATGCACAAGGACGAGTTTTCATTCACGCCCTGCGGCACAGTGATCTTCACCGCTAACACCCTACCGTCGTTTCCGGGGGCGCAAGAGGCGATGTACCGACGAATATTGTTGGTACAGATGCTGCGGCAGTTCTCAGTGGATGAGCAAGATCCGAACCTTGCAGCCAAACTATTCGAAGAGGAGGGGGCTGCAATCCTAGCGTGGATGATCGAAGGTGCACGCAAGTTCCTGGCAGACGGCGGCGGCGCTCAGGGGTTAAGAATCCCACAATCAATTATCGACGCGACGCGGACTTACTTCGAAGAAGAAGACATTGTACTCCAATATCTCACAGAAGTGCAGAGCAGTGCAGTGAGCATGAACAATTGGCATGAGGGCGCGTTCCTCAGCTACGGGGATTTGCATCACGAATTCAGCCAATGGGCAGGCCGCAACGGCCATAAGTCAAGGTCTGTACGCAGTCTTTCCAAGACGATCCGTGAGAACGCCGAGCGCTATGGGCTCTCTGAAAAACGTGCAAACGCGGCGCGCGGTGTTCAGGTTGAGCATCGTTTGGCCGAGCTGCCGACGATTGGGCCCAAAACGCCAGCCAGACAAACTACCAATCGGCATTTTCGTGCGGTGGATAGTCATGCGGAAACGGGTGACGGAAAGGGTGACCGGCAGGTGATCAAAATGGAGAATAAGTGACGGAATCTGGTGCTGGATCATGTCGCCCTCGTGGGGGGGGGCGGCGCCGACGAGTTTTGGCAGTCGCCAACGTTGGTTTTTGGTCACCACAGTCACCAGTTCGTCACGTTTCAGTCACTAAGTAAGTTCATGATTTAAATGTATAAAATATGAATTGGTGACGGAATGACTAATTTTCTACATGTGACTGTAAAGAGAGAAAATAAAGAACATAAGATGAATACAAGTATGCATAATGTAGAGCCACAACTACCTCGGAAATTTCCGTCACTTCCGTCACGGGCAGCCCCTGAACCCTACGATGGCGTTCCGGCAGCGCCACATCTCTACTCCCCTCGCTGGCGCTGGGCCGCAGCCTCATCGCCGTCCCCTCCGGTGCTGGGCGGGGCACCGCAATGCCATCCACTCGATATCCTTGGCAATCTTGATCCTCCGCCTACGGCGGCGTCCACGCACTGCACTTTTCCAGACGCCGCTCTGGGCGCTACGGAGCGGTTAACGCAGGCGTTTGGTGCGCCGCCCTTCGCCGTCCTGCTGGCAACCCTTGCCACGTGTGAGGCAGCCCTCCCCGTGGATCTCCCACGTTCCTCCGATGAGCCAGTGATCAGCGTCGGTTTATTTGGCCCTGGTGCCGCCGCAGCCCGTCGCGCCGCGGTGTCGATCCACCCCGAAGCAGCGCAGAATCTGATTGACCTTTACGCGGCGCGGGGCGCGCCCGATGCCCCGAATGAGGACCCGCTCCCCCGGGGCGCATGGCCGGTTCTCTGCCCAGCTTATCTGCCAGCCATACCTTTGGCAGCATTGTCTCCAATGCCGCTCTCAAAACTGCTCGCTCAAAGCCCCCAAGAAAACCAACACTGGAGAGCATTCACCGCCGACCGCGCGAAATGTAGTTACCGGCACCTGCTCATGTCGATCTGTGCAGACGACGTAGAGGCACTGCACCTCCCGCCTGACGTCCGTCGACGTGTTACCGCGCTTCCCCGTCTGATGGACCGCCTATACGCCGCGCTGAGCGTTCTTGCCCCCCTCGACGGCGATCACGGGTCGATGGAACGGTTTGGGCTTGAGGTGGGGGGCAGCCTCGCAGAAGAATTGGCCGAGACAGCCTTTGAACTGACAATGATCGCCCGTACGCATTTGATTGCTTTCTACGCTCGGATACGTCCAGCTCGCACCGGGCCGGTTCATCGCGCCGCGGCTGCTATGCTGCGCCACCGTCCATCCCTCGTTTCTCCGACAACACTGACTTCAGAGATTAGCTGGCAAGATTTACGCATCTTGGAGGCCGCTGGCTGGCTTGAGCCACGAGACGAAGAAACTGCACTCGGCTTGGCTCATCGTTTTATGCCATCAGCGGCATTTCTTGCGCTTAACCTTCCGACATTACCACGCAAACGCCCCCACAGCCCAAAACCTATCAGCGTTTTGCATGACCAGCACATTCGCATCTGAGACCCCTCCAAGGGATCTGATCGCGACTTACTTTATTGTTCCAAGATTATACGCAGTGAAAATCCGAAATGCTGGTCGACCTGAATTGCACGATGAGGCCAGAAATCGCGTAGTACTTCCGCATGGGGATGGCCGTAGTTATGCGTGGGATCAGAACTGAATACACTGATCGACGGTGATGTTGCGGATGCAAGGCCGAGGTGCCAGTTCGCACGTGCGCCATGGTGCGGCACTTGAAAGACGCTGGTCCTGCATGCTCTGCCCGCATTGAGATATGTCTGCAAAGTCTTCCACTTCGAGGTGCTAGCCAGGTTGCCGTCTCCTGTCAGCATGATTGCAGCCTTCGTTTCGTGTTCTTGCCAGCAATCGCAATAGTCAAAAAGGTGATGGAGACGGCATTCGCATTGTCGATGCCCGCGCCAGGGACCGATCGCACCGCCATAAAGCGTCAGGCTGACATCGTTCATAGCTGAACGGCCAAACGTTGCTTCATACAGGCCCCGCAAGCTTTTCAGCGCGGCTTCGCGTGCGCTGTTGTTCCCGTTTAGTAGCGCTTCCCGATGGGGTGTAACCTTCGCCTCAAAGCTTGCCGGATCAGATGGGCGCGTGTCCGGATCGTTGTATGGGACGAACTCCCAAACGCCAAAGACGTGAATAGCTTGACCGGGTCGGAACATCCGGACGCGGCGGTCCCCGTTATGGTAAGCCAAATCCAGTTCGCCGTACGAAACTGGCTCGCCTGGGCCAGACGGCTTGTCTGGGTCATCTAAGTCTTCAGGCGGTTCGGGGGCTGCGGTCGGTTCGGTCGGGAACGGCGGCCCCCCACCGTCAGATGGCATGACGAACAAAACCTGTTCAAATCCATCACCTGCCTCTTGGGCGAAGTATTGCACCGGATCGACAAAGAACAGCATTTCGGGGTCGTCTGCCCTCAGCCCTTGTTCAAAGCCGATCAGCAGGCGGTGCCACAGCGGTGCCCAAGGCAACATGACCGTCTTGGCGCCGATCTCATTCAGCAGGTCGACCACACCGTTGATATGGTCGTTGTGGAAATGTGACAGGGTCAGAAGGTCGATTTTATCACCTTGGCAATCGCGTTTCAAATCAGCGATCGCATTGGTGAGGGGGCTTTGCAAAAGCCTGTGCCGTGAGGTGCGAACGGCCCAAAGCTGCCGCTCGTCGCGCTCTGGGGTTTGCGCGTTTGCAGCCCACATTCCTACCGTTCGCTGGGGATGCATAAAAAGTCTTGCCAGACATCTCCGTTGCGGACCGTCCCTCTTTCATCGTTGGGTTCGGGCTGCGTTTGCAATCCTGTTCGCGGCGAGTACTGGTAAACAGAAGCACGCCGTTGCATAGCTTACGCTAAGCATTGCAAGCAGCGTTCGAAACCTTATCCTTTGGAAAAGAATTGCGTTCTCCGCGATGATCCTAATCTGAGAGTAAATTTCACGTGTCGAGCAGTAGAATTCAGCTAATCCAAGTTTTCATCGGTTCCCCGGGTGGGCTTGAAATTGAACGCACAATGTTCCGCGATGTTGTTGACGAACTAAATAGAGATCATTCACGCCATTGGGGCTGCATGCTCGATCCGGTAGGTTGGGAAGAAACCTTGCCAGGGCGGGGTCGGCCACAGGCACTGATCAACCAAGAGTTGGACCGATGCGAATATTTCATCGGTGTCATGTTTGACCATTGGGGCTCGTCAACGGCAAAGGACAATCCTCGTTTCACCTCAGGATTTGAAGAAGAGTTTGAACGCGCAAAGCAGCATGTGAATTCTGGCAAAATGCACGATATGACGGTGTACTTCAAAGCGATACCGCCAGAAAGGCTACGCGATCCTGGTACCTCGTTACAACGCGTCTTAGAGTTCAAGGAAGAATGTTTTTCGAAGAGAGATGCGCTGTACAAAGAATATTCCGATGAGGATGACTTTGAAACCTTGATCCGAGCCAAACTAAATTCCATCGGGTGGGCGGAGTTTGAAAAACGCCAGTCTGGGCTAACTCGCGAAACCAAAGTCGAGGCTCCGCAGGCTCCAGTTAAAGCCAGGCCTGAGACAGAAAGCGGGAAAAACCACCTGTTTTCGGAACCTACTCGGCTCTTCCTTGAAAATATCGCTCGTCGGCAGGCTGGCTGGGAAGAAACCAGTGCAGTCGAAGCTGCACGCATGCGGCTTGTGGCTTCAACACTTTATCGGTCCGGCAACGACGAAACCGTCTTAGGTGCCCATGACGCAAACCTTCTGTTTAGGTATCGCGAAAACGTTGAGCTAGGAAGTGAGGAAATCGGAGGGTTGATTGATAGCGGAATTGCCGGTTTTGGCAGTCAAAACATTCCGTTGTGGCATTGGATTGCACACCACTTAGAAGGCGAAAAAAATCTAGAAAATCTGGCCATCACGGCGTCGATCGCCGATGAAACGAAGCAAGCGCATGCAGTCAGATTGATTTCACTATTGGGAATAGAGCCTTCTGAAATTGGAGCGGTCGTCAGTCGAGAAAGAACCATCCGACGATGGCTCGACGAGGATGCCAAGCGGGGCGTGTTTACAGAAGCGCTCACGTACTTAGAGCGTCATGGCAAGCAAGGCGACATCCCCTTACTCGAAGAACTGTATCACAATAGCACATCGCAGCATCAAGCAAAGCTAGGTGATCTCATTCTCAAACTTGAAGCTCGGTCCGGCGCGACACATGCACTATCGCGCGCACTCGAATTGGCCGTAGACGAGGTCGAGGAAAAGACGGCAGACGAGTTATTTGAGAATTCCGCCTCGTTGGCCACGGAAATCTTGATTGAGTGTGCACAATCAGCTGCGGGTATCATACGTCAGCGATCAGCTGCCATACTGTGTGATCGAGGCGCTCTACATATGGAGCTAGCGGGTACGCTCTTAAGCGACCCAGACTACACCGTCCGGTATTATGCAGCACTTGCACTCCATAGCGCGGGGCATCCTTTAGAAGACAGTTTGGCGAAGAAGGCTCTTGCAATAACCAAAAAGAATGAGGGATTGGGGTCACTCTTTGCGCAAACGGAAATTAACAACGAGCACCTGGACCGGTACAAACTGGCAGTACTATCAGGCAAGAACTTCCAAGAACTCAAGAAGGATTATGACGAAGGTGGAATACTCGATGAAGATGCCGCTTTCGTATTGTTTCGCGAATACCCAACCAAGATAAAACAGGAGCTTCGCGAGCAGTTGAAGGATGGGTTTGAGCGTTACTTTGATACGCGCTTGAATGACCTCCAAGGGGTTCTTGGCAGCGAAAATGATGCGTTCAACAAAACAAAAAAGCATATTCCGTTCCTTCGAAAACGCCTTACGACGGCTGCGATCGAAGCTTTGTGCGGCATCAAGCAGAAACATGATTTAGAGCTAGTCCGGCATGTGCTGGACACCTACGAGGTCGACTTGTCCGAATCCGCAATTGAATTTTTGGGCAAATTTGGCGACTGGTCTGATCTACCTCGCATTAAAGCGATGACTGAATATCGACCGACAACCCTCAATCTTCTTGCGATTGGCTTCCCTAAAGCGCTCCCACCAAAAGCAGCAGCAATGCTATCGATTGGAAAAGATCGCATCGCGGATCTGCTGGCAGAGGATATGGAGTTAATGTTGCGCCGCGAACTATTGAAGCAGTTAAAGAAGAAAGATGTTGCTTCAATGAGTGATGAAATTTTGTTGCAGGTGCTTGGCCATGATGACGATGAGTGTCGTGTCATTATTGCGTTGAAATGCGCGCAATTCCTTTCAAAAACACGTCTCACATCACTTCTCAAAATATACTCTGACCATGATGGCTATCGCTACTACAACAGTATTCATTGGCTGGACTTAGGTGCAAGCATGCCTCGCGATACGGGCAGGACCATTGCAATTCAAGAGTTAGATCGGCATTGACTGCGATATGCATCTTACGCGTTTATGGTCCGCAGCGAACAAATTCAACTATCGGCTCGAGTTACCTTGATGCGCCTTCGTCTTTCGGCAATTCGGACCCGCGGAATGTCGGCTTACCGTGGTCCGACCGATTGTGCTCGCTACTGCGGCGAACGACTGCTTACCGCCCTCATGTCTAAACCTTGAGCGTCCGGTGCACCTTGCAGGAACGTCGCGAAAGGGCTGGCACCGGCCATCCGGTTGCCCACGCAAGGGCCTGCGGCCAAGATCCGCGTGCCGCACCGCCGCAAGGCCGCTGTGAGCCCACACCGGATCTGACAAATTCGTGCTACGTGAGCTCGCAGCGCGGAAAGATGCTGCACTGCGGAGAATTCGTTGCCTCATTGCCGAGACGAGTGCGACCAATCAGCTAGGAGATTTTCCTTGCCGCTAGAATGGACGAATTTGATCTTATTGGTTTTTGGGCCAAGACCCTCGCGAAATTCTGCCGCTATTGCACGTCATAACGTTTGGTCATTCCGGATGTTGAGTACCTGAAAAAACAATGGTGACGGTCGTCCAGTTGACGGATGGTCCATTGCCGTTTCGATCAAATTCTCAAGTTTCTTGGCTGTCCCAGAGGGATGTAATAGTCACGTGGATTTACATCACCCAGCGAGGATCATCGCGGCCTGTTACGCAAAGTGACCACCCCGCCACAGCCCCTAGATTTCAGTCCGTTGGCATGTGGGCGCTTTGTCAGAGATCATGAACTCGCAAATAAACCCGACCGTCCTCACTGAAGGACACGATCTCGTCGCTGCGAAGTTTCACGCCATTGAAGCCCATTCCGCCATCCAGCCCGTTCCTGGCAGTGTCCAACGGTATCAGTCTATAGGGTCGCCCGCGCGTGCCGATGGCCGCACTTTCCGCACAGGGCAGCACCATCCACAATAGATCGTTGATGGAATGGTGATCTTTTTGGGTTGTGCGTTCCGCGAGGTAATTGACCGATATCGACGGTTTCCCGCCGGTCACGCCGGCCGCGAGGATCTTCATGCCGGGGATATCATCCCATTTGTCTTCCAGAAACTTGTCGATGTCGTCGGGAGCGTGCTCGACAATCCAGTATGTTGGCAAATCACCGGGTCCCGATCGTCCGGAATAGACCAACCGCCAGAGGGTTCCTTTCTTTTGCGGATCTATGGCACCGGACGTCAGCAGTGGGTAGGTGGTCACAGCACCGCCAGTGTCGTTGTCGTAATGCGTAGCGATACTCTCGCCAACGATCGCGCGGGCATTGTCGTCGCTGGCTTCCGCGATCGTGATCGGTTTGTTGCGACCTTCGGGCAGCAAAGTGCCGGACGGGGTATTGTGGCCGTTCCACATCTGTCTCGCAATGCTGTCCCAAACCTCATTGACCGCAGCCTTGAGTGTCTCGTCGAGACGATTGACCAGCGGCTCTATCTCTTCGATTGATATCACCCCCCAGTTGTTGGGATTTTTCGTACTTTCCAACCATTTCCCGAGACTCTCCTGAGAAAGCAGGGAAACATCGCCGCCATAAGCATGCCAGCTGGCGCTGCTGCTGAAATCCACGGCAGAAACACTCTCGCCGCGGCCGTTCTTGAAGGAATAGGTGGCATCGGCTTGCGCGCCATCCTTGGCGGCAGCAACCCCCGCTTCGATGGTATGCTTGATGGTGGATTCGGCGACGTCACTGGAGACCGACTCTTCACGAGAGTGAAACATCACGGCCCCTATGGTCAGCCGTTTGGGTACCGCATGGCCATATGCCCCAAACACGGATTCGAGCGCGTCGAACTTTTCCTGATTGTTGCTCTGGGACAGAGCGGCTTTGATATCTTTGACGAAATCCTTGGTTATCTCGGTGCACTTGTTCAGGTAAAGCTGCACTTTTGGCACGGTCCATGCGCCATATAGATGAAGCGTGCGCATCTTGGTCAGTTTTGCAACGCGCCGGAACAGTTCTGCCTGTGCCGCGACCGAGGCAAAGGGGGTCGCCACGTTGACCTTGGCGCTGTCGATCCGGTTGACGACGAGGCTGTGTTCAAAGGTGGAGTAGCTCACATCGGCCGCAGACTCGGCGCCCAGACTCCTGACGCTGTAATACCCGTCATCGTCCGGGACGCGCCAGACAAGCGCCTGGCTGTCGACACGCGGGGCCATTTTTTTCAGGGCGACCTTGTCGAGGTCGATCCCCCACAGGATGTCATTGCGTTTTACGATTTTCAGCCAATCCAGCTGGGTCAGCTGATCCGCATGAAAGACGTCCGCAAGCTTGCTGGGGACAGTGATTTTCGGCTCGAGGTCGATTTTGATGCCCTCGGCTTCAAACTGGGCCTTCTTGAGGTCCAGTGTGGTTCCCGAGGGCAGCTTCGGCAGCGCCAGTGGTTTGGGGGGCGTCCCGGGTTTTGGCAGTTTCGCGTTGCCGTTTTGCGCCTTGTTTCCCGTGTTGGCGGCAGGTTTGTCTGCTGGCGGCTTGCCAGGCGCCGGTGTGGATCTGTCATCTGCTGCCGGTTCGATGTCTGGAGTCTGCTGCCGGAGCATGGCGATGAGCTTGTTGAAATGACCGGGCTTTTCGTTTTGATCAACGACCCGGCCAATATTTGCCTCCCAGTCTTCAGCGCCCTCTCCCAAAGACCCAAGATCGGTAAAACCCAAGTCGTCAAAGGATTGTGCGTAAACCCCAATTCCAGCGTTTTCCAGTAGTTTCGCAAGGGGAGTGTCGGGTTTGTCTACAACCTTGAGTCCAGCTATTTTTGGTGTCGGTGTGGCCATCGAAAACAATCCTTGTATCGAATTTCCAGGCGAAAAGAGCTTGAAAAATCAATCGCCAGAACGAGGTGCGATTATTCACAATGCGCAAATATTTACGTTGCGTCAACTGCGCAGGCCAGAAAGGCCGATCAGCCACAGGCGGTGGCCTGGCAAAGGTGAACCCGCTGCCCAGTGCGCCAGCGCTTGCCGCCGCAGTTTGCCTCAGCCCTCCACTGCCAACGGCCAAGTCTGGGTCGTCCTCGTCTCGATTGTTGCAACATGCAGCAGCGAAATGTCGGTTCAAGATCGGCTAGGATCGGCCAGTTTGAACGACCGCTTCGATGAATGTGTTGCATCGCCAAACTGGCAACACTGCACACGCGAGGTATTTCTGCGTGAGCATTGGCCGCACTTGCAAAAGTCCGGTTTGTCCGCATAGCTGCCCTCGGTGCTAACCGCAGCGAACGGCCGCTCCGGTGAAGGTTTTCTGATGCGGGTCGCGGCGGAACGGAGCGGTTTTGCGTGACCACGACCCGCGTTGGAAAACCTCCCAAGGTGGAAGCCGCGGGGGTCTTGGATCCGTCTATGGGGAAAGTGTGCGGTCGGTTGGGGCGTCCGTTGCAAAAGGGGTGCTGCTGAAGGTGCGCGTGGCGCCCGATACGCTCGTGCCGTCGGCTGGGTATGCCGAAGAAGCTGTGTGTTTCGGTGTCATGGCCGCCTTTTGTGACGCTGGAGATGAACAACCACACGCCGTTCGGACCAAATCCACGGAGTGCATCTGGTGGTTTTCCGTGACGAATGACGGGCGATATGTCATGCGGCCTGCTCCCTGGGTGGTGCGCGCGACATCGGTTTCTGCCCGCGCCGGAAGATCTCGATGATGCGCATGGGTCCGCCGCAGCAGGGACATGGCTCGCGCAGGGTGAGCGGGGCGATCTCTGGCTCTGTTTCCGGCGCTGCCACCTGTTCAGGCGGTAGGACGCAAAGCAAGGCGCGGATATTCCTAATGTTGGCTTTGCGGGTCGTGTTGGCCAGCAAGCCGTAGTGCCGGATGCGATGGAAGCCGTCAGGCAGGACGTGGATAAGAAACCGGCGGATGAACTCCTGTGTCGCCAAGCGCATGACCTTTTGGCGGATGCCCGATTTGATACGATAGTCCTTCCACCGGAAGGCCACGTTCTCGACATCCGCGCTGACCAGGCGGGTGTTGGAAATCGCGACGCGATGCGTATAGCGGCTCAGATAGGCTAGCACCGCCTTTGGACCCCCGAAGGGCGGTTTAGCATAAACCACCCATTCGGCTATGCGGAAGGGGGCAAGCCAAGCCGCGAATGGTTTAGCATCTGACAAACCGGCCAGATCGCCAAAGAAGGTGAGTTTGCCTGCGTGATGCAAA
The DNA here is from genome assembly GCF_048263065.1 of Thioclava sp. NCBI lineage: Bacteria > Pseudomonadati > Pseudomonadota > Alphaproteobacteria > Rhodobacterales > Paracoccaceae > Thioclava > Thioclava sp. Next base: position 378,882 of record NZ_JBLXEM010000002.1, read on the forward strand.
TCCATCAGCCCCTCCAAAAACAGACGTCGGAACAGCCGGGCCAGCACCCGCAAATGTAGGAAGAAGCCGGGGCGGCAGGCGATCCAGCGGCTCCCGCCCGGCGACAGGCCGCCACCGGGGACGATTATGTGGATGTGGGGATGATGGGTCAGACCTGCGCCATAGGAAATGCTGAGCGCGGCGCGATACTGCAACCCAGGTCCGGGTGCGGCCATCAGGATGTCGGAAACCTCCTCGACGCTGAAAACCACAGGCAACTTGCGTGGTTCGGTGCGGAATTGCATGTAGCGCTTCATCTCTTCGCGCCCGCAAGTCATGCCGAAGAAGAACCGCAGTGCCACGATGCGCGTGTTGAAGGTCGATGGTGTGACCCCAGCATCCGTCATATGTAGCTGATAGGCGCGTAGATCCTCCGGTGTCGCGGTATCTGGTGATCGCCCACGGAACGCCGCAAAATCCTTGATTGCCCGAATATGAGACTTTTGGTGTTTGTCGCCCATCCCACGGATGCGCATGTTCTCGATCATCCGCTGGCGCAGCGGGCTCATCTTCTCCTCTGTCATGGGAACCTCCTGATTGACGATTGAGAAACTCCAATCGTCAATCAGGTCAGCCAGATTACAAAATGCGCACAGCTATGGCCGGCTCACCCCATCAGCCAAAGGCACCAATGCCGCGGAGCGGCTTCGTCCATGGGCCGTTCGCTGCGTCGAGCCAATGAAGTTTAGAATTGCGGGATTTGGCGGCTAGTTTGATAAGGTTATTGGCTTTTGTCGCGAATATACTGTCCCAGTGCAAATTCACCAAATAGGTAGCTAGCCAATGCATGTGGGGGATGATGAGGGGGACAAGAAATAAGGTTGCGTTATTTTCAGTAAATATATCAACATATTAGCTTGCAATAGTGGCGGAGAGACAGGGATTCGAACCCTGGGTCGGCTCTCACCGACAACGGTTTTCGAGACCGCCGCATTCGACCACTCTGCCACCTCTCCGCGTCAGGGGTCTTCCTGTGGGGCGGATTTAGCGGTCCGCGCGCGCCCTTGCAACCCGTTTTTCGCGCAAATCGTAATTCAGACAGGGCGCGCGCGTGATTGTACGATCTAGCGCATCCGCAAAGCGCCATCCAGACGGATTACTTCGCCGTTCAAGTAGCCGTTTTCAATGATGAAACCGACAAGGCGCGCGTATTCGGCGGGATCACCGAGGCGCTTGGGAAAGGTCACCTCGGCGGCGAGGCTGTCTTGAACCTCTGTCGGCAGACCTTTGAGCATCGGGGTGGCGAAGATGCCCGGCGCGATGGCGCAGACGCGCACGCCTTGACTGGCGAGATCGCGGGCGAGGGGTAGGGTCATGCCAGCAATCCCGGCCTTTGAGGCGGCGTAGGCAGCTTGGCCTTTTTGTCCGTCAAAGGCGGCGATTGAGGCAGTGTTGACGATCACGCCGCGCTCGGTGCCGGTGTTTTTCGCCATCTCGGCGGCGGCCAGACGCAGCACGTTAAAGGTGCCGATCAGGTTAATGTCGATCGTGCGCTCAAAGCTGGCAAGCTGATGGGGGCCCTCGCGGCCGACCACGCGCTCGCCCGTCGCAATGCCTGCGCAATTGATTAACGCATCAATCCCGCCCATCCCCGAAACTGCCTGCGCGATACCATCAGCCACGCTTTGTTCCGAGGTCACATCGACAGCGACAGCCTGCGCCCCGATTTGCGCGCCATGCGCCTGAGCGCCCGACAGATCGCGGTCGAAAATGACCACCTGCGCGCCCGATTGCGCCAAAAATTGCGCCGTAGCGGCCCCCAAACCGGATGCGCCCCCGGTCACTACAACGCGTAAGCCATTCAACTCCATGTGAGCCTCCTCGAAATGAACATATGTTCAATAATTGGTGGAGACGGCGCTTTTGTCTAGTCTTCTCAGATCATTGTGCAGGTGCAGAAACCCAAGGCCGATCACGTTTTGGCAAGTTCTCGCTGAGGCTTGGAACCGAAGCTATTGTAGATGGCTTAAACAGGCGTAGATCAGAGAAACGGATCTATCCGAAAGCCTAGTGTTGGGGGATGCATCCCTTCAAAGGAGAGAAAGAAAATGAAACGTATACTGATGAGTTCGAGCGTCCTGGCGGTTATCGGAGGGGCAGCTTTTGCGGGCGGATATACGGCTCCGGCTGCAGAGCCTGTTGTGATGGCAGCGCCGGTAGCGGTGATGCCGACGGCTGATTGGGGTGGCTTTTACGCTGGCGCTCAATTGGGCTATGGCGATGCCAATGACGCTGTAGACGATGGTGGCGTTGTCGGTGGTGTCCATGGTGGCTACCTGTACGACTTCGGCAAATATGTTGCTGGTGGCGAGTTGGCCTTTTCGGGCGCCGATATCACTGACAATACGCAAAACAGCAAAATTGACAGCTTCACCGATCTCAAGTTTATCGGCGGTGTGAAGCAGAACAACTGGCTGTTCTACGGCGGTCTGGGTGCGTCCTACATCAAGGGTGACACTGCAGGCGGCGTCTCGGCCAGCGACACCGTTCCGATGGCAACGCTTGGCGTGCGCTACAAGGTGCGTCCGAACATGACGGTCGGTGGCGCGGTTGATTATCGCAAAGGCGATGATTTCGACGGCTCCGGACAGGATCTGGACTTGACCACCGTGTCGTTGACGACCTCGTTCCAGTTCTAAACGAGCTGACGCGATGCAAGATTGGGGTGTGGGCGACGGCCTGCACCCCTTTTCCTATCGGGCGTTAGCTGTCGGCGCGGATCAAGCCGAGGCCGCGCAGATACACGCCAATGCCGCTTTCCAGCAGATCCTCGGGGGCGTAGGGCGCGCGGTTACCTTCGCGTGCGTATAGCTCCACCACGCCGTGGCTCATCGCCCAGATATGGGCTGACACCATAGCCACGGGCGGGCGGCGATCGGGCGGGACATGGGCCATCAGCGCCGCCGTGGCGCGCTCCATCACGCGATCGGCGCGCTCGGCCACTTTCGCCAGATCCGTCGAGTGATTTGGGGAAATGCCGCTTTCAAACATCGCCATGTAGTGACCGGGATATTTGCGCGCGAAGGCGAGGTAGGCGCGCCCGGTGGCCGAAAACGCCGCCAAAGCCGAGGGCTTGCCGCCATCCCATGCGTGCTCCAGCACATCGCCGAAGATCAGATAGCCCTGACGTGCACATTCCGCGATCAGGTCTTCGCGCCCCTCGAAATGGCGATAGACAGCAGCAGGGGTGACGCCTGCGCGCTTGGCGGCCTCGGAGAGCGTAAACCCGGTCGGGCCTTTCTCCTCGATCAGCGCAAGCGCCGATGACACCAGCGCCTGACGCAGATTGCCGTGGTGATAGCCTTGCTTAGACATTCAGGATTTCGATGCCGCCGCAGATGGAAGTGTCAACCTTTCCAATGGCTTTCGCGTCTTTCTTCGCGTAATCTACGGCGTTCAGAATGGTCTGGATCGCCGCGATCCTTGCGCGTTTTTTGTCATCCGAGCGGATCACTGTCCAAGGCGCATATTTGGTGTCTGAGCAGGCCAGAGTTTCCTTGATCGCTTCGCTATAGGCGTCCCAACGTTTGAGGCCCTCAACGTCGATCCAACTAAGCTTCCACTGCTTGAGCAAATCATTCTCGCGCGCCAGAAAACGGCGCAACTGCTCGGCGCGATCCACATTCAGCCAGAGCTTGACCAAAATGATCCCGTCATCGACCAACATCTTTTCAAAATCAGGGAGTTGCGCGAAGAAGTGCTTGCGTTGTTTTGGCGTGCAAAAGCCAAAAACATGCTCGACCACGCCGCGGTTATACCACGAGCGATCAAACATCGCGATTTCACCCGCAGCGGGCAGCCAATCGACATAGCGCTGGAAATACCATTGCGTGGCCTCTTTCTCGGTGGGCTTCGGCAAGGCCACCACATAGGCCGAGCGCGGATTGAGATTTTGCCGCAAGCGCCCGATCGTGCCGCCTTTGCCCGCCGCGTCGCGCCCCTCAAAGACCACAGCCAGCCGCTTGCCGGTTTCTTTCAGATCCCACAGCATTTTGACCAGTTCGACCTGCAGCTTGTCCATCTGGCGGTCATAGGCTTTGCGCTTTAACTCTTCGTCGTAAGGGTATGATTTTGATAAGATATCATCTTTGTCAGACTGCTCGATAGCGTGGCGCACGGCTTTCGGGGCCTCGTTGCGCAAATAGGCGGTAATCTCTCCCACAAAGGGGATATCAAGCGGATCTTTGGGCGTGTCCTTGGCCATGTCAGCCTCCTCGTTTGGCGCAGTATGGGGCGCGCCCGGAACGGGTGCAAGATGGCGAGCGACCGTGGCGCCCGGGATTGACCGGGCGATGAGTATTTAGGGCTAGATGAAAGAGCGGCTCAGCGCAGTTTCATCTGGCCGGAAATACTCCCGCCGGAGGCGTTTTGCTGCGTATCCTCTAAAACATTCGCGCGCTCAGCGACCCGGTCCACGGCCTCAACCACCGCATCCGTCGCGATTTGCGGCGTCATATGACCCACACCGGGCAGCGAGATCAGCTCGGCACCGGGCACCTCACGGGTGAAGGGGATCGCGTGGATTTTCTCGCCCACGATGGTATCGGCATCGCCATGCACCGACACGACCGGCAGGTTGAGGGCGCGATAGTCGGGGATCATCTGGTTGATTTCCGCCTCAAGATCGGCGCGCTGGCGGGCGTTCACGCGCATCGTCTCGACCCGCAGCGTCATGCCGGGGCCAAACCATTGCGCATAGCCTTTGGGCATCTCTTGGGGGGCGAATACGGCGGCGACCTCATAATTGACGATGGCTGGCGGGGTCCAGGCCGATATCAGCGGCACGGCAATCGCCTGACCCAAGGGCGGAGAGGTGATTTGATAGAGCAGCGGCAGCGGGCTGTTCCATTTCTGTGAGGGGGCAGATACGGGCACAAGCCCGGACAGCGTGTCGGGCAGGATGACCGCCCAGGCAATCGCCACCGAGCCGCCGTAGGAATGGCCCAGAACGATGGGGTCGCGCGCGCCCGCCTTAAGCGTGGCCTCTTGCAGCAGCTTGGCCTGATCGAAAATCGTGTCGTGATCGGCGGGCAGCGGGTCGGACCAGCCAAAGCCGGGGCGGTCGGGCACAAACACGCGGTAGCGTTTGGCCAGTTCGGGGGCCAAAGCAAAAGTCAGATCCCGCGCCGAGCCGGATGCGCCGTGGATCAGCACCACGTCCGGCCCCTGATCGCCCATCACGACCATATGCACGCGCTGCCCGCCGACATCGACGAAAATCCCGTTTGGCGGATAATCTGCCTCGGCTTGGCGCGCGCGCCAAGTGTCGAGACCCCAAGTCGCCCCGCTCAGCACAATCGCCAGAAGGATCAGGCTAGCAACCAATCTTAGCCAGGTCATAGGGAGTCCCCTGATAGATCTCGTTAATCCAGTTGCCATACAGCAGGTGGGCGTGACTTTTCCACCGGTTGGTGGGCGTCTGGCTTGGGTCGTCATCGGGGTAGTAATTCGCGGGCACGTTGATTGGTTTCCCTGACGTTACGTCACGGTCATATTCTTCCTTCAACGTGGTGCTGTCATATTCGAGATGGTTGAACACATAGAGCGCACGGTTGGCGCGGTCTTCGACGAGGCAGGGGCCAGTCTCATCGGAATGCAGCAACGTGACCATGCCCGCCGCTTCCAGTTCAGGGCGTTTCATTTCGGTCCAGCGGCTGACGGGGATCAGCAGATCATCGGAAAACCCGCGCAAATAGGGCGAGGCGGGCGCGCAATTGCGATGGCGGAAGCAGCCAAACGCCTTGTGATCAAGCGCATGTTTCGCAACGCCGTGGAAGTAATGCGCCATCGCCATGCCGCCCCAGCATACGCCGAAGGTCGAAAACACATGGCTTTGCGTCCACTCGAAAACCTGCTGCAACTCGCCCCAGTAATCGACCTCCTCAAAGGGGATTTGTTCAATCGGGGCGCCGGTGATGATCAGCCCGTCGAATTTCTCGCCCGAAGCCGCGACCTCGCTGAAAGAGCGGTAGAACTCTTCCATATGCTCGGCGGCGGTGTTGCGCGTGACATGATCGGACATCTTGATCAGTTGAAAATCGATCTGCAAAGGCGTCGCGCCGATCAGCCGGGCAAACTGGTTCTCGGTCTGGATTTTCTTCGGCATCAGGTTGAGCAACGCGATCCGCAGCGGGCGAATTTCCTGCGATTGCGCGCGCGAGGGCGACATCACCATCACGCCTTCCTGCGACAGCTTGTCAAAGGCGGGCAGGTTTTCAGGAAGCGTGATAGGCATTGTTTTCCAGTCTCTTATGGTTCGAAGTTAATACGGGTCGCTGCCCGTTTCGGATCACTTGGGCAGCGCATCCGCGATCAGGGATGTAAAGTCTTTTGCATCGCGGACAAGATACAGATCCTGCGCGCGGATTTTGACACCCCAGTTTTGCGCCATTGCCGCGTAGCGCGGTTGGCGATGCGCCAGTGCCTGCGCATAGGTCCAGCGCACAAAAGTGTCAGGGTCGACCTTATCCTCGGGCTCGCCGGTTTCCGCGCGATATTGCGCCCACATTCGGGCCAGAAAGTCCGGCTGGTAATACATCGGCTTGGGCGCGCGATCAAAACGCGTGACCAGTTCGGCGGTATGCGCGTCTGATCCCTCGATCCAGACCATCAACTGGTTTTGCGACAGCGCACGCAGGATCGGATCATTCGCATCCTCAGGATCCACCACCTCGCAGATCGAGCCGCCCGTGTCGCACAGGAAATTCTCGATACCGTAGATGTCGCGAGCGCGCTGCGCGAAATGCGCGCTATCGAGCAGCGCGGCCATCTCGGCCTCGCGGTGTTGGCTTTGGCGGTGCATATATTCGTCAAAGGGCAGCCCGCCCTTGGCCGGATCGCCCGGCTTGCCGAGATAGGATGACAGCGGGGCAAGATTATCAAACGTGATATTTGAGGCGATATAGACCGAGTCCGAGAGCAACAACTCCGCCAGAAACGGGTTTTTCATCGCTTCGCGTTTGAAATTATCGGCGATGAACTCGCCCATATAGCGCGTGCCGATGCGGTAATCGACCGAGTAGTGAAACCAGCCCGCCTCGCGCAGCAGATTGGCCGCCCAGGTCTTGCCCAGTCCCGACATGCCAAACAGCAGCACCCGTTTATCCTTGGCGTTCAGCCACTCTGCGCGGTTGGAATAGATCATGCTGCCCTCAAAACTTGCGCCTCTTTCGTAGCGCAGTGGCGCGCGCACGTCACCCCGATTTCGGGCGTCGGTTCAAGATCATAAGACCCACAGCCAGCAGCGCAAACCCGATCAGTTCCGACCAGCCCAGATGTTCGCCATACACAGCCCAACCCGCGACAATGGCAACGGGCGGGATCAGCAGCGTCACCAGCGCCAGATTGGCCGCGCCCGCCATCGCGAGGATGCGGTAATACAGCAGATAGGCCAGTGACGAGCAGCCCACCGCCAGCCAGATCAGTGCCGCCCAGACGGAGGGCGCGTAATTGAACTGCGGCCAGCCGTCAAAGACGAGCATCAGCGGCAAGGTCCAAAGCGCACCTGCCCCCAACATGCCCGCCGCAGCGACCTCGGGGCGCATCTTGCGGGTGGCAAATCGCGCATATGCGCCTGCAAAACCATAGCTCGTGGCCGCGCCAAGGATCGCGATCTGGCCTGCCGAGGTCAGATCGAACCCGCCAAGCGCGCCCGGGCCAATCGCCACGATCACCCCGGCAAAGCCAATGGCGATGCCAAGGCTTTTGCGCGCGCTCAGCCGCTCGTCGCGAAACACCATTGCGGCGATCAGCGCGCCAAAGATCGCGGTCGAGGCGTTCAGGATCGACGCCAAACCGCTATCGATATGCTTTTGCCCCCAGACGATCAGCGTGAAGGGAATGGCATTGTTGAGCAGCCCCATGACCGCGAAATGGAGCAGGACACGGGGATCGCGTCCCACCGGAATTTTGCGGATTGCCACCCAAAGCCATAACAGCGCCGCACCGCCACTGACGCGGATGAACACGACAGTGAACACATCCGCCCCCGCAAGGGCTGCGCGGTTGGACAAGAAGGATGATCCCCAGATCAGCGCAAGCCCCGCGAGCAAAGCCCAAGCGAGCGGTGACAGTGAGATTGCGGTGAGGGCAGGGCGTGTGTTCATACGGCTAGCGATAGGGCGCAATCGCGGGGCGCGCCACCCGGAAGTTGCGAAAAGAAAAGCCCCGCGTTGAGGGCGGGGCTTTTCAAGGTTTGTCTTGGATCAGGTCACGCGATCAGAAGTTGATCCCAACGCGCACGCCCGCACCCCAACCGGAGTTGTCAGAGAACACTCCGCCAATAGGCGCATTGGTAATTGCATCACCAATATCGACATAGCGAACACCACCGGTGATCTTGATATTGTCGCTCGCCTGATAGCTTGCGGCCAGCGAGACCGACTTGTAGCCATCGGTCGGGCCGAGGTTTCCGGTGGTGCCAGGCTGGGTTTTCTCATAACCGAACATGAGTGCGCCCGACCACTGATCATTGAAACGACGTCCCACGCCAAGGGTCCATGAGGTGGAGTTATTGGAATAGTCCACCAACGGGACCCCCCCGGAAGCTCCAAGATAACCCGGAGGCGAGATGTCGAATTGCGTCCAATGTACCCAACGCACCGAGCCCATCAGTAGTGTATCTTTGGCGATGCCGGTCTGGAATTCGAGATTGACAGATTCCGGTACCGTGGTCGCGAAGCTTGTGGGCACACCGCCCATGACATTCTCGCTTGCGGAAAAGTCGTGGGTGATCTTCGAGTTATAGGTCAGAGAGACGCGTGCTGCTATTTCTGGTTTTTCCCAAGCGGCGCCGATCACATAGCCGTAATCTGTCTCGTCTGAGGTCTTCATAGTATAGCCCGAAGAGAGGCTGACCTCACCTGATGCTTGCTCGGCGCGCAGACCGCCGATAACTGAGAAGTTATTGGGCAGCTTATAACGCATCATCATCGTGACCGCATTCGAACTGACCGTGGCGGTCGACCCTTGAAGCGGGTAGCCGGTACCGGCCGGATAGCCGACATTCGCACCGATCGGTTGGTCAAGAACGATTGCAATGTCGATTTTATCGCTAAGCGCTTGCTTATAGCCAAGGCTATAGGTTCCATATCCCGGTGCCATGTCGCCCGACGAAACCGTGCCGGCACCAACTGTGCCCGACACATCAGGGTTAAACCCGCCGACGTTGAATTCTGCGTAACGGCCTTGCTCAAACAGGATGCCGACTGATTGCGTCGAACGCTCGACGCCGCCTGCCTGGGCCATCCCGGCGCTCAGCGCCACGACCGCAGCCGTTGTCATAATACGCTTCATGATGTTCCTCTTCCCTAACGTATGTCTTGGTTCCCTGAGAAAAGCCTATCATCGGATTGGAGCAGATCAATTCGCGATTTTTCCTGACGCTACGTCGAATCCCTATGCTGCAGCGCAGCTTGTGGTGCTCAGGCCACGCTTTTTGACGTCCGCGTCAACTTCCGAACTATCGGGTTTAGAAAATCCCCAGGAATCGGCTTGCGGTTAGGGCAATGACCCAAAACGTCGCAAGCGCGGAAGCGATCAAAAAAGCGGCCCAACGAGTCATGCGCGGGGCAGGGATGTGGGGTTTTCGGCGCATCGTGATCCTCTCTCGATATTCACGCCCGCCATTAAGCGCTTTTTAGGTAAATCCTGTCTTAACGGGGCTATGAGAGCGTCCAATATTTCCCTGCACCCGTTCGAGGGGGCCAATTGGCAGGCCGCCCTTGAGGCGCTTGCAGGCCCCGGCGCGGGCGCTTTTCAGCAATCTGCGCAGTATGGCGATGTGATGCGCGCGCTGGGGCGCAAGGTCGCGCGGGTCGAGATCCGCTCGGGCACTGTGCGGATCGGGTTGGTGCAGATGATTGCGCGCTCAAAGCTGTGGCTGATCTCGCGCGGGCCGGTTTTTGGGCCAGATGTCTTTTTGGGCCAGATGTCGCGCAGATTGTACAACAGGCGGCATTGCGCAGGCTGGCGCGCCGCGTCGGCGTTGTGATCGCCACGCCAGAGCGGGCCGTTGGCGGGTTTGGCCTGATCCCGCTGATCTCGCCGCGCCATCACGCGATCTGGTCGCTCTCGCCCGCTGAGCAAGACTTGCGCGCGGGGCTTGCGGGGAAATGGCGCAACCGACTGGTTGCAGCCGAGCGTGCCGGTCTGCGCCAGCGCGTTGAGCGCAAAATCGACTGGATTTTGCGCGCCGATCTGGCCCAGCAGGCGGCGCGCGGCTATCGTGCCTTGCCTGCAAGTTTCACGCAGGCTTGGGCCAAATGTGCACCCGATGGCTTGCGCGCGTGGCGGGTTGAGGATCGCGACGGGCAGCGGTTGGCCGGGTTGGTCGTGCTGCGTCACGGCGCGGGGGCGAGCTATCATATCGGCTGGAGCGGGGCGCAGGGACGCCGTGTCGGGGCGCATAATTTCGGGCTGTGGCACGCAGCGTTGTGGCTGCGTCGCAAGGGAGGTGCGTGTTTTGATTTGGGTGATATCAACTCGGAAGACGGGGCAGGGCGGATGCATTTCAAACTGGGCACGGGCGCGCAACCTCACCCTTTGGGCGCAACCGCGTGGGTGGTGCCAAACTAGCGAGAGTTCGCCTAGATTTTGCCAAACTGCTCCGCTAAGGCTTTGCCTGAGTAACAAAATCGGTCATTTTGACGCGGCACGCGCGCGATGATCTGACCTAGAAGACGCGCCAAGAGAGGCCTCATTATGTCATTTGCCCCCGCCAAACCCACACCCAAGGGCTTGTTCCGGCGCACGCCGCCTGCCGCATTCCCGCCTATTCTGGGGTTGATGGGCCTTGGGACTGCGTGGCGGCGCGGGGTCGATCAGTTCGCCTTGCCCCCCGCGCTGGCCGAGGCGTTGTTGGGTGGGGTCACCTTGCTCGCGATTTTTGCACTTGTCGCCTATGCGGTGAAATTCCTGCGCCGCCCCGGCGTGCTTCATGAAGATTTCCGCATCCTGCCCGGCCGTGCGGGATTGGCGGCGATCGTGTTGTCACAGTATTTGGTCGCGGTCGCCTTGGCGCCCTGTTCGAATGTGGCAAGCGTTATTTTCTTGGGCACCATCGCGTTGCATCTGGTCTTTAACATCTTCGTTATCATTGACCTTCTGCGGGGGCCGGCCGAGCAGCGCCGCGTCACTCCGGTCTGGCAGTTGATCTTTACCGGCTGGATCGTGGGCGCGGTTGCGGCTCAAAGTCTTGGGTTCGCCGCGATTGCGATTTGGCTGTTCTGGGCGTCGCTGATCTCGGCGCTTTGTATTTGGGCGATCTCCTTGCAACAATTTTCGCGCGAAAGCGTGCCTGCACCGTTGCGCCCGTTGCTGGCGATCCATCTTGCCCCGGCGGCGCTGATCGGAACGGCGGGCGCAACCTATAACGCCGAGGGGATTGCGCAGGTGATGGCGCTGCTGTCTGCGGGCTATCTGATTGCTTTGGTGGTGTCTGCGCGCTGGCTTTTGGCCTCGGGTTTTACGCCGCTTTGGGGGGCGTTGACTTTTCCGTTGGCAGCCACCGCAGGATGCTGGCTGGCAGTCGGTGGTATCTGGGCGCTGCCCGGCGCGTTGCTGCTGGTAGTGGCGACTGTCGTGATCATTCCGATTGCGATCAAAGTGATCCAGCTTTGGATGAAGGGCCAGCTTGCGCTTAAGACAAACGCCGCAATCGCATAGCAACGCCGGCTTGCACCTTCGGGGGGTTGCCTTTGCGGTGATTGCGTGAAACAGGAAACTGCCAAACGCATCTGGACCCGGAGATCCCCCATGCAGATTCGCGAGGCACTCACCTTTGATGATGTCCTTCTTGTTCCCGCAGCCTCATCCGTGCTGCCCTCGGACGCAGACGTCGCCACAAATGTGACCCGTTCGATCCGTCTTAACATCCCGCTGCTGAGTTCAGCGATGGATACCGTCACCGAGGCGCGCATGGCGATTGCAATGGCGCAGGCAGGCGGCATGGGCGTGATCCACCGCAACCTCACGATTGAGCAGCAAGCAAATGATGTGAGCCGGGTGAAGCGCTTTGAAAGCGGCATCGTTTACAACCCGATCACCTTGCGCCCCGATCAAACGCTGGCCGATGCCAAAGCGTTGATGGAGCGATACAACATCACTGGTTTTCCGGTGGTGGATGGCGACAAGCGCGTTGTCGGGATCGTCACCAATCGCGACATGCGCTTTGCGAGCGACGACAAGACCCCGGTTTCGGCGATGATGAGCCATGACAATCTGGCTGTTCTGACCGAGCCGGCGGATCGCGAGCAGGCGCGCGAATTGATGAAAGAGCGTCGGATCGAGAAACTGCTGGTCACCGACGGGTCGGGCAAGCTGACCGGGCTTTTGACGCTGAAAGATACCGAGAAATCGGTGTTGCACCCGCTGGCCTGCAAGGATGAAAAGGGCCGTTTGCGGGTCGCTGCGGCCTCGACCGTGGGAGATGCTGGTTATGAACGCTCTTGCGCGCTGATCGAGGCGGGCTGCGATCTGATTGTGATCGACACAGCACACGGCCATTCCGAGGGCGTGGCGCGCGCTGTTGAGCGTGTGAAAGCCTTCCGCGAGGGCGTACAGGTGGTGGCGGGCAATGTCGCCACCGCCGAGGCGACGCGCGCCCTGATCGGGGCGGGAGCGGATGCGGTCAAGGTCGGGATCGGTCCCGGCTCGATCTGCACCACGCGGATCGTCGCGGGCGTGGGCGTGCCGCAACTAACTGCGATTATGGATGCCTCAAGCGCGGCGGGCGATATTCCGATCATCGCCGATGGTGGCATCAAATTCTCGGGCGATTTCGCCAAGGCAATCGCGGCGGGCGCGTCCTGCGCGATGGTCGGCTCGGCAATTGCGGGCACCGATGAATCTCCCGGCGAGGTGATCTTGTATCAGGGCCGCTCGTATAAATCCTATCGCGGCATGGGCAGCCTTGGCGCGATGGCGCGCGGCTCGGCGGATCGCTATTTCCAGAAAGATGCCGCAAGCGACAAGCTGGTGCCCGAGGGCATCGAAGGCCAAGTCCCCTATAAAGGCCCCGCCGGCGCGGTGATCCACCAGCTCGTGGGCGGCCTGCGCGCCGCGATGGGCTATACTGGATCGGCCACGGTCGCTAATATGCGCGGAGGCTGCAAGTTTGTACGCATCAGCGGCGCGGGGCTGAAGGAAAGCCACGTCCACGACGTTCAAATCACCCGCGAAAGTCCGAATTATCGGATTGGTTAATTGCTTGAAATTGAGTAAAAAAGTGACGCGCAGCTCAACGGGTTGCGCGTTTTTTATTGCGGTGAGTGCGGCATGAACCCGACAGAATACATCGTGCTTTGACGCCCAATTACTGAAGCCGACTGAAGCAAAAAGGATAGGGTTGAAGTGCAACTGAAAGCAGATCTGGCGGCACCGATCGGCTCAAGTTGGCGCTTCCCGGGAAGTCGGATCTCGTAGCTCTGATTGCTGGCAAATATAACGGCTGCTCACTCTCGGGAGTGAAGCGTATGGCTAGCTTGGGACACTCACAACTGATGCTGCAACTGCATCACTTATCTTTCATACCTTCCCCCCCTTTGCCAAATAACGCGCCGGAGAGATACTGCCGATGAAACCTCAGCCGCAGTTCTGCTGTGCGCCCGCCGCTCGTGCCAAAGAGCGCCGGGCGTGAGTGTCAGCCGATTTGGGCAGTCGCAGGTCCGAAGAACTCGTAGTGAATCCGAGTTTCCGGAACATTTGCCGCCTTGAGGCCTTTTACCATCTCCTGCATGAACCCAGTTGGGCCGCAGACGAAATAGTCGGCCGTTGCCGGGTTACTGATCTGAACCAACCAACTCGGATCAACGCGGCCTGCATGAACACCATCCGCGACATCACTTTCTTCGGGCGTCTCGTAGAAAACGTGACTTTCATGTGCCTTGAGGCGCGAGGCGTCGCGCATTGCGTGATGGTGGCCATTCTGGGTCGCGTGGACGTAGACCATCCGCAGATCGCCGCCCCCATAGCTCTCGAGCATCGACATCATCGGCGTGAGGCCGACACCGCCCGACAAAAGCACGATCTCTTGCTTGTCTGTTGGGTCGAGGAAGAATTCACCTGCGGGTGCTGCCACATCAATCTCCTCGCCGATTTCTACGGAGTCATGCAGCCAATTGGAGATGCGCCCACCCGGCTCGCGTTTAACCGTGATGCGGTAGGATACGCCATCTGGGGCAGAGGAGATTGAGTAGTTTCGACGGTATTCCTCGCCCTCCACGGGGGTGAAACGGAAGCTCAGATATTGGCCGGGGCGATGTTTGAGAACGGGTAGGCCATCCACCGGGGTAAGCGTGAACGATGTGATCTCGGATGTTTCCGCGACCTTTGCGTCAATCCTAAAGCGTCGCCAGCCGCGCCAACCGCCATCCTGCTTTTCCGATCCGGCGTAGATCTGCTCTTCGCGCGCGATAAGTGTGTCGGCAAGAAACCAGTAGGCTTCGCCCCAAGCGTTGAGGATCTCGGGGGTCGCGGCCTCGCCCAAGACCTCGGCGACAGCGCCCAGCAAGGCATTCCCGACATGCGGGTAATGCTCGGGCAGGATCTGGAGCCCGACATGTTTTTGTGCGATCCGCTCCAGCGCATCAATAAGCACTCCGGGATTTCTGATATGGGTGGCATAGGCCACCAGCGCGCCCGCCAGAGCCTTGTGCTGGGGCGAATTGCCGTGCTGGTGCGACATGTTGAAAAGCGCTCGGATCTCGGGGGCGGCAAGCAGGCGGCGATACATGACCGGAACGATCTGATCGACGTTCTGCGCCACGACCGGTGCGGTGGCTTCGATTATCGCAAGTGTTTCTTCTGAGAGCGGCTTGGCCATCTTTGTCTCCTGAGTTATCAAACATGCTGATACGGCGTCTCTATTTGGCGCGACATTAAGATGCCAATCACAGGTATGTTTATGCCTGCGACATTGTGTCCGATCCCGCATTGCGAGATGGGCCGCGTGAGGGGATGCCTGCATCAGGAGAGATGTGCGAATGCGCTTGAACGACACGACAGATCTTGCCTTGCGCGTCATGATTTACGCAGCCTCGATCAAAGACCGCCGCTTCACGATCGATCATCTCGTCGAGGCCTATGGCGCGCCGCGCAGCACCGTCATGAAGGTGGTCAACGCACTGACACGGGGTGAATTTCTGACTGCACAACGCGGCCGGTCCGGCGGGCTGCATCTTGCCCGGGCCGCCCACGAGATTGGCGTCGGAGAGATCGTGCGCCACATGGAGACGGATTTCGACCTCGTCGCGTGTATGCGAAGCAGAAGCGATTGCACCATTACCGCGTCCTGCCGCTTGATCTCTCCGCTGGCTGAAGCGCGCGCTGCGTTTCTGGTGACACTGGACAAATACTCGATTGCAGACATTGCGATCTCGCCCAGCGAGTTTGGCCTGACAGCATCTTGAAGGTGGTGATCCGTTGGACAGGGCTTTTTCAAATAGGCACCCTTGCGCTGTTTGCGCAAGAGCACCGTCTGACGCCGCCTTGGCGCTCCGTTATGCCACGGTCTCAATGCCAACGTTGCGCGCCAACAAACGCAGGCGCGAGGCGTATTCGCCACGGTCAACATAGCAGCCGTGCAGATGGCGAAACCCGGTTGAGGGATCAAACGAGTCTCGACCGTGTAGCACCCGGCGATTATCAAAAACCACCATCTCGCCGCCTTTTAGCTTTAGGGTCAGGCGGTATTTCCGATCGCGCGTCTTCGCCATAAAGGCGCGATAGGCGCGATAATAGTCGGGCATTATCGCGGACGGCATATCGAAAATCCCCGCCAGATGGGCGTTGAATCGGATCTCGATGACCTCGCCCGCATTGTTCAGCGTGATCACCGGCTCATGGACGCGGATGTCGGCGTCGCGGTCATGAAAGCGGAAGGGAATGGGCACCTCGCACAGCAAGCGAAAGGCCTCGGGGGTTTCGATCCGAAGGTCCTCGGCCATCGCAAAGCCATCCGCGAAAAGCGAGCCGCCCCCTGTTGCCTCATTGGCCAGACAATGCAGAAATTGATACCCCGGTGGCACCTCTTGGTTTGGTAAATCCGTATGCAGCGGCAAGGCTACCGAGGTATAGGCCAGATTGTTCGGATCGGGCTTGTTGATCACCTCAAACGTCGTGCCGAAATTGGTTTCGCGCAGAAAACCGATCCGCTTGGCCACATCGACGCCCGCGCTGGTTTGATCCTCAAGGTGATCGACAATCGCAATGCCGAATTTCGCGGTCTCGTACATCCATGCAGTCAACGCTTGATCGTCCAGCATGATCGGGGCCGCCGCGTGACGGGGGACGGTTGCGGCAGTCATATCTGCCCGCCAAAGCTGGGGTGCGATGGCGGCCGCGTCTTGCGCGCGTTGACCGGGGCGATGGGCGTCTAGCAGGGCCACGGGCATCTGGCTGACATGGCCGTCGTTATAGCTGAGCACGACGTTTCCCCCCTCAATCTGTGCCGAGATCAGCACGGGCAAGGCTGGCAATGCCAGCAAATCCAGCAGCCGTTCATGGGTTTGCGGGTGCAGCCCCGCGGGGCAATTGTCACGCAGCCAGATGGTTGGGAATGAAGTCGTGCTATCGTCCGCCCAAGTCACGACAAGCGTGTCAGCGCGGACCACAAGATTGGTTATGGTCATCAGGTTTCCTGTTCATTTTGAGATGTTGATCGCAGACAAGCGCATCAATGACAGGGTGGCGGCCACCATTCCTGCGTCTTTCCGTAGGGCGCACCGATGGCACGCCAGCCCAGCTCAAAATGAGTGAAATCAGGTCTCATGGAGAAACATTAGGTCCGATCTGCTTTTGCGACAAGCAAAAGCATAGACCCAAGCCCGAAGCCTGCTTGCGGCAAAACAGCGCCGAAACCGCAAATCTAGAACAAGCCATTGTCGTTTTGCGAGGGTCCAGAGATCACTTGCAAGACGTCCCAATGCTCGACGATTTTTCCATTGGCGTCGAACCTAAAGATGTCGATCCCCGCATAATCGTCACTGTCCGGCCAGATTTGGTGGCAATGCAGGACCACCTTATCCTCTTCGGCAATCGCGCGTTTGAAGTGAACGACTTTGCCAGGGTATTCGCGCGCCATGCGCTCAAAATAAGCAATAAACGCGTCCTTGCCGTCTGCGACATGCGGATTGTGCTGAACGTAATCGTCGCCCGCAAACTGTTCGATGGCGGCGCGCGGCTCGCATTTGTTAAACATCAGATCATAGAACGCGAGGGCATTTTTCTTATTTTGCTGCGGGTTGATAGGCATGTTGGCCTTTCTGTATTCGACTGCATCTAGCGTAACATGGATGTCTGCTGAGCAGATAGCTGTAAGACATGTTTGTAGCCATGTCCTGTAATCCCAAGATGTTCGAGCAGTTCTGCCCCGGCGCGCCCCATAGGTTGATTTCGTGCGCGGGGGCAGAGTTCAGCCTGTCGCCAAAGTCTGCCTCGCAGCAGATCAAGGCGCTAGTCGATATTCAGATCCACGCGGACCATTTCGGATCCCTGCCCCGGTTTCGAAAGGGCAGGATAATGTATTGACGTCACGGGATTGCGCCCACATTCTTTTTCTTAAAGGCAGCATTTCCGTCGTATCTAGCTGGCAATCGCTGCGAAATACGCATCCCATGCTTGATGCGGGCGCCCCGTCGCGGCTACTTTGGTAGATCCCGGCAATGATCGCGCCGATGAAATCGCCCAGTTTGGCGCTTCGGTCGGCCTTGAAGTCCTCGATCAGTATCGCGCGATAACGCAGATCGGTGCCAAAGGCGCGGTTTAGGTGATCGGCAAGTTCGGCTTAGCGGCCGCGCCGGAGGGTGTCTGCGATTCA
The DNA here is from genome assembly GCF_048263065.1 of Thioclava sp. NCBI lineage: Bacteria > Pseudomonadati > Pseudomonadota > Alphaproteobacteria > Rhodobacterales > Paracoccaceae > Thioclava > Thioclava sp. Next base: position 396,736 of record NZ_JBLXEM010000002.1, read on the forward strand.
CAATGAATGACGGTTCTCACACGCCGCACCGCGACATTGGCGATCGACACGCAAGGGCAGCGAAGAGCCAGCCACGCCATTTTCTCGTAATTTACAGCGGCCAGACGAAGAGTATGGTCGGAACGGCGACGCAGATAACGATGACTTCCAGCGGCAGACCGATACGCCAATAGTCGCCAAAGCGGTAACCGCCAGGCCCCAGAATGAGAGTGTTGTTCTTATGACCAATCGGGGTGAGGAAAGCACATGACGCAGCTACGGCAACCGTCATGAGGTATGTGTCAGGATTGGTTCCGGTCGCGGCTGCGATCGACATCGAGATTGGCGCTGCGATCAAGGTCGTGGCCACGTTGTTCAGAAAATCCGACAGCGTCATCGTCACGACCATCAGCGCGACCAGCGACACCCATGCGGGGTAGCCCTCGCTCAGGCTCACAATCTGCTTGGCGATCAGGTCCGCCCCGCCAAAATGTTCAAACGCCTCCGCCAGTGGGATCAGGCTGGCAAGAAGGACGATGACTTTCCACTCTACCGATGCATAGACTTCACGCGCACTGACAAGGCCCAGCACGACATAGGCGATCACAGCACCGCCAAGCGCCACGGACAAGGGCAGCAGCCCGAAGACTGCCAAGGCAACGGCAAGCATGAACACCCCTATCGACAGGCCCGCTTTGCTGCGCTGGACCACTTCGGTTTGCCGCCCCTCAAGCGAAAGCACACCGAGCCAATCTATGGCTGCGGCGACCCGGTCCGGCGTTCCAAGAAGCAGCAGGACATCGCCGCCACGGATCGGCAGTAGACGCACACGGGTCTGGAAACTCTTTCCGCCCCGCGCGACCCCCAAAAGCGTGACCGAGTGACGTTGCAAGAGGTTCAGGCTGCGCGACGTGCGCCCCTCGATCCGCGCGCCTACAGGTACGATGGCCTCCGACAAGGTCAGGCCCGGCGCGACGACGCCGCCTTCGTGTTTTTCCGCCCCTGCAAAGTCAAGCCCTGCCTGTCCCATGAAGGATTCGATGGATTTGGGATCACCTTCGACGACCAGAAAGTCACCCGGGAGCACCTCTTCGCGATGTGCCAGACCGCGGACGCGCTTGCCGTGGCGGATCAGGCCCAGAATGTGGACGTCGGCATCGTTGGCTTTGGGGTAAAGGTCGCCAACCACCATGCCCTCTTGCACGGTTTGCTCACCGATACGCAGTTCGGCGACGTACCGGCCCTTGCTGACCTCTTCTTCCGTGTCCAGCAGAGAGCTTCGCGATGGCAGGAGCCGCCACCCAACAAGCGAAACAAAGGCAATTCCGGCAACGGCGACGGCAAGCCCGACAGGCGCAAAGTCGAACATGCCAAAGGGTTCGCCCAAAACGCCCTGACGATACTCTGAGATGACGATATTTGGCGGTGTCCCGATCAGCGTGATCATGCCGCCTAAAATTGTTGCGAACGAAAGCGGCATCAGAGTTTGACCGGCTGCGCGTTTTGCTTTGCGGGCGGCCTCAATATCAAGGGGCATCAGAAGCGCTAATGCCGCGACGTTGTTGATGATCGCAGATAAACCGGCGGCCAAAGCTGCCACGACGGCAATATGCAGCGGCAGCGGTCGTTGCGGGTCGATGAGCTTGGAGGCAATAAGCTCGACGGCACCGGATGAAGACAGCCCCCGACTGACGATCAGGACCAGCGCAATGATGGCTACCGCTGGATGTCCGAACCCGGAGAATACATCCTGCGTTGCCACCAGCCCAAGCGTCGCCGCCAGGATCAAAGCGCCAAAGGCGACAAGATCATATCGAATGCGGCCCCAGACAAGAAGCGCGAACACCACCCCCAATAGGACAAAAATCTGTGTTAATTCAGCCTGCATGGCGGAAGCCTAGCGGAGTTTCGTTAAGGCCGAAATGGCAATGTACACGCTGTCGACCTTCAGGGCATCAAAATGAAGCGCCAAACATGAACGCAAGATCGAAGAGGTGCCATCACAGCGATGGGCGATAGGCCGACAGGCGCTACGCGTCGCACCGGTTTCAGAAGACGCTGACGCCCGCGCAGGAAGAAGTCGCGGTGGCGCTGCGCAAGACGCTTCAGGTATCGCTCGACGACTTGCTGGCTGTCGTCCGTGAGTTCCTGAATCCGAATGTCTCGCGCTCGGGGCTGGATCGCTGCCTGTGTCGTAACGGTGTGGGGAACCTGCACGACCCGCAGGCCAAGCCAACCCGGCCGAAACACAGCGCCTTCAAGGCATACATGCCCGGCTACATCCATATCGATGTGAAATACCTGCCCCATCTGGCAGGTGAACGCGAACATTCACCTGTCAGGCGACGGATGGCCGATGAGAGCCGGCGCCGTTATCTCTTCGTGGCGATTGACCCGTTGCCCGGCAGGCGCATGCAAAGCAACACCGAGAGGGGGGCAACACGGTGGGTGTTCATCCGCATATTCCAACCAAGGCGGCAACAAATGCCCGCTACCTGAGTTGGCTTTCCAAAAATGCCCCCGCAATCGAAGTCTGCGGGCTAACGTAATCGCGATGGTGGCGGTTGCTGCCCCAATGCAGCCTGTTGCGAAAAGTTCTTCAACAACAGCTTTTTCCACTGAACGGTCGTCGGATGGGTGAAAATGCTGCGATGAGCACCAGTGAGCGCTTTCGGGGCGGCGCAACCAATATGCTGAATGTCTGCATTGTGCCAGTCGTGTAGAACCTTGCCCGTATCTCAGATGCTGACCCTAGCCGCACCGCCGCATGACGACTTCGAGCCCGCTCTGAATGATCGAGCCGGTGCAGCAATTCGCGATCCAAACGGCGCGGCCTTGGAGAGGGCCGCCCAAACCGGATATTGCTCATAGCCGACACGAACAACCGCTTTGGACCAGTATGGTTTAAAAAATGTCCTCTTTGCCTAAACAAACAATCTTTACCATTTGGGCCGTGGCGAGAACGATGTTCCAAGTTTCGGAAGTAATTTTTGATTGCGGAGTTTTGCAATATCAGCGGCAGATACCGACAGCTCGTTTGTCTCTGGTAGCGGGCATATGATTACCTTACCAATAATTCGTAGGTGCTGCAGGATTGAACCAAATTCTGGGCTGTCTTGCGGCGAACACCGGCTGCACTTTCGTAGAAGGCGAGACGGTTTGTGACGCAAGCCGTCGCTCGCCCCGCGCTAGAGGTGTCGGGGTAACGGCAAGCAGCAGCCGCAGATGCAGAACGATGTTCTACTTTATGTCCTCGTAGAACCACCGCCGCAAGGCTGCGCCGCCGGCGACACCGCACCTGTAGCGGGAGGGGTTGAACCACGCATTCACCAGTTTACAGCAATGCGCCCGAAACCGGGCCCCCACAGTCCACGACCTTGGAAAATTAGGTGGCGCTGTCGTGATCGTAGCGGGCCTGTGGCTGTTATCTAATCAGGGGTATTACTCGTTTGTATCCGGCCTCGGCATGGGCGGCGGGTATGATCATGAACCCGTGCTGTTCACCGCCTATTACCTTAGCTGGGCGGCAGCCGCACTTTGGCTGTTTCGCCCGCTGATCGCTGCGGGCCTGAACCGTCGCACCATTGCGCGCGAGGGGCTTGTGTTTCTGCGCATTCTGGGCGGCTTAGCCCTGTTCGTGGTCTATGCCTTGCCGCTGCTGCCCAAGGTTTCCGAACTGCGCGCACCGTCGGAAGCGCCAGAGTTCATGTTCGCTTCGGCCTGGTATTATCTGCCGAAATCGGCGGAGATCCTGTTCCGGCAAACCCTTGTGGCTGCACTTGTTTTGACGGCGGCTCGGGCGGGATATGGCCTGCTTGCCATCACCATCGGGATGGCGGTGGCATTCGGCGGCTTTCATCTGTTACTGATGTTCGAAGGGTTCACGCCCGTCTATGTCACCCGCTTTACCCCGTCCGCGACCGCTTTAGGCGCATTGCTCCCTTATCTCTACCTGAAGGTGCAGGCCGGATTTCGCTGGGCCTATTCCCTGCATTGGGGGTTTTACGCACTGAATGCCACGCTAACCCATCTCATCCTTGCCGCCCCACCTTGGGCGTGACGTGCAATACCGTTCAGAAGACTCGCAACGCAAGGAGACCGCTATGACCATTCGCCCTCCGACCCTATCGACGGCTCGAGCCATCCTGCTGCCCGCATTTGTCACCTTTTCGGCTCAGGCCGGGTGGGCCCAACAGGTCACCACTTCTTTGGTCGATACGATGCAGGACCACTGCTTTGATTTGACAGGATCGGCCATCGACTGCCCCGCCAAGGGAGAGGCGTTTTACGGTCAGGACGCCCAGCACCCCCGCCTTGCCGCCTCCTATGCTGATAACGGCGACGGCACCGTAAGCGATGATAATACCGGGCTGGTCTGGCAAAAGACACCGCAAACCAAGCGATTGCAATTCGCCGAGGCCGCCAGCTATTGCGCGGCGCTGGAATTGGGCGGGCTGTCAAACTGGCGCGTGCCCACGATCAAAGAGCTGTATTCGCTCGCCGATTTCCGGGGAGAATTGCTCAAACCTGAAGAGGGCAGCCCGACACCCTATATCGACACCACGGTCTTTGATTTCGAGTATCCCAAAGCACAAATGATCTTTGCCGGGCAATACTGGAGCAGCACGCTCTACGTCAAAGGCCCCATCATCAACGACGAAAACCAGGGCGCATTCGGGTTCAATTTCGCAGATGGGCATATCAAGGCTTATGGTACGGGGTTGAATTTCTTTACCGGTGAAGCTGCCGCCAGTAGCGGGCTTGCGAATGGCCCGGCCAACGGTCAGGCGCCGGGCAATTATGTCCGCTGTGTCAGCGGCAAAGAAAATACCTACGGCGTCAATGCCTTTGTCGACAACGCCGATGGCACGGTGACCGACACCGCCACCGGGCGAATGTGGCAACAGGCCGATGACGGCACACGGCGCGAATGGGATGATGCGCTTGCCTATTGCGAGGCGCTGGATCTGGGCGGGCATCAGGACTGGTATCTGCCGAACTCCAAGGAGCTGCAAAGCATCGTCGATTACGCCAAGACGACGTTCCCTGCCATCGACACGACTGTCTTTGGCATCACGCAGGATTCCGAAACGCTCGATTACTGGACCAGCACGACCTTTGGCGACATCAAGTCCCACGCCAACGTCATCGTCTTTGGCAAAGCTCTCAGCAAAGCAGGCGATCAGACCGAGTATACCGACTGGCATGGCGCCGGTGCGCAACGCTCCTCGATTAAGACGCTGAAGGGCCAAGAGCTGACGGATGAAGACCTGTGTTCGGTCAACGCCTGCGATGTGGACCGCGCCGACAATCTGGTACGCTGCGTGCGCTAAACCAACTTTGGCGCATGTGAATGAGGGGCGTCCTTCACATGTGCGAGCGCGGCTGGAAGACCTGTTTCTAGAACGAAGGAAACCAGCACCTCGACCATCGAAAGCCTCATTGGACTTCGTGCGCAGCCTTCTTTTGGACGATTGAAATGCCGCGCGATACACGAACGGCCGGTTCGGTGAAGCCGCATGGCGGCTCAGCGGTCATAGTGACATATATAGGTGCCCGTGCGCGCGACAGCGACGTTTAATTCGGCGGAGGGTGCGCAGCCCTTTCCTGTGGCATAGTATGAGATCAGGACGCTCGGCCACATTTGGCGCAACTATGTCGGGTCACAATTGGCGTAGAAAAGCGGAGCCAACCTGGAAGCCGCCAGTTCGAATCCGGCCCCGCTTTGCCGGGTAGGTAAGTTGGTAGCTCACTAGGCCACGTCTTCGGTTTTTTCGTCGTGATCCTGCGGTGTTGCGTGCGATGTCTGGACGGATGAACGCGAAAACAGCCCTGATGACGAAAGAAACCATTCAAGGGGGCAGGGGTCTGCCGTACCGCACCCTGCGGTGCGGAGAAAAGCGATGCTGCCTTTGGTCGGTATTCTGTTCTAGCACAACGCGCTCGACAGGACCCTAGAGACGCACCGCTGGCTCCTCGACCGGATTGAGTATCTGGCCGACAATGTGCCGGTTGCCTCAAAAATGATCGCGCCTGCATCAGCAACAATACAAAGAGCACTTCGCTCTTGGGCGAACAATCTTTGGTCGGATCACCAAGCGAGGCAGCCGTTCCTTGCGAATGCTGTTCGTGCAGGCGCGAAAGTGATCATAATGGACCTTGTCGAGAATGAGACCAGCGGCATTCGTACCCCATCAAGGCCACGGCCCGCGAACCGATCAACAGGCCGGATACATATGAGGATTTTCAAAGGCGTGCCAAATTCTCGATTGCAAATAGCAGTCGACACATACATTTGGGCTGCATCGAAATTGCTGATTTCGCCCCTGCGCTTGCGGTGAGGATAGGCTTAGCGGTGACGATTGAGGAATGCCTCGACTTCGGCTTGGGTCGGCGCTTCGCCTGCGAAAATCTCGGCATAATGACAACCCGCAATTGCGCGTTGCAAGCGCGGCTCGCAAATGCGCATCGAGTAGTAGCCGGTCTGGGTAAAGATCACTGTCAGCGCACGGTAATGGGCGGCATCGCCTGATCTTGCGAACCTCTCGAACAGCCCTTTCACTGCCACCAGCCGATCCCGATCGGACTGATCGACCAGCGCCTGTAATCTGGTATCACTGCGGGCCCAATTGCGGATCGCAAGGTCAAGCGGGGCATCGAAAAGATCATCATCGATCCAGCAATCGATCAGGTTGAGAAGCCCGGCGCATAGGCTTTGGGCCGGGGCGGCACAACGCTCAAGCACGATGCCGGTATTGCGTGTTTGCCAGATGTCGATGATTGCGTCATGCAACTCTGAGAGATCTTTGAAATGCCAGTAAAACCCTGTGCGCGTCAGGTTTAGTCTTTTGGCCAAGGGCATGATTTTGACCGCTTCGATCCCTTCGGAGACGAACAGTTCATAAGCCGCATCCAGCCAGACTTTCCGACTGGCACGGGGGCGAGTGAGCGGAGCATTGATCATGCCACTTTTCTAAAGAACTTGACAGGTGTGTCAATTGGAGAAAGCATCCTTCTGACACCTGTGTCAGGAACGATTTGACCCGCGAAGGATCCCCGCATGTCCACTGACCCGCTGCTTCAACCCTTCCAACTCAAACATCTGACATTGCGCAATCGGATCATGACAACCAGCCATGAACCCGCCTATCCGCACGATGGCATGCCTAAAGAACGCTACGCGGCCTATCACGCCGAACGCGCCAAGGCGGGCGTTGCCCTTGCGATGACGGCGGGATCAGCGGCTGTCAGTCGCGACAGCCCGCCCGTGTTCAACAACATTCTTGCCTATAAGGACGAGGTTGTTCCCTGGATCCAGAACCTGACCGATACAGTGCATGAGCATGGCTGCGCCGTCATGATTCAGCTAACCCATCTGGGGCGGCGCACCAACTGGAACAAGGGGGACTGGTTGCCCTCGGTTTCGTCCTCCAAGCACCGCGAACCCGCGCACCACGCCTTTCCCAAGCTGATCGAAGATTGGGACATTGAGCGGATCATCAGCGACTTCGCAGACGCGGCCGAGCGGATGCAATCGGGCGGTATGGACGGGATCGAATTGCAGGTTTACGGCCATTTGCTCGATCAATTCTGGTCGCCCCTAAGCAACGATCTCGTGGGCCCATACGGGGCCGATACGCTTGAGAACCGGATGCGGTTTCCGATGGATGTGGTGGCGGCGATCCGCAAGCGTGTCGGGCCTAAATTCATTGTCGGTCTGCGCTATACGGCAGATGAGGCGCAAAAAGGCGGCATCACGCCTGAAGAAGGGCTGGAGATCTCTAAGCGTCTTGCCACCACGGGCCAGATCGATTTCCTGAACGTCGTGAAGGGGCGCATCCATACCGACCCCGCGATGACCGATTTGATCCCGATCCAAGGGATGAGATCGGCGCCCCATCTCGATTTTGCAGGTGAAGTGCGCAAGGCGACGGGCATGCCGACCTTTCATGCCGCACGCATTCCAGATGTGGCCACTGCGCGCCATGCCGTGCAAGCGGGGCTTTTGGATATGGTTGGGATGACGCGCGCGCATATGGCGGACCCGCATATCGTGCGCAAGATCATCGACGGGCGTGAAGACGACATTCGCCCTTGCGTCGGGGCGACCTACTGCCTTGATCGGATTTATCAGGCGGGGGATGCGCTGTGCATCCACAACGCCGCCACCGGGCGCGAACTGAGCATGCCGCATGACATCGCGGGGGCCGAGACAAGAAAGAAGGTCGTAATCATCGGAGCTGGCCCAGCGGGGCTTGAGGCGGCGCGTGTTGCCGCCGAGCGCGGGCATGACGTGACGGTGTTCGAGGCCGCCGCCGACCCCGGTGGTCAGGTGCGGCTGACGGCCCAATCGCCACGCCGCCGTGAGATGATCGGGATCATCGACTGGCGCATGGCGCAATGCGCCGCGCGGGACGTGACCTTCCGTTTCAACACATGGGCCGAGGCGGAGGATGTGACTGCGTTGAACCCCGACGTGGTGATCGTTGCAACTGGCGGACTTCCCAACACTGAACTGTTTGAGCAAACCGGCGAGCAGGCGCATGTCGTGACATCCTGGGACATCATCTCGGGCGATGTGAAGCCTGCGGGCAAGGTGCTGATCTACGATGAAAGCGGCGATCATCCTGCCTTGCAAGCTGCCGAGATCGCGGCCAACACGGGCGCTTTGGTCGAAATTATGACACCGGATCGCACTTTCTCACCCGATGTGATGGCGATGAATCTGGTGCCCTATATGCGCTCGCTTCAGGACAAGGATGTGACCTTTACCGTCACGCGCCGTCTGATGGGGGTTGCGCGCAATGGCAACATGCTGAGCGCCACGATCGGCACGGATTACAGCGACCACACCTATGAGTTGCAAGTCGATCAGGTCGTTGTGAACTATGGTACTTTGCCGCTGGACACGTTGTATTTCGACCTCAAACCGCACTCATCCAATCTGGGTGAGGTTGATTATGACGCGCTGATTGCGTGCACTGCACAGACCGTCAACCGCAATGAAAACGCCGCGTTCCAGCTGTTTCGCATTGGCGATGCCGTGTCGGCACGCAACACCCATGCGGCGATCTATGACGCCCTACGACTCGTAAAGGATATCTGAGATGCGCAGCAGCAAAACCAATCATGTCATGCCACGCCGAAGGCGAGATTGGCGATGTCATTGTGGGCGGCGTAACCCCGCCACTGGGCAAGACCTTGTGGGATTAGCGCAACTAGATCGCCAAGGATCAGACCCTGCGCTATTTCATGCTCAACGAACCGCGCGGCGGCGTGTTTCTCCACGTGAACCTGCTGGTCCCGCCGATCAATTCCGAGGCTCAGATAGGCTGGATCATCATGGTGTCAGAGGACACGCCACCGATGTCAGGGTCGAACGCGATCTGCGTCACGACCGGGCGGCTCGATAGCGGGATCATTCCGATGACGGAACCGGTGACCGAGATGGTGCTGGAAGCCCCTAGCGGTCTGGTGCGCGTGCGCGCCGAATGCCGCAATGGCAAGGCCGAGCGGATCACCGTGCGCAACTTGCCCTCCTTCGCGGGCGAGATGGCCGTGCCGCTGGACGTGCCGGGGATCGGCCAGATCACCGTCGATACGGCCTTTGGCGGTGACAGCTTTGTCGTGGTCGATGCGGCAACCCTTGGGTTCGACGTTGTGGCATCCGAGGCCAAGGCACTGGCCGATCTGGGTGTCGCGATCACCAATGCGACCAACGCGCAACTGGTGTTTCGTCACCCGACCAACTCCGATTGGCGGCACTTCTCATTCTGCCTGCGCGCCGGGCCAATCACCCGCGAAGGCAGTCACCTGATCACATCTGCCGCCGTCGCGATCCGGCCCGCCAAGATCGACCGCTCACCAACGGGCACAGCGACCTCTGCCCGAATGGCGCTGCGGCATGCACGCGGGGAGATGCAGATGGGCGAAACGTACAGTGCCCGCTCGATCCTCAATTCTGAATTCCACGGACGGATCGCGGAAACCACAACGGTGGGGATACGCCCGCGATCATCCCCGAAATCACCGGCCGCGCGTGGATCACCGGCACATATCAACTTGCCACTGATAGGACGGGTCTCAATGGTAAAGTGAAACCAATAGAGATAGACGCTAAAATCGGTTCTGCTTATGGATGGGTATGGACATAACTCTCATCAAGACTTTCATCGAGGTCGCACGAACCGGCTCGTTTATCGCGGCCAGTAGTCGGTTGTTTGTCACCCAATCTGCGGTCAGCCTGAGAATTCAACGGCTAGAGGAAAACCTTGGCCATCCTCTCTTTATCCGTTCCAAGGCTGGGGCCGTCTTGACGCCCGCCGGAGAACAGTTTGAACGCTATGCGCTGAGCCTGCTGAAGCTCTGGGAAGAGGCGCGACAGCAGATCTCGATCCCCGAGGGTTATTCCCGCGCCTTCTTTGTCGGGGCCGACTATTCACTCTGGCCCCGGTTAGGGTTTCGCTGGCTAGACAGTCTGCAGACAGCCATGCCAGAGCTGAGCGTTCATGCCGAAGTGGGTATGCCCAGCCGGATCACGCGGTTTCTTGTTGAGGGGATCGTGCATGCGGCACTGCTGTATACACCGCAACTGCGACCCGGCTTGACGGTGGAACCCGCGCTTGATGATGAGTTGATCCTTGTCGCGTCCTATCCAGAGGCAACGATTGATGACAAGAAGGACTACGTTTCGGTGGATTGGGGGCCGGAGTTCACACATGCCCTCGCCGTTGCCGTCCCTCATCTGACGGATTCCGGGCGTTCCATGGCGCTGGGGGCTTTGGCGGTAGAGTATATCGTGAACCGCAGGGCGTCCGCCTATGTGCCCGCCCGCTCCGTTCAACGCTATCTGGATAGTGGAAAGCTGAAGATTGTGGCAGATGCGCCACGATTTCCCTATCCCTCATGGGTGGTTTGGCGCGACGATCTTGATGAAGATCTCGCGAAGCTGGCGCGCAACTGCCTCAAGGACGTTGTGCAAGCTGCTGAGCGAGAACAAGAAAGCATCGTCGATACAATTGAGCATGTGAACGAATACCAGCCGTATCGGTTTGAATCGATGAGGAATGAGTAATGCTCATCACAACCTCAAGTATAACGAATTTCACTCATGTCATTCTGGTCTTTAGGTATATCCCCAGCAGAGATGCTTTCGCCCCATCTGCCGGGGCGGATCACCTTTTTGGGAAGGAATGACCCATGAACGCAGTTTTTAAATTCGCTGGCGTGTCCGCACTGGCGCTGATGGTCGCGATCCCGGCTTCGGCTCAGAATACTGTCACTGGCATCACCGCACTTAACGACCAGATTGATGACATCACCACCGATGTTCAGCGCGATCAGCGCCGTGGGCAGGACGCTGACCGCTTTGGCCCCAACGGCGTGCCGCAGGGCTGGCGTGGATCTGTCGCGCTGACAGCGTCGGGCGCTTCGGGCAATACGGATACCGGCGAATTGTCGGGTGCCGGTCGCTTGACCTATGGCGTTGGCGCGTGGAGCCATTTGTTTGGCCTTGCCGTCGAATATGGCGAAGCAAACGGGACCAAGAACGAAGAAAAGTTCTTTGGCACCTATGAGGCCAGCCGCTATTTCACGCCCGAGTTCTACATGTTCGGTCTGGGCCGTTTCCAATATGATGGTCTGCTGACTGACTCCAGCGGTGCAATCCTGCCCGGTTCGCAAACCGACGCCTTTATTGGCTTTGGTCCCGGCTACCGGGTGGTGAACCAGCCAAACCAAACCTGGCGTGTGCAAGCAGGCCCGGGAGCGCGCTACTTCAAGGACATTACCGGTGCCTCGGATACTGAAGCCGGTTTCATTGCCTCGTCGCGCTATTACTATGCGTTTACCGAGACAGTGTCGTTCACGATGGACACCGATATTCTTGGTTCCGAAGTGAACACCGTGCTGTCCAACGATGCTGGCGTGAACTTTAAGATGTCTGACACGTTCTCGACGCGCATTAGCTATCGGACCGACTACAATACCGATCCGGCGGCAGGCCTCAAGAAGACGGACAACACCGTCGGCTTGTCCCTTGTTATGGGCTTTTAAGCACAAGCATGGCGGTCTTAGACACGCATCGTGTCGCCTCATAAAAATGGACAGGAGGGTGGGGCAACCCATCCTCCTGTTTCGTTCGTGCAAGAGAAACCTCTGAGGGTCTTCGTGATGCGCGTTGCTTGTCTGGGGCGCGTCGTGAGGCTTGTGAAACCGTCCTGACGGTGCGCTCTTAGCATGTGAGGTCTAGGCATGGGAGCAGCCCTTGGAGACGTGCGCTGAAGAGGAACCGGACTGGATGCAGAACCAGTTGCTCGAACGCGCGGTCAAGATCTATGCGCGCCTTGGCGACGGTTCACCCTATCCAGGTCTTCTAAAACCTAGACGCGACGGACGCACTTCTGGCCTCGGACGCAGACGATCACGTCCTGACATCGCCGATCTTGAACCGCTGGGCGGAACGGGCTCTGAATACGCCATCCCCTGCCAAGCGGATCATCACCGAATTGTTGTTCAGGGCTGTTGAGCCATATCACCTGATCGAGAGGAGTTAAGCCTATGACGGGCGCATTCCCTAAGGGACACGGCAGCCTTATCGCCCCTCGAGTTGCGTCAAGAATTTGCGCCCAGCTTGGAGGTCGTCTCGGCCATTTCCAGGGAATACGGAAATCGGGTCGGCTGTTTTTCCGATCGTCGTGTCCTGAGGATTTTGTTCTCTCCGGAACACCGAACCACCTCGGGCAATCCGGCAAAGAATATCTTATAAAATCATAGTTTTGACGAGATTTCTTGACGGCGATTGTGCAATTCATGCCCCGGATTCCGGGAGTGGTTGTAAATTGAGCTACGCCCGTTTTTACTGGGTCGCGCTGTAGGGGATTTTATAATTATCTATATTTATCAAAGTTTTATTTCTGCGAAGTCGCCACGTGCACGACGTGCAGATTGCCCACGAACGTCCGAGCTATCTGATTGAGTGACGCGGATAGCGAGTGAATTAGACGCGCGGGGCAGGGAATTGCTCCGCGCGTTTTCTGATTGCTCAGCCCGCGTCTGTCGTCCCGATGCGTCGCTCCATAAGGCGCTGAAACAAGCGCGGCGAGAGGCGGTGGAGATACCATGACAGCCGCGCGATGCGCCCGACCGGGATCATCGGGGCCTTGCTTTTCAGTCCGTGCAAGATCATGCGCGCGGCGGTTTCGGGCGTCATGTAATCGACGCCGTCCGTGGCAGAGCCGGGGCGCGCGATACCGTCCGCGTGCCGTGCGGCGCGACCGGGATTGGTGGCAACGAAAGAGGGCGCTGCGATCTGGATCCGCACGCCATGGCGCGTCTCTTCAGAGCGCAGCGAGGCGAAGAACCCCTCTAACGCGTGCTTTGATGCGGCATAGGCGGTGCGATGATAGAGCGGCGAAAACCCCGCCACAGACGAGATCGCCAGATGGGTGCCTTGGCTTGCACGCAGCGGAATCAGAAACGCGCGCGCCATCGCAACGGCGGCGAAATAGTTGATCTCGAAAACTTTGCGATGGGCGGGCTCGCTAAGCGCCTCGAAGGGGCCGATCTGCGTCACGCCGGCATTGTAGATCACCAGATCAATGCGCGGATGATCGGAGAGAATTTGCGCGCAGGCGCTGGCCAGTTGTGCCGGATCGGTCAGATCGCAGGCAATCGCTTGCTGGCCGGGTGCATCAATCAGCGCGGCGAGATCGCGATCCAGAATCACCACCCGCCAGCCCTCGGCGCGCAACGCTGCCGACACCGCTTGCCCCAAGCCGCCAGCCCCGCCCGAGATGACGGCGACGGGTGCGCTCATAGCCCCGTCTCGCGGCACCACAGATCGAACACCTCGGCGCTGCTGAGTTCGGGCGTATAGCCGAAATCGCGTTTCAGCGCGTCATTTGCCAGCACTGGGCGATATTGCAAAAACCGCACTTGTTCAGGGCCATAGCGGCTAAGGTGCAGCGGATGAGCCAGCGCCAAGGCCGCCTTGATCAGACCTGCGGGCAGGGTGCGCACAGGCTTGCCCAACCGTCGCGCGAGATCGCGCATCCCCAAAGCGCCATCGCCCGCGACATTGTAGATCCCCGCCGGCCCATCGGTCGCCGCGCGGTGCAAGATGCGCGCCAGATCGTGCGTCCAGATAAAGACGAACGGGCTGTCAGCCCCCCGGATCGCCAACAGGCGCGGCTTGGCAAACAGCGCGGTGATCTGGTTGTCGGTGCGCGCGCCCAAGACCGTGCCGACCCGTAGCACGACCTGTTCCAGCGCGGGATGATCGGCGCGGGCCTGTGTCAGCATTTCCTCGACTTGACGCTTGTGATCGGCATAGGCGAATTCGGGATTGCCCCGCAGCGTATCGCTTTCGCGCAGCGGCACGGGATTGTCAGCATGATAGCCATAGGCGGCGCCGGAAGAGGTCACGACCAGCCGCCGCACGCCATTTTTCAGCGCGGCCTCCAGCACCTTGCGCGAGCCCTCGACATCGACTGCATGGGCCAAATCGCGCCCCATGCCCGGACCGGGCGTCACGATCGAGGCGAGATGCACGATCACCTCGGGGCGCTCGGCTGCGATCACGCGCGCGGGCGCATCGGTGGTTACGTCAAGCGGGGTGAAGCGCACGCCTTCGGGTAGACCTGCGGGCGCTTTGAGGTCTGTGGCGATCACCTCATGCGCGCAACCAGCCAGTTCCGCCATCAGCGCGCGCCCAATCATGCCGCCCGCGCCGGTAATCAGGATTTTCGTCATCGTACGGCCTCCGTGCGCGCCATAAGGGTGGAGAGGGTAAATCCTGCGATAATGTGCCAGATGCCCCAGAAGGCGGCGACGATAGCCATGCCGCCAAGCCCTCCGAAGAACGCAAAGATCAGTACGAGGCCAAGGCCGGAGTTCTGAATTCCCGTCTCAATCGTGACCGAGCGGCGATCATAGGGCGACAGCCCCGCAAGCGTCGCAGTGCCATAGCCCCCCGCAAAGGCCAGCGCGTTATGGAGTACTACCAGCCCCGCGATCAGCCCGACAAATTGCAGGAAATAGCCCCAGTTCGCGGCCAAGGACATTAAAACGAAGGCCACGAATATCCCCATCGAGACCCATTTCAACGGCCCGCGCAGTCGCGCCGTAATATCGGGGCGTGCTTGGTTCAGCGCGATCCCCGCGAGCAGCGGCAGCAACAGCATCACAACGACCGTAATCGCCACTTGCACCGGATCAATCGTGGTCTGGTGCAGCAGTGCTCGGGTCGGGCCATAAAGGCTGCCCCAAAACGCGATGTTCAATGGCGTCAGCACAATCGCCGCAGCCGTCGAAAACGCCGTCAACGACACCGAAAGCGCGGTATTTCCGCCCGCGCGATGGGTGAAAAAGTTCGACACATTGCCGCCGGGACAGGCGGCCACCAAAATCAGCCCCAGCGCAATCGAGGGGCGGGGGTGCAGCACGCTGATCAGCGCGAACGTCAGCGCAGGCAGCACGACGAACTGCGATGCAAAGCCCACGACCAGCGATTTCGGCCGCCCCAGCAGCGCGCGAAAATCGCGCGGTGCCAGATCAATCGCGACGGAAAACATCACGATGCCAAGGATCGCATTGAGCAGATGCAAGGAAGCGGGACTGAAATTGAGATGAATAGCGTCCAGCCCGGTCATGCCGCGCGCCCTTTGCCTAACGCCTTGATCCAGCCGGTCACGGCGCGCCGGTACGTGGCTTTATCGACGTAATAGGCCATGCGGGCGAGCTTGAGGTAGTCCATCCCGCCAGTGGCGCGTTCAAAGCCTGCCGCCTTTTCTGCGTGCAGCTTTTTCGCCGCCTCGGCACTCTCGCGCAGACCGCGAATGTAGAGCGCGACCATCTCGGCCTGCTCATGGCGGCCCTGCCAGCCCAGACCGCTGGCCTCAAGCATCCCCAGCACGAAGATATCGTCGCGCTTGGGATGCATCGCGTTAAGATACAAATGGGGCGCATCGCCCTGCCAGTTCAGCAATGCGGGGCTGATGAACGGGTAGTGCAGCTTGTACCCGGTCGCGGCGAGGATCATGTCGTAATCGACTTGCGTGCCGCCCTTGAAATGGACCGTGTGGCCCTCAATGCGCGCAATATCGGGGCGCACCTTCAGATCGCCGTGACCGGCATGAAACAGCACCAGTGAGTTCACCACCGGATGGCTTTGATAAAGTTTGTAATCGGGCTTGGGGAAGCCGTATTTCGCGGGATCTCCGACGAACCATTTCAGTATCGTGCCATCAATGCGCCGCTTGAGCCACATCGGCAAGCGGATCGCCCCGCCCATCGTATCGGCGGGTTTGCCAAAGACGTATTTGGGCACGAAATAATAGCCCCGGCGCACCGACAGATCGCAGCTAATCCCGTGATGGATCGCATCCACCGCGATATCGCAGCCCGAATTGCCCGCGCCCACCACCAGCACGCGCTTGCCCTTGAATTGTTCAGGGTCGCGATAGGCTGAGGAATGGATCAGTTCGCCCGAGAAGTTGCCGGGAAACTCGGGCATATTCGGCTCGCTTAGCGTGCCATTGGCGATCAGTAGGCCGGCGAACACCGCGTCATGCTCGCCCGACGCATCGCGCCAGTGAATGCGCCAACCCTCGCCATCGCCGCCCAGCGGTTCCGCCCGTGTAACTTGCGCGCTGAAATGGTAAAACTGGCGCAGATCGAAATGATCGGCAAACTCGCGGAAATAGCGCGCCATCTCGCGGTGGCTGGGATATTCCGCCACCTCCTCGCGCATCGGAAAATCGGTAAATTCCGTCATCCGCTTGGACGAGATCAAATGCGCGCTTTGATACATTGTTGAAAGCGGCCCCTCGATATCCCAAAGCCCGCCCACGTCGCTGTGCATCTCGAACCCTTGAAAGGCGATACCCTGTTCGCGCAATACCTTGGCTGCGGCCAGACCCATGGGGCCTGCGCCGATAAGGGCGAATTTGCCCCGCGTGTCTGTCATGCTATGTCTCCTCCCAGAGAGCATTTAAATTGAACGAATGTTCAAAATAAGCAAGCCCCAGAGTGATGACAGTTAAAAAAGAGAAAAAGCAAAGACTTAGGGCGCCATCCAAGCGTTCGCTCGCGAGTCGTTCACGAATTCTCGATGCCGCAGAGTTGGTTTTTGCGCGCGACGGATTCGATGGCGCGAAGGTGCGAGATATTGCTGCCGCCGCCGTGGTTCCGCTAGGCTTGGTGCATCATCATGGGGGTGGCAAAGAGGCGCTGTTTCGCGAGGTTGTGGAGCGGCGGGCCGAGGCGTTATCTGCGCTGCGATTGGCGGCTCTTGCGCGGGCGAAATCTGACGGGGAATTGACGCTAAGTTCGATCCTGCGCTGCTTTTTTCAACCCTATCTGGAAAAGGCTGAGGGCGGTGATGCGCAATGGCTGGCCTATGCGCGCCTTGTTGCGATGGTGTCGGCAGACCCGGTTTGGGCCAAGATTTCAGCCGAGCTGTTTGACCCCACCGCGCAGCGCTTCATAGACGAGATCGCAGCCCTGTTTCCCGAAGTCAAACGCACAGTGGCCGCCGAAGCCTTTGTCTATTCGGTCGCGGCGCTTTTGGCGTTCTTGACCTCGCAATGGCGCGTATCTGCCTTGGCCGATGAGGCAGGCGCGCAGGTCACGATTGACGGATTGGTGGCGTTTTGTGCCGCTGGCTGCGCAGCGCGATTGCAGCAGGGGTAGGGGCGGACACAGGCGGTTTATGGTGTGGGCGAGTGCTCTGAAACGCCTTGAAATTTAGGGGTTTATCGTAAATAGCAAGCGATAAGAGTGCTGCCAAAAAGCTTAACGAAATGCTTGAAGAATGGAATGCAAGATTTTGAAACATAGTCGTAAATTGCCTTCCGTTCGGGCTCGCACATGACCCCGGGTGCCCGCATCGCCGCGGCGATTTCGCTGCTGGATCGCATTGCGTCAGGGGATCCGGCAGAGCGCGCGTTAACCAATTGGGCGCGCGCAAACCGCTATGCAGGCTCCAAGGATCGCGCCGCGATCCGCGATCACGTCTTTGATGCTTTGCGCTGCCGTGGCTCGTTCGCCGCCCTTGGCGGGGGTGAGCAGGGGCGCGCGCTGATGCTTGGTATGATGCGCGCGCAAGAGATTGATCCTGATACGCTTTTTACAGGTGAGGGCTATGCGCCGACGCCCCTCAGTGCCTCCGAGCGCGCCGCCTACGAGGCCTCCGCACCCGAGGGTGTCGCCGAGCTTGACTGGCCCGCGTGGCTGCGTCCAATTTTGCAGGCCGATTTGGGCGATGATTACCTCGTGATTTCGCAAGCGATGCGCGCGCGCGCCCCGGTTTTTCTGCGCGTGAACCTAGCGCGTGGTACGCGCGCTCAAGCGCAAACCGCCCTTGCAAATGAAGGCATCATTGCTCAGCCCCATGCGTTGGCCGAAACTGCACTTGAGGTGACCCAGGGCGCGCGTTTGGTCCAGCGTTCGCAGGCCTATTTGACGGGTTTGGTTGAGTTGCAAGATGCCTCCTCTCAGGCGGCTTCGGCGCTTTTGCCCTTGGCGCCGGGTGCCCGCGTGCTTGACTATTGTGCGGGCGGGGGCGGCAAGGCGTTGGCAATGGCTGCCGCATGCCCACAGGCCCAGATTTTTGCGCATGACGCCGATGCGGACCGAATGCGTGATCTGCACGCACGAGCGAAGCGTGCCGGTGCCCGCATTACCCAGCGCCCGCCCGGCGATCCGGGGGAAGGCTATGACCTCGTTTTGGTCGATGCGCCCTGTTCCGGATCGGGCACATGGCGGCGCACGCCAGAGGCGAAATGGCGTCTTGATTCCGCGCGCTTGTCCGAGCTGTGCGCGCTACAGGCAAAGATACTGATCGAGTCCTCGACTTTGGTCGCGCAAGGGGGGGCATTAGCATATATGACGTGTTCTCTTCTACGGACAGAAAATGAAGATCAGCTTAATAAAATGAGTGATCAAGGTTGGACGGCTGAAATCGCCAGTCGATTTTCGCCGCGGTCTGACGGAGACGGTTTTTTTGCCGCTGTGATGCGTCGGTCTCGGTAAGCTCAATAAAATTTCTCATAGATTGACTCAACTAAAGGTTGTGTTCTTATGGCCGTTAATGCGGTTTTAATCCTTTATCCCCGCATATGGTGAGGACGAATTTGAGAGGATTTCCTGCGTGGCGGATAGTAACGTGACATTGCAGCCGATGACCCGCACGATGGCGCAACTTGCGCCGGGCGGAGTTTATCTGGCTTTTGCGGCGATCATCGCGGCGGGGATCGGGGTGTTGGTGCCGGATCGTGTGACGATGTGGGCGATGTTTTCCACCTCTGGCACATTGTTGGTCATAGCGGCGGCAACACGGGTTGCGTGTCTCTATCAACGCGGGCGGCAAACTCGGATGCATAGCTTGATTTCAGAGTTCATCGCCCATGATGCTTCGCCTTCGTTCACAACGGATGCAGATGGCGAAATCGGGTTTCAGAACCGCGCCGCGCTAGAGCGTTTCGGCTCACGCGGGGGGCAGGTTTTGGCGCGCTCTCTCGGGGAATTGTTTGCCAATCCAGCGACAGTTTTGCGCCGCTTACAAAGCAAGGCGTCAGCCTTGGGCGCCGCGCGCGAGGATCTGGTGACGCGGCGCGGCCATGTTCGTTTGTCAGTCCATCAAATCGGGGACAATGACTATTTATGGCGTCTCGAGGATATGGCAGAGCGCCCTATCGGAGGGCGTGGAGCCGAAACGATTAGCCTGCCGATGCTGACAGCTTCCGAAAATGGCACGATCTTATTCATGAACGAGACGATGCGCCGTCTTGTCGGGGAACGGATGCGCACGCTTGAGCGGATATTCACAGATTTGCCGCTGCGCTCTGGCGAAACTCATGAAATTACCACGCCTGATGGAAAAGTTCGAGCGACTGTCGCGCAGATTGACAGCGGGGGCGGTCGTTCCGAGATCTATCTTTTGCCGATTGAGACTGGCCAGACGCAGACAGACGCAGGCGGTTTTGAAAACCTGCCTGTGGCGCTGATGAAACTGGGCGCGCATGGCGAAGTGACGGCTATCAATCGGGCTGCGCGAGGGTTGCTGGGCAAAACCGTGCTGGATGTACATTTGTCAGAAATGCTTGAGGGATTGGGCCGTCCGGTCGGAGATTGGGTCGCCGACGCGCTTGAAGGGCGGGCGGACAGGCGCCCCGAGGTGCTGCGTGCGCGGCGCGGCGACAAGGAAGTGTTCTTGCAGGTAACGCTCGCGCGCATTGTCGAGAGCGGACGTGCTGGCTTGATGGCGGTGCTCTCAGATGCCACCCAACTCAAAACCCTTGAGGCGCAGTTTGTTCAAAGCCAAAAGATGCAAGCAATCGGTCAGCTAGCAGGCGGCGTGGCGCATGATTTCAACAATCTTCTGACCGCCATTTCTGGCCATTGCGACCTCTTAATGCTGCGCCATGACAAAGGCGATCCCGATTTCGCCGATCTCGATCAGATCAGTCAGAATGCCAATCGGGCAGCGTCTCTTGTTGGTCAGTTGCTGGCGTTTTCGCGCAAGCAAACGCTGAAACCTCAGATTGTTGATTTGCGTGACACGCTGTCGGATATGACGCATCTGCTCAATCGTTTGGTGGGAGAGAAAGTGCTTCTGACGCTCGCACATGATTCTGAATTGCGTTCGATCCGGGCGGACAAACGCCAGCTTGAACAAGTGCTTATGAACCTCGTCGTTAATGCACGCGATGCAATGCCGGGCGGCGGAGAAATCAAAATTGAAACTGAAAACCTGCATCTTATCCAAGACATGCCGCGCGATCGCGTGACGGTTCCTAAGGGCGATTACGTCGCCGTCAAGGTTTCTGACGAGGGGACAGGTATCTCTGCAGATAAGTTAGAGAAGATTTTTGAGCCTTTCTTCACGACAAAACGCATCGGTGAAGGTACGGGTTTGGGGCTTTCAACTGCTTATGGCATTATCAAGCAGACGGGCGGGTATATCTTTTGCGACACCGTGGTAGGGTCTGGGACTTGCTTCACGATCTATCTTCCGGTCCACGACAGTGTTGTGCAAAGCGACGCAGAGGCTCCCAAAGCGTCAGGCTCTCGCGTACCCTCGGATATAGCCATTCAGGGTAACGCGACGGTGCTTTTGGTTGAGGATGAGGCCCCCGTTCGCGCTTTTGCGTCGCGTGCGCTAAAACTGCGCGGCTATTCCGTACTTGAAGCGGAAAATGCCGAGGAGGCGCTGGAAATGCTGGGTTCGCCAGATCTTGATGTCGATATTTTTGTAACTGACGGATTATGCCCGGAATGGATGGGCCAACGTGGGTCACCGAAGCACTTAAAACGCGCCCGGGCACAAAGACCGTCTTCATGTCGGGGTATGCCGAAGATGTGTTCCAAAACGGAGATTGCCCGGTGGAGAACTCTGTCTTCCTGCCCAAACCTTTTTCGCTTAGTGAATTAACGGCGACAGTACAAAATCAACTGGGCTGATCACCCCAACGAATCGTACAGCGTAAAATCGCGTGCCATCGCTTGGGTCAAAGCGGTTTGCGTTCGCTCCGACAGCGTCACATCCACAGCCGGAGGCACGTTCACACGCGGCAAAGTGATTGCAAAATCAAGCTGGTCTTCAAGAAAATGCACGAAACTATCTATTTGATCATATCGAAAGACCGTATCCACAACGCAAGTCCCAGTCCCATCACACAGGAACTCTGATTGGCTGGGGAAACTCACGTGAGCAGGTCGAGAGGACGCCATATAATCTTGGGCAAATTGTTCAAATTTACGTCCGATCATTGGATGACCCGGATCTTCATCATCGTCTCGTAGTCGAAAGCGATACCAGGACCGCAACCAGTCAATCGGCTGGCGCATCAACGCGACAGTGGTGAACGTCTCGCCGCTTCTTTGCGCCAAGTATGGTGCTAAATGACCTTGGAAATCCTGCGCTGAAGTATGTTTCAGTTCTGCGGGGCGCTGAATTGCAACATCTGCGAGCGGCTCAAGCGCGGCTTCAATCGCCGAAGATCCGGCCTTAGGCGTGGCAAGAAAAACGAGCTTTTGCTTCCAAAATATCAGCATTTTATGCCTCGCTAACTTAAAAATCATCCCTGCATACCGATTGCGCGTTTAACGGTAAACCTTTCATTAAGAATCTCGTGACAATCTGGTGTGGTAAGAAATTTCTTGCAATGTTCTTCATTTGTCCGCATAAGACGGCAAGAACATCAAGTGAACGGATCGCGTCGGGCCGCATTGCCGCCGCATCCTGTCTGTGGGATAAGGACTGGGACAATGGCAGTAGCGAAAATTCTCGAGATGGAAAAACACAACAAGGCGGATAAGCAAAAAGCGTTGGATTCGGCGCTTGCGCAGATTGAGCGGCAATTCGGTAAAGGCTCGATCATGAAGCTCGGGGGCGAGACGCCCGTGCGCGAGATCGAGGCGACCTCGACGGGGTCGCTCGGCCTCGACATTGCGCTTGGTATCGGCGGTCTGCCTAAGGGGCGGATTGTTGAAATTTACGGGCCTGAAAGCTCGGGGAAAACGACCCTGACGCTGCACGCGATCGCGGAAGAACAAAAAAAGGGTGGTGTTTGCGCCTTTGTGGATGCGGAACATGCGCTTGATCCGCATTACGCGCGTAAGCTTGGTGTCGAACTTGAAGATCTGTTGATCTCGCAGCCCGATACCGGTGAGCAGGCGCTTGAGATCGTCGATACGCTGGTGCGCTCAGGCGCTGTAAGTATGGTTGTTATCGATTCAGTGGCCGCGCTGACGCCAAAATCGGAAATTGAAGGCGATATGGGTGACCATACGGTCGGCGCTCAGGCCCGATTGATGAGCCAAGCGATGCGCAAGCTGACCGCGTCTATCGGGCGCTCCAACTGCATGGTGGTGTTCATTAATCAGATTCGCATGAAAATCGGCGTTATGTTCGGCTCGCCTGAAACGACCTCCGGTGGCAACGCGTTGAAATTTTATGCATCAGTGCGCCTGGATATCCGCCGCATCGGCGCGATCAAGGATCGCGATGAGGTTGTTGGCAACCAAACCCGTGTAAAAGTGGTTAAGAACAAGGTAGCGCCGCCCTTCAAGCAGGTCGAATTTGACATCATGTATGGTGAGGGCATTTCCAAGATGGGTGAGCTTGTCGATCTGGGCGTAAAGGCCGGGATCGTTGAGAAATCGGGCGCTTGGTATTCCTACGGCGATGAACGGATCGGGCAGGGGCGTGAAAACGCCAAAACTTTCCTGCGCGAGCACCCCGATCTTGCCTATGAGATCGAAGATAAAATCCGCGCCAGTCACGGGCTTGAGTTTGGTGACATGGGCGAAGATGACGCGCTTACCGAGGAATAATCGCGACGCAAAACGCCATTGAGATAGGCCGGGCCATGTGCTCGGCCTTTTCACTTGCTGGACAGCACGCAGGGCCGGCGTTAAACGGGGGCTAACCAGCTCGATCAGGCGAGATAGACATGCCCAGCCTTAATGAAATCCGCTCTACGTTTCTGAACTTCTTTGAGCGCAACGGCCACCGCGTCGTTGACAGCTCATCCATTGTTCCGCGCAATGACCCGACCTTGATGTTTACCAATTCCGGCATGGTGCAGTTCAAAAACTGTTTCACCGGCGTGGAAAAGCGCGATTATGTCCGTGCGACATCGGCGCAGAAATGTGTGCGCGCCGGGGGAAAGCACAATGACCTCGACAATGTCGGCTACACGGCACGCCACCATACTTTCTTTGAAATGCTGGGGAATTTCTCCTTTGGCGATTATTTCAAAGAGGGTGCAATTCCTTTCGCTTGGGAACTGCTCACCAAGGACTTCGATATCCCGAAGGATCGCCTTTGGGTCACCGTCTATCATACCGATGATGAGGCGGCGCAGCTGTGGAAAAAGGTTGCGGGCCTGCCAGACGAGCGCATTATTCGTATCCCGACGAATGACAACTTCTGGCAAATGGGTCCGACCGGACCTTGTGGTCCTTGCACCGAGATTTTCTTTGATCACGGGGATAAAATTTGGGGTGGCCCTCCGGGCAGCGCCGATGAAGATGGCGACCGCTTTATCGAGATCTGGAATCTCGTCTTCATGCAAAACGAGCAGTTCGAGGACGGCTCGATGCGCGCGCTTGATATGCAGTCGATCGATACGGGTATGGGGCTGGAGCGGATTGGAGCGCTGCTTCAAGGCAAGCACGACAATTACGACACCGATCTGATGCGCCACTTGATTGAGGCGTCGGCCAATGCGACCTCGAGTGACCCGGATGGGCCGGGCAATGTGCATCACCGTGTGATCGCCGATCACCTGCGCTCGACCTCGTTCCTGATTGCCGATGGGGTGATGCCGGCCTCGGATGGGCGCGGCTATGTGCTGCGTCGCATCATGCGCCGCGCGATGCGCCATGCGCATTTGCTAGGGGCGAAAGACCCGGTGATGTATCGCCTCGTGCCTGCTTTGGTGCGCGAAATGGGGGCAGCTTATCCGGAATTGGGCCGTGCGCAGGCGCTGATCGAAGAGACGCTGCTGTCGGAAGAAACACGCTTCAAGACTACGCTGGATCGCGGCTTGAAACTGTTGGATGAGGCGTTGGTGGATTTGCCAGAGGGCACTAAATTGCCCGGCGAGACTGCGTTTAAGCTCTATGATACTTACGGTTTCCCTCTGGATTTGACGCAAGATGCGCTGCGCGAAAAGGCGCGTGAGGTCGACACCGAGGCCTTTGATGCTGCGATGGCCGAGCAAAAGGCCAAGGCGCGCGCAAGTTGGTCTGGCTCGGGCGAGGCGGCGGATGCAGCGATTTGGTTCGATATTGCTGAGAAATCCGGCACGAGCGAATTTTTGGGCTATGACACCGAAAGCGCCGAGGGTCAGATCGTGGCGCTTGTTTCTGAGGGCGCACGTGTGGATGCAGCGCAGGGCAAGGTGCAAATTGTAACCAACCAAACGCCGTTTTATGCGGAAAGCGGCGGTCAGGTTGGCGATCAAGGGATGATCGTGACCGAGACGGGCAAAGCCCGGGTGAGCGACACGAAAAAGGTTGCAGGTGTGTTTATTCATTTTGCGGATGTGATCGAGGGCGAGATCGCCGTCGGGCAGGGCGCGCGCCTTGAGGTTGACCATGCACGCCGCAGCGCAATTCGCGCTAATCACTCGGCCACGCACCTTTTGCACGAGGCTTTACGCCGCGCTTTGGGCGATCATGTCGCGCAGCGTGGCTCGCTCAATGCTGCGGATCGTCTGCGTTTCGATTTCTCGCATAACAAAGCGATGAGCGCGGAAGAAATCACCAAGATCGAGCGCGAAGTGAATGAATTCATTCGCCAAAACACGCCGGTTGAAACGAGGATCATGACGCCCGATGACGCGCGCGGGCTTGGCGCACAGGCGCTGTTTGGTGAGAAATACGGTGATGAGGTGCGCGTCGTCTCGATGGGCAAGCAGACCGGTTCGGGCAAGGGCGCGCGCGGCGATGTTTACTCGCTTGAGCTGTGCGGGGGCACGCATGTGACGCGCACAGGCGATATCGGCAGCTTTGTTTTGACGGGCGAGACGGCTTCGTCGGCGGGCGTGCGCCGGATCGAGGCGCTGACGGGTGACGCTGCGATGAGCGAGTTGCGGCGTCGCGATCTGCTGTTGTCAGATATCGAAAGCCTATTGAAAGTGAGCGAGCACGATGCCTTGTCGCGTTTGCAAACGATCTTGGATGAACGCAAGAGCCTGAGCAATGAGGTCGCGCAGCTTCGTCGCGAACTCGCGATGGGTGGTGGCGCGTCCGGCAGCTCGGAAGCATTGAAAATCAATGGCTTGAAGTTCATTCCTCAAGTGATCGCCGGCGTCACGGGGAAGGATTTGCCCGCTATTGTCGACGCACTCAAAGAGCAGATCGGTAGTGGCGCGATCCTTGTGGTTGCTGATACGGGCGGCAAGGCGGCGGTTGCTGCGGGCGTTACGTCTGATCTGACCGAACGCGCCAGCGCGGTTGATATGGTCAAGGCGGCAGCTGCTGCGCTTGGCGGCAAAGGCGGCGGCGGTCGCCCCGACATGGCGCAGGCGGGCGGGGCCGATCCGTCCAAGGCTGATGACGCGGTTGCCGCGGTGAAATCTTATCTGGAGGGCTTGTGATGGCTGGAGCTTATTGGATTGCGCATGTGAAGGTGACCGACCCGGAGGCTTACGGCAAATATGCTCAAGGGGCCGGGCCTGCGATCGCCAAACATGGCGGCAAGTTTCTGGCGCGCAACACGCGCTATGTCCAGCTTGAAGGCAATGATCGCGCGCGCAATGTGCTAGCGTGGTTCCCCAGCCTTGAGGCTGCCGAGCAATGCTATCATTCCGATGAGTATCAAGCCGCAATGGCCCATGCCAAGGGCGCATCCGAGCGGGATCTAATGATCCTTGAGGCCAGTGACGAAGTTTAAGGTCGTCTTGTAACATACTGACGGGAAATCATAAATGTGCCGTTGGGCTGCTTATGTCGGAGAGCCGATTTTCATCGAAGACATCGTGAGCCGCCCCGGCCATTCGCTGATTCATCAAAGCCAATGCGCAACGATGTGTCATACCGCGATCAACGCCGATGGGTTCGGCGTGGCGTGGTATGGTGAGCGGCCCGAGCCGGGTCTGTATCGTGATGTTATGCCCGCGTGGTCGGACCCCAACTTGCGATCGCTAACGGAAACGGTGAAGTCGGGGTTGTTTCTGGCGCATGTGCGCGCCTCGACTGGGTCGGCCACGTCGCGCAACAATTGCCACCCGTTTCGCCATGGCCGTTGGTCCTTTATGCATAACGGGCAAATCGGCGGCTATGACGGGTTTCGCCGCGCCGGTGAGATGATGATTCCCGACAGCCTGTATCCCGAACGCCGCGGTGCGACCGATAGCGAAGCGCTGTTTCTGGTCGCAATGGCCGAGGGGATGGAGGCCGATCCGAAATGCGCGCTTGAACGTGCGACCGCGCGGTTTGAAACGCTGGCGCGCGAGCGCGGCGCGGCACCCTATATGCGGCTCACGGCGGCGTTTTCTGATGGCGTGCGCCTGTATGCCGTGCGCTATGCGAGCGATGATCACGCGCCCTCGCTTTATCATCGTTGGTCGGACACGCGCCGGGGCCGCGCAGTGGTGTCTGAGCCGCTTGAGGTGGATGAAAGCGATTGGCAGGAGGTGCCACCGGGCTCCTTTTGCACCTTTGAGGGTAAGCGCGTGAGTATTGAGCCTTTTGAGCCCGCACTGATGCCCGTTGCCTAGCGTGGAGCAAGCGCGGTTTGCACCTTCTTCGGTAACTTCGCGCGGATGAAATCATAAGACATATCAAGGCGGTGGCGCAGATCATCGGCCTCAAGCACGCCCCAAGGAATGCGCACCCAAGAGCGGTGAAGATAGGGCGCGCGCTCGGCCTGTCCGATCTCGATCAGCAGGTGTGCCGCCTCGCTATCGCGACATTTCACGCTCACCCCAAGATTATGTTGCGCCCCGATCAGCGCAAAGACCTTGCCCCCGACCTTCCAGCAATCATGCCCGCCGCCCCAAGGGTCGCTGCGTTCGGCGCCGGGCAGGGTGGCGCAATGGGTGTTGACGATGTCGCGGCTCATGCGGGGCAGTGTGGCACGACTTTGCTGAGGTGCAAAGCGCTTGCAGCTTGCCGGGTGCGGCGCTAGGGTTCGCCTCATGAGAACCGAGAGCATCATCATCTGCTGCATTATCCGCTGACATCTGTCACGCGGGCCGGTCTTCTCTTTCCAAATTTGCCATGACCTTGTAAGCCCGCCGGCAGGTTTAGCTTTGCCTATTGCGAGGACACATGACCCAGATCCGTTTGCGCAACTCCCTGACCCGCAAGGTCGAGGATTTCCATCCCATCGACGCGCAAAACGTGCGGATGTATCTGTGCGGGCCAACGGTTTATGACCGCGCCCATTTGGGCAATGCGCGCCCCGTCGTGGTGTTTGACGTGCTGTATCGGCTGCTGCGCCATGTTTACGGGCCAGATCACGTCACCTATGTGCGCAATTTTACCGATGTCGATGACAAGATCAACGCGACCGCTTTGGCGCGCCAAAAGGCCGGGGCTGAGGGGTCGTTGGAGGATCTGATCCGCGCGCGCACGGCAGAAACCATCGGGTGGTATCACGCCGATATGGACGAGCTTGGCGCGCTGCGCCCTGATCATGAGCCGCGCGCGACCGATTATATCGGCGCGATGATTGCGATGATCGAAAAGCTGGTTGCCGAGGGTCACGCTTATGCCGCCGAGGGCCATGTGCTGTTTCGCGTGCGCAGCTATCAAAATTACGGCGCGCTGTCGGGGCGCACGGTAGATGACATGATCGCAGGCGCGCGCGTCGAGGTGGCGCCATACAAAGAAGACCCGATGGATTTCGTGCTGTGGAAGCCCTCGGATAGCGACGAACCCGGCTGGGACAGCCCGTGGGGGCGCGGGCGTCCGGGCTGGCATATCGAATGCTCGGCAATGAGCTACGAGCTGCTTGGCGCGAGTTTTGACATTCACGGCGGCGGCATTGATCTGCAATTTCCCCACCACGAAAACGAGATCGCGCAAAGCTGCTGCGCCCATCCCGAAGGCAGCTTCGCGAATTATTGGGTGCACAATGAGATGTTGCAGGTCGAGGGCAAGAAGATGTCCAAATCTCTGGGCAATTTCTTTACCGTGCGCGATTTGCTGGCTCAGGGCGTGCCGGGCGAGGTGATCCGGTTTGTGTTTTTGCAGACGCATTATAGCAAGCCGATGGATTGGACGGCGGAGAAGGCGAAGCAGGCGGAGAAGACTTTGCGTCGAATTGCAGAGTTCTTAGGAGCGGACCCTAGTGCTAAGCCCTGGGTTAGTCGTCAATTTGCCAGGCCGCCCCAAGAATTTGTTGACGCGCTTGCGAGTGATTTAAATACATCCGTGGCTTTGTCTCTTGTGCGCAAGTATTTGAAAGAACAGGATGAGTTTAAACTCGTTGGGGCGCTTCGGCTTCTAGGTTTCGATATCGATGCGTTAACCCGAAAGTTTTTTCCGTTCGAGTTTCAAGCGGGAGACAACGGAGTTGTGTCTGGTTATCGATTGTCTATGCATGGAAACGGGGCGGCAGATTACGCAGACAGATTGACCGAGCTAGGCAACCGGCTATATGCGCTTCGAGAAACAGCCATGACCACCAAAGATTTCGCTCCCGTCGATGCCATGAAAGCAGCGCTCATCGCCGCGGGCGTTGAGGTGCGCATGTCGAAGGCTGGGGTGGAACTGCTGCCCGGCCCCGATTTCGACCCCGCCAAGCTGGAGGGCCTGTGATGCCGATGCAGACAAGCATGACACAGGGCAGCGCCGGCCCCGAAGGGGCGCGTGAAGCGCTCGCCTCGAGGGGCGGGTCGGGCGCTGCCCGGTTCGCAGGCGAACAGGGCAAAGGGGCAAGCCAATGACCAAGCAGCGCCTTTACCTCTACGACACCACCCTTCGCGACGGGCAACAATCCGCAGGTGTGCAGTTTTCGGTGCCCGAAAAGATCGAGATCGCCCATGCGCTTGACGCCATCGGCATCGACTATATCGAAGGCGGCTGGCCCGGCGCGAACCCCACCGATAGCGATTTCTTTGACGCGCGCCCCGACACCCGCGCCACCTTTGCCGCCTTTGGCATGACCAAACGCGCGGGGCGCTCGGCGGGCAATGACGATGTGCTGGCCGGCGTGATGAACGCCAATACGCCCGCCGTGTGTCTCGTCGGCAAGACGCATGATTTCCACGTCACGGCGGCGCTTGGGATCACGCTGGAAGAGAACCTCGAAAACATCCGCGCAAGCGTTGCGCATATGGTCGCGCAGGGCCGCGAGGCGCTGTTTGACGCCGAGCATTTCTTTGACGGCTATAAGGCGAACCCTGACTACGCGCTCAAGTGCTGTTTGGCCGCGCATCAGGCGGGCGCGCGCTGGATCGTTCTGTGTGACACCAATGGCGGCACGCTGCCCGGTGAGATTGCGCAGATCGTGGGCGCGGTGATCGCGGCGGGCATTCCGGGCGATCACTTGGGCATCCATTGTCATGACGATACCGGCAATGCGGTGGCGGGTAGTCTGGCCGCGATCTCGGCTGGCGTGCGTCAGGTGCAAGGCACGCTCAACGGGCTGGGCGAGCGTTGCGGCAATGCCAATCTGATCTCGCTGATCCCGACGTTGCTGCTGAAGAAACCCTACGCCAGCACGCTGGAAACCGGCATCAGTCAGGATAAGCTGACGGGCATCACCAAACTCTCGCGCAAGCTCGACGATATTTTGAACCGCGTGCCGCTGCGCTCTGCGCCTTATGTCGGGGCGTCGGCCTTTACCCATAAGGCGGGGCTACATGCCAGCGCGATCCTGAAAGATCCCTCGACCTATGAACATATCGACCCCGCTCTGGTCGGCAATACGCGCCTCATCCCGATGTCGAACCAAGCGGGCCAGTCAAACCTGCGCGCGCGGCTGAAATCCATGGGGATTGAAGTGGCGCGCGACACTCCCGCGCTGCCCCGCATCCTCGATCTGATCAAGGAACGCGAGGATCAGGGCTATGCCTACGACGGCGCGCAGGCCAGTTTCGAGCTGCTCGCGCGCGCAGAACTGGGCCTGTTGCCGCAATTCTTCGAGGTCAAGCGCTACAAAGTCACAGTCGAGCGGCGCAAGAACCGTTACGACAAGATGGTCTCGATTTCCGAGGCTGTGGTGGTAGTAAAAGTGGCCGGACAAAAGATGCTGTCGGTGAGCGAGAGCATGGATGAGCAGGGCCATGATCGCGGCCCCGTCAATGCGCTGTCCAAGGCGCTTGGCAAAGATTTGGGACCCTACCAAAGCTATATCGACGACATGAAGCTGGTCGATTTTCGCGTGCGCATCACCCAAGGCGGGACCGAGGCCGTGACGCGCGTGATTATTGATAGCGAAGACGGGGCAGGGCGGCGCTGGTCCACCGTTGGCGTGTCGCCCAACATAGTCGATGCCAGTTTCGAGGCGTTGTTGGACGCGATGATCTGGAAGCTGCTACGCGACGGGGCGCAACCGGCATGAGCAATCTGGCGGCCAGTCTGCAAGCCTGCGCCGAGGCCGTGCGCCGGGGCGACCCTGATCGCTTCGCCGCGACCATGGCCACCCCCGCACCGCTGCGCGATCGGCTCTGGCCGCTTTACGCCGCCAATCTGGAAATCGCGCGCGCGCCTTGGGCGTCTTCTGAGCCGATGGTTTCTGAGATGCGCCTGCAATGGTGGATTGACGCGCTTGAAGGGGTGAGCGAGGGGCGCGAACCGCCCCACGAAATCGGTCCCGCTTTGGTGAAGGTCGCTGCGCCTGTGCGCCATCTGATTTCCGTCGCAGAGGCCCGCCGCGCCGATTGTTGGCCCGAGCCGATGAGCGATGCGTCAAGCCTTTGGGCCTATCTCGATCAGACCGCAGGCAGTGTGTATTGGGCCGCCGCTGAGGCGCTTGGCGCAGATGCGCAGGCCGAGATGGCCGTGCGCAGTTTTGGCGCGGCTGCGGGCTTGGCTGCGTTTTTGCAGGCGGTACCCGAACTTGTGGCGCGCGCCCGTGCTCCGCTGGCAGATCTGTCGCATCACGCGCTGAATGCGCTTGCCGAAGAGGGGCTTGAACGCCTTGATTTTGCGCGGAAATCGCGCGCGCTCAAAGGGCCTGCACGCACGGCACTTTTGCCCGGTTGGCAAGCGCGCGTATTGTTGAAACGCGTCAGTAGCGCGCCTGAAATCGTTACGGCTGGCGGGCTTGAACTTTCAGAGTTTTCGCGCAGGGTAGGGCTATTGCGCGCCGCGCTGCGAGGCGTTTGAAACGCGATCTGCGCGTTCGTTAGGATTTTAGCGATCTCCGCTCGCGAAAACCGTATCAGAATTTAGCAAATCTTCAGGTCTTTGCGCGATGATCGCATCAAAGCTGTCTCGAAATGGGGCAGCCAAGATCGCTGACCCCCGTCCGGCCGGAGTTTTTGCATGCGCGTTTTGAACAACCTGAAGCTGTCGATCAAGCTTCCTTTGATGCTCGTTACCATTGCGATGGTGGCGCTGACAATCATGGGTGTCTCCGCCTATCGAGAGGCTTATAGATTGCTGGAAAGCGAAGGGTCGGCGCGGCTGGAACGCACCTTGAACGCGCGCGTCGCCGGGATGCAGGGCTGGCAAGACCGGGTGCAAAGCGATCTGCGGTCCTTGGCGGGCAACGCGGTCACTGCGCGCGCGCTTTACGACTTTGATCGCGGTTGGAAACAGCTTGGCGACAATGCGGCCAAGATCGTGGCGCGCGCTTATCGCGACGAAAATCCCAACAGCCCCGATGCGCGCTCCAAGCTTGATTATGCAGGTGATGCGACCGACTATTCAATCCAACACCGCCGCTATCATGCAGGTTTTCAGGCCGAGGCCGCGCAGAAAGGCTACAGCGATCTGTATCTGATCGACCGCGAGGGGCGCGTGGTTTATTCGATCAATAAAGATGCGGTTTATGCGTCCGATCTTGCGCAAGGCTCGGGGCCGTTGGCGGCGCTTGCGCATGAGGACGCTCAGGCGACGGACGCGCAATTTTTTACCAGCGAAGTTCTGATCGAGGATGGCAAAGCTGAAATCTACGCAACGATGCCTGTTATAAGCGCCAATGGTATGCGCCTTGGGGTGGTGGCCGTTCGTATTCCCGCAACCGATCTTGGGCAGCGCATCGGGGGCGCTCGCGGATTGGGTGAAACCGGACAAGGTCTTATTGTCGATCATTCCGGGCGATTGCTCAATTCGTTGCGCCACCCCGTTGGAGGGCTCGCATTAGGTGCGGTGGTAGAAACCGATGCTGTCAAAGATACCCTTGCGGGTGGCAGCGGTCTGGTTGAACAGATCGGTCTCGCAGGGCAGCCTGTGACCGCCGCTTATATGCCATTTTCGCTTTTTGGACGCGGCTACGGCGCGGTGGTTGAACAAGACCAAACCGAATTGTTCGCGCCTGCAACGACGCTCGCGCGCTCGATGCTGCTGCACGCGAGTTGGCTGGTTCTGGCGCTTGGCGCCTTATCGGCCATAATGGCGCGCTCTGTATCTACGCCGTTGCGCCAACTCGGCGCGACCATCCGCGCAATTTCAATGGGAGAGCGTGACCAACCGGTGCATGGTACAGCGCGACGCGACGAGGTGGGTGTGATCGCCCATGCGCTCGACGATCTGCGCACGGACTTGGCTAAGGCCGACGCTGTGCAGCAAGAGGCGCATATCAAAGGGACCGTGTTTCAAAACGCCTCAGCTGCCTTGATGATGATCGACGCCGATTTTCGCATCATCCACGTCAATAAAGCGGTAATCAATCTTGTCGGCGGCCAGATTGATGAGTTCCGTAAGGTGACGCCAGATATCGATGCGGATGCGTTGGTTGGTCGCTCGATGGATGATTTCCATATGATGCCGGAAAAAGCGCGCGCTTTGCTCAATGATCGCACGCATCTGCCGTTCCATGTCGACATCAAGGTTGGCGACGGGCGTTTTGGCGTGGATGTCAGCGAAATCACAGATGAAGCCGACGCTGTCATCGGTTTTGTGGTGGAATGGCGCGAGGTGACGCAACTGCGTGCGCAACGGGCACTGCTCGATTCCATTGATGCCCATCAATTGGTTTGTGACATTGACCCAGACTTCGCGATTACGCGCTTGAACGATAAAATCTGCGCCATGCTTGGCCCGAAGAGCGCCAGATTTCTTGGTCAGGATATGCGTAGCGTTCTGTCCGCCCCTGATGGCCATGATATTTGGAGTGCGCCGTCTTCGCTAAAGGCTGTACAGGGCCGATTTACGCTCAAGGGTCCAGATGGGCGAAACCACCTTATTGAGGGGACGATCAACCCAGTCGCTGATCGCAGCGCCCGGATGATGAAGATCGTTCTCATCGCGGTGGATATCACCGCATCCAATGCAGCGCTTGAGGAGGCACAAGCGCATAACTCTGCCATGACGGCTGCGCAAAATATCGTAGTTGAGGCGCTGCGACTTGGGCTGGGCGCGCTTTCGCGTGGGGATCTGAGCACCAAAATTTCAGACGAATTCGATACGCAATATGAACCGCTCAGAGCCGATTTCAATGCTGCCGTCAGCAATCTTTGCGCGGCTATGCAGATCGTAAATGAAAATGCCACCACGATTGATAGCGAGGCGCGAGAGATTGCTAACGCCTCTGAAGATCTTTCCAAGCGCACCGAACAACAGGCAGCGACGCTGGAGCAAACCGCCGCTGCTTTAGGTGAGTTGAGTGCTTCTGTGAGTGCATCGGCACAGGGCGTCGCCGAAGCAGATCGCGTAGTTTCTGATGCGCGCAAAAGTGCTGAAGATTCTGGTGAAATCGTAAAGCAAGCTGTGTCCGCGATGAGTGAAATCGAGACCAGTTCGCAGCAGATCTCTAAGATCATTGGCGTGATTGACGAAATCGCGTTTCAAACCAATTTGCTCGCTTTGAACGCTGGTGTCGAAGCCGCGCGCGCGGGTGAGGCCGGGCGCGGTTTTGCGGTTGTCGCATCTGAGGTGCGCGCTTTGGCGCAACGCTCCTCCGATGCGGCGCGTGAGATCGACACACTGATCACCGCCTCCTCCGATCACGTTACGCGCGGCGTGGATCTTGTGGGTGAAACCGGACATGCGCTAGAGGGGATTCTTGGCTCGGTGCTTGATGTGGCAGGGCGGGTTTCACAAATCGCGCAAAATGCGCGGGAACAGGCGCTCAGTTTAACAGAAATCAATACAGCGATTGCTCAACTTGACCAGGTGACTCAGCAAAATGCCGCGATGTTTGAGCAAACCACCGCTGCAAGCCACTCTCTCAAAAGCGGCGCGCGCGAACTGAACGAAACGATGCAGCACTTTAAAGTGCCGATGACATCAATCGCGCCGACACATCAGAAACCAAAGCCGCAGGCGCAAGTCGTCCGTAGTTCTTCGCTGGCCGCCCCGCCGCGCCCAGCGGCCCCCTCAGATGCACCGCCCAAACCGATCATATCGCTCGCACCATCGATTCAGCAGGGGAATGTCGCGCTAAGGTATGAGGCAAGCGAGGATGACTGGGAGGATTTTTGACATGTCTAGGGACGATCGCCTCGTAAATGATCGCTTACAGGAGACATCATGCCGGTCAAAAAAGTTCTCATTGTCGATGATTCCGCGACGATCCGTCATTTGATCCGTTCAAGCATCGCCAACGACTCTCGGCTGCAGGTGATTGGTGAGGCCGCCGACCCCTACGAAGCACGCGAGAAAATAAAGCTACTCAATCCCGATGTTTTGACGTTGGATGTTGAAATGCCGCGTATGAACGGGCTGGAGTTTCTGGAAAAGCTGATGCGGTTGCGGCCTATGCCGGTCGTTATGGTATCGACTGAAACGCATAAGGGCTCGGCGGCGGCTCTTGAGGCGCTTTCTCTTGGTGCTGTGGAATGTATCGGGAAACCGCGCGTAGAGACTACGGCAGAGGCATTCTGGAATTTGCCTGACCTGCTGGTAGCTGCCGCGAATGCGCGATTGCGCACCGCATGCCCGCGCCCAAAACGGATGCCTGCCACAGGGTTTAACTGGAACGGAAAAGTCGTTCTTGTAGGCTCTTCGACCGGTGGAGTTGATGCGCTGGAAACCCTTCTGTCGGAATTTCCGGAAAACTGTCCTCCAACAGTGATCACGCAACATATGCCCGAAACGTTTTTGGCCAGCTTCGCCGCACGTTTGCAACGCCAGATCGCCCCGCAGTTTGCTCTTGCAAGTCCCCAAGCTCCGCTTGAGCAGGGCCGCGTCTATCTTGCGCCCGGTGGGGCGTACCATCTTGCGCTGACGCATGGGGAACCTGCGCGTTGCAAGCTTGTGGCGGGTGACAAACGCAGCGGGCATCGTCCTTCGGTAGATGTCTTGTTGGAGTCTGCCCAGTTTCTTGGCGATCGCGCCGTCGGCGTTCTCCTTACAGGGATGGGGCGCGATGGTGCGGAAGGGATGATGATGCTTCGACATGCGGGTGCACGTTGTTTGGCGCAGGATGAGGCCAGCTCGGTTGTCTATGGGATGCCGAAGGCCGCGTTGGAAACGGGCGCTGCTGAGCGCGCAGTGCCCTTAGAAGCGATGGCGGGTGAGATTTTGTCCCTGTGCTCGTCCCCGCAACGCGCGACACTTGCTTTTGCGACACGCGAGAGGGCTGTATGAGCAGTCCGATGGGCCCACAGTATATATCACAAGGCGAATATGCTTCGTCAGGTGAAGGCGGGCGCTCTATCACAACGATATTGGGGTCTTGCGTTGCGTCTTGCGTGTATGACGAGGGCGCGAAAGTGGGCGGTATGAACCACTTCTTGCTACCTGAAAGCAACACTGTCAGTGCGCAAGCGGCAAGCTTTGGCGTCACCGCGATGGAGCTTTTGATTAACGATTTGATGAAGTTAGGCGCAAGACGCGCGCAGCTAAAATGTAAGGTGTTTGGTGGGGCGCGCATGATTGCGGGGCTTTCGAATGTTGGACAGATGAACGCGCATTTCATACTTGAGTTTCTGCGTCGCGAAGGGATCGAATGTGCCGGGCAAAGCCTGGGCGGCACGCTGGCCCGTCGCGTCGAATTCTGGCCCGACAGCGGGCGCGCGCGTCAAAAACTGTTAGGGGAGGCGCAGATATTTGACCCTGTCAAACCATCAGTCGTCATTAGCGATATTGAACTGTTCTGACCCTCTGCGGAGATTGAGCGCCTGTTGGGACTAGTATTTCTGAGATTGTTAGACGTCTGCGGCATCCCTCGCGGTTTACCCCACGGCTTGGCGCCGCTACGCTGCATTATCTCATGGCGTTCTGCATCCGCGCGCATCAGTGGGCGCGGGAGTTGATCGTTTTAGGGGATGAAGTCCGTCTGCTTGCACCGAGCTGTGTCAAAGCATGCGACAAACGTAGAAAGTCTGACGCCATTGACGCCGAGGCCATTTGAAAAGTGGTGACGCGTCCGCAGATATATGTCCCGGCAGGCGATGCTTGCGTCCACTGTCCCGCAGCGGTTTTTCCGCAAACCGCGAAAGGAACCGAGAGGGCGATTTGTTGCAGCAAAACGGTTGGGGTTATTGAGGTGGTTGGATCTCCGCCAGTCGTAACTCAAGAAGCCTCTTGCGCGCCGCGCGATTTGCGCCGGATTGCCTGCACCAGTGACATCACGATCAAAAGCCCGGTCGCGAGCACAAAAGCCGCCGCGATCGGGCGTTGCAGGAACACCATCGGATCCCCGCGCGAGATCAAAAGGGCGCGGCGCAGATTGGTTTCGATCAGCGGCCCCAGCACGAATCCCAGCAGTAAAAGCGCGGGGTTGAAGCGCGCCAGTGACAGCGCATAGCCAATCGCGCCAATCAATGCGACGGCGAAAATGTCAAAGCTTGATCCGCGCACGGAGTAAACGCCAAGGCAGACGAAAATCAGGATCGCGGGGTAGAGCCAGCGAAACGGGATGCGCAGCATCGATACCCAGATGCCGATCAGCGGCAGGTTCAGGATAAGCAACAACAGATTGCCGATACCGAAACTGGCGATCAGCCCCCAGAACATGTCGGGGCGCGCCTCTAGCATCAGCGGTCCGGGTTGCACGCCGTGAATGACCAGCGCGCCCAGCATCAGGGCCATGATCGGATCGCCGGGGATCCCAAGCGCAAGCGTGGGCACGAAGGCGCTGATCGCGGCGGCATTATTGGCGGCCTCGGGGCCTGCGACGCCTTCGATCGCGCCATTGCCGAACCGCTCGGGGTGGCGCGAAATGCGGCGCTCTGCGGCATAGGCGAGAAACGACGAAATCGTTGAACCCGTCCCCGGAAGCGCGCCAAAGAAGCTGCCCAAACTGGCGCCGCGCAGCGCAGGGAAGGGGATGCGGCGCAGCTCGGCCCGGCTTGGTAGCAGATCGCGCAGGGCCACGCGGCGCGGCACGCCGGTGCGCTCGGCGACGTGGATATTGGCGATCACCTCGGCCACGCCAAACAACCCCATCGCCAGCGCCACAAGGTTGACGCCGTCCATTAGCTCGGTCTGCCCAAAGGTGAACCGCTGCGCGCCAGAGTTCACATCCGTGCCCACACAGCCAAGGATCAGCCCCAGCACCACCATCGCAAGCCCCTTCGCGGGGTGTTTCGCACCGATGGTCGAGGCGGCAACAAGGCCCAAAATCATCATCGCGGCATAATCCGCAGCCCCGAACGCAGTGGCCGCGCGCGCCAAGACGCCCGATAGCAAGATCAGCACGAAGATGCCAAAGATCGAGCCGAGAAAGCTTGAGATCATCGAGGTAAACAGCGCCACGCCCGCGCGCCCTTGCTGCGCCAGCGGATAGCCATCCAGCGTGGTGACCGCCGATTGCGGCGTGCCGGGCAGGCGCAACAAAATAGAGGCGACCGCACCGCCATATTGCGAGCCGTAATATACCCCGGCCAGCATCACCAGCGCCGCCTCGGGGGACAGGTAATAGGTGATGGGCAGCAAAAGCGAGATCGTCGCCATCGCGCCAATGCCGGGTAAAACTCCGACGAATGTGCCCAAAACCACGCCAAACACGCAATAAATCAGCACATCGGGCTGCACCGCAACGCTTAGCCCGTGCAGAAAGCCTTCCCAGCCGCTCATACCCAACCGCTCATCATTGTCCCGGCCATAGCGGGACGGTCATCTTTAATCCGAAATGAAATACGACGACCGACAGCGTGGTGACGATTAACGCCAGCGCCAGCCGCCAGCCAATCCGGCGGTCGGGGGCGGCGATTGAGGCGATCAGAACGCTTGCCAATGTCACCGGCACCAGCCCCGCGCGTTCAAGTCCGGTGGCAAAGACGAGGATCGCTATCAGCACCGCGAGTGCCTCTTTCCACG
Organism: Thioclava sp.; assembly: GCF_048263065.1. NCBI lineage: Bacteria > Pseudomonadati > Pseudomonadota > Alphaproteobacteria > Rhodobacterales > Paracoccaceae > Thioclava > Thioclava sp. The sequence goes on from NZ_JBLXEM010000002.1 coordinate 435,553, forward strand.
CGATGCGGATGGGCGGCCCTTTGCGCGCGATGGCGGGCAGGGCGATCATCAGCCCCAACACCGCCAGCACGCCTCCCAGCAGCGCGGGGAAAAACCCCGGTCCCATGCGACGCAGCGAGCCGATATCGTATTGCGTGCTTGCGTAAACGAGCACAAACACGCCGATCACCGACAAAAGAAGCCCGCCCGCCAGATCAGGAATGTCGCGTTTCATGGCTTAGTTTTTCGCGTCGATCCGGTCGAGCACAGCGCCCCAAATCTTGGTGTCATCGGCAATGCGCTGTTGCAGCTCTTCAGGCGTGCCGCCCGCTGCCTGCCAGCCCATATCCAGCAACCGCTTTTGCACCGCTTCATCGGCAAGGATCGCGTTGATATCACTGTTAAGCGTGGCGATAACGCCTGCATCGGTGCCAGCGGGCGCGATGAACGCGTTCCACAACTCGGCGCGGAAATCGGCCGGCAACCCGGCCTGTCCCGCCATCACGGGTACACCGGGAGCCTGTGAAAACGGCTTTTGCGAGGTGATGCCAAGGATCTTTAGCTTGCCTGCTTTGACATATTGCATGGCCGCCGAGGGCGCCATGAAACCGCTGTCAATTTCATGCCCGATGATCGCGGTCGTGACCTCGGCATACGAGGTGAAGGGGATGTGCAGCATTTCGACGCCCGCACGATCCGAGAACAGTTCTGCCGTCAGATGCGCGCCAGAGCCTTTACCGACCGAGCCATAGCTTAGCGCCTCGGGTTCTTTGCCAGCGGCGGCGATAAAGCCCGCCAGATCGTCGGCGGGGAAATCGGCGGCGACAACAAGCACCAGCGGCGAGGTCGCGATCAGCACGACGGGCGCAATATCCTTGGCAACGTCATAGCCAAGGTTCGGCGTCAGGCGCGGCGCGGTCGTCAGCGGCCCATTGATCGTTGTGGCAAACGTGTTGTCGCGGTCTTTTGCGTTCAGCATCTGCTGGATGCCGATCACGCCGCCCGCGCCGGGTTTATTCTCGATCACAATGGGTTGGCCAAGTTTCGCAGCCAGCGGCTCGGTCACGATCCGCGCCAGCAGATCGGGCGAGGAGCCTGCGGGAAAGCCCACGAAGACATGCTGCGGCTTGCTGGGCCAAGCGGCATCTTGTGCCAAAGCAGGCTTGCATAATGAAACAGCGGCAGCGCCCAAAAGGGCCGCGCGGCGCGAGATGATCATGAGTAGTCCCCCCGGTTTTATCTGGCATCAAAGCAATGCAACCGGGCGCAAGATCGCGGAAACGACGCGCCTTGGCAAGGTGTTGATATGCCAAGACGAGGCGCGCATTTTTTCTTTAGCTCACGAGGGCTTTGGCCGCTTTTGCGCCCAGCCTTACGCGCAAGGACGTCACACAGGGCTTTCCGCTACGCGCTCGAAATGACACAGAATTGGGCGCGAGAGTGCCGCAAATCTCAAGGCTGCGGTGGAAAACGCCCCAGCCGTGGCAAGCGAAAAACGGAGAAGACATATGAGCGTTTGGCCCGAACCGTTTTCGCTTGAGGGGAAATACGTGTCGCTCGAACCGCTGTCGCTAAAGCACCACGATGATCTGGTCGAGGCATGCGCAGACGGCGACTTGCACAAGATTTGATATGCCGCCATTCTGGACCGAGCTGCTATGGTGGACGAGATTGACCGCAGACTTGCGCTGCCCACAATGTTGCCCTTTTGCGATCTTGGAAAACGCATCGGGCAAAGCGGTGGGCATGACGACTTATATGAGCATTGAGAGCGTCAGTCGGCGCCTTGAGATCGGCTCGACCTAGTATCGGAAATCCGTGCAAAGGACGCCGCGCAATACCAAGTGCAAGCTGCTGTTGTTGCGATATATCTTTGAGGAGTCGATTTTCGCACCCATGTTTTCAACGTGCAAAGCCGGCGCGTCATCGAACGCTTGGGTCCGAAACTTGACGTGATCTTGCGATCAGCAGCGGTTATGCCCAATGGCATCATCCGTGACGCGGTGGCGTATTCCATCATTGCAAGCGAATGGATCAGCGTGAAGGCCAACCTGCTCTGTCGGCTGGAAACCCAACCGCATTAAGCAGGCCGACCTCAAAGCGATCGCGCGATTACACAAGATACCGCTTGAACCAGTCAATTGTGCGCGACCAAGCGAGTTCCGCCGCTGCCTCATCATAGCGCGGTGTGGAATCGTTGTGAAAACCGTGGTTTACGCCTTCATAAATGTAGGCCTCATAGGTCTTGCCATTGGCATCCAACGCCTCCTTGTAGGCTGGCCAGCCCGCATTCACCCGCTCATCCAGACCCGCATAGTGCAAAAGCAAGGGGGCTTGGATGCGTGGCACATCCTTGGCCTCGGGCTGGCGGCCATAAAATGGCACCGCCGCGCCCAGTTCGGGATAGGCTACGGCCGCGGCGTTGGCGACGCCACCACCATAGCAAAACCCGGTAATGCCAACTTTTCCTGTCACATCGGGATGCGCGATCATAAACTCGACCGCGGCGAAAAAATCATTCATCAGCTTGGTGGGATCGACCTGCTGCTGCAATGCGCGGCCTTCTTCGTCATTGCCCGGATAGCCGCCCAGCGGCGTCAGCCCGTCCGGCGCGATTGCGATGAACCCTGCCTTGGCGACGCGGCGCGCGACATCGCGAATATATGGGTTGAGGCCGCGATTTTCGTGCACCACGACCACGCCGGGGGCCAGCGGCGAGGCCGTCGGGCGTACCAGATAGGCGCGAATCTCGCCATTGCCATTGGGCGACGGGTAGGTGATCCACTCGGCCTTGATGTCGGGATCGGTAAAGCTGACCTGCTCGGCCATCGCGTAATTTGGACCCATCATCGACAAGATCGTCGCAGCCGTCAGCCCGCCAATCGCGAATTTGCCCGCGCGGTCGAGGAATTGGCGTTTGGTGATGATGCCATGGGCGTAAAAATCATAAAGCTCCAGGAGTTCGGGGGCGAAATCCTTGGCGGTCAGGCGGTTTTGGGTGTCGTCTTTCATGAAAGCCTCCACTGATTACGGAATGCAATTCGAACGGATCGGTTGCACGTCACAGTTGGTAATGTGAAGGCAAACAGTGTCATTTGCATAGAGGAAATGCATGCGCTGGTGACCTGCCCCCGTTCGTCCCTCAATCATAACGGGAGTTTGTAATAGTCGCTTCTTGCAAGCAGATGAGCTGATTTCAAATCGCAGCCATTAGCGCCAGACGGCTCATGCGCCAAGAAAATGGCCGCAAGGCCGAGGGCGAAATTTTTTTGATGATGATCCCCAAGTCCTACCAACCCGGCGCCACATCAGAAAAGATGTTCTAGCATCGCTAGGGGTGCGGCTTTCGACCAATCGAGCGACGTACCGCACGCAAAGGGACGGGAATAAATGCCTCGCCGTATGGTGGTGAATTTAAAGGAAAAATGGCGGAGACGAAGAAATCTCCGGCTACACCTCAAACCTCCTCATGACCCCTCAAGAGATTCCAGCAAACTATTGTTTTTACATTAGTTTTTCTGTCACCGGCAATCACGAGGCTTCACCGGGATTTAGACGAGCTCAGCGCCGAATTGTAACTTTGTATGGAAAGCAATTGAGTGAGGGAGACTTGGTATGGGCCTGACGACGAAACAGATTGAGGCGGCGCGCCATAGCATGGGGCCGGAGCGGATCCATGACGGGAACGGGCTTTACCTGCGCCTCTTCGCGGGCGGAGCCAAGGTTTTTGAGCTGCGCCATGCGCAGGGCGGCAAACCGGGCTGGGTCACGCTGGGACGGTTTCCCGAGATCGGTTTGCGGCGGGCGCGCGACTTGGCCGGAGCGGCTCGGCTCATGCTCGAGAGGGGGATCGCGATCAGCGAATTGCGCGCGCTTCTGAAGCGGGGCGACATCGCGGCACTCGAAGCTGTCTTCGAAGAGCCGGGCGAGGCCATGCCGGTGGCGACCGCGATGCCCAGCTTTCGTGAACTTGCGAAAATCTGGTTCGAACAGAAGAAGCTCGGGCTTAGGAATGGAAAGCATATTCAGCAAAACTGGAATACGATCGAGACATATGTCTTTCCGCATTTCGGGGATCGCAGGATCGACGAAATTACTGTTGCTGATGTCATTGCCGCGATCAAGCCGATCTGGCACTGCAAGCACGAGACCGCCAGGCGAACGCTTGGCCGGACCAAGGAGATCTTCGCCTTGGCCAAGATCAAAGAGCTGCGCGCCGACAACCCGGCCGATTTCTCGACGCGTATCGCACTGGGTCGGGTGCGCTGCAGGAAGGGACATTTCGGCGCGCTCGCCCATGAGCAGATGCCGGAATTCTGGGACTGGCTTCAGAACGTGCGGTGCGAGTGTCAGACGCGCCAGCTTGCGATGCTGTTGATCCTGTCGGCAAAGCGCACGAAGGAGACGCGGCTTGCGCAATGGGATTTCTTTGACAGCGAGGCGGCAATCTGGACGACTCCGGAGGAGTTGATGAAAATGGGCCGCAATCACCGGGTGCCGCTGAGCCGCCAGATGGCCGTGGTTCTTGACAACATGAGTTTGCTCACCGGGGATCACCGCCAGATTTTCGCCAAACCGGGTAACCGCTCGGGTGTTGTGAGCGAGAACACGGTGCTGAATCTCGTGAAGCGTTTTGATCCGGGAATTACCGGGCATGGCTTCCGTGCGACCTTCAAGACCTGGGCGCGAAGACAGAAGCGCTATGAGGCTGACGCCATCGAGTTTGCCTTGGCCCATGAGCAAGACGCTCTGGAGGCGGCCTACCAGCGCGAAGACCTGTTGGAAGAGCGGGAGCAGTTGATGCAGGATTGGGCCGATTATGTTACCGGCGGGCGTGACCCGGTCCGGCTGCGTGATTTGGCGAGTGGGTAAGGTGGGCGGGTATACTCGACTGCCTGTTCAGAATAGCCCGTCGACCTGCGGCCCCTCGACCTCTGGATCATCCGAACCATCGGCGGAGGCAGATTGGGCGCGCGAGCCTTTGTCGTCGCGCCCGCTTAACCTTGATCCGGTGCAGGCGCCTCTCGATTATGGGTCTCCCGCCGTTTGACAGGGTTGTGGGAGGGGCGGCTGCGGTTTGCTTCCAGCGAGACCACATCTGAAATGCGTGTGCTATACGGAGGGCGCCTTGGCTGCGACCGAGCGTGTGGCAGCGCAGGGGCAAAGCACCTGGTCGCGGGGCCCGAAATAGCGACAATCATTGCGGCATAAGGCGCAGGTTTCAAGTTTCGTTGCTTTTCGTTACAGTTTTGCCTCAATATGCATCTAGGTGTAATGTCTAAGGGTGACGATTGTCATGCATCAAAGAGAAACCTCTGCTCTGTCCGATGCACTGATGTCGCCGCGCGCGCCGTCGTTTATTGTGACGCTCTATGGCGATATCGTCGCGCCGCGAGGCGGTGTGCTTTGGATTGGGACGCTAATCGAATGTTGCGCGGCGCATGGTCTGAGCGAGGGGCTGGTGCGCACGGCCGTTTCCCGGCTTGTCAGCTCTGGGCGCCTTGAGGGCGAGCGCATTGGGCGGAAAAGCTATTATCGGCTGAGTCACATGGCCGAGGAGGAATTCGAGGCGGCTGCGCGAGTTCTTTATGCGCCGCCGCCGCCGCCGACAGGGTGGCTTGTGACGTTGTGCGAGGCAGAAACTGTCTCGACGGATTGGCTGCCGATTGGGCCCAAGTCATTCATCGCGCCGCGTCGCAATGACGTCCTGCGCCCTAACGCTGCAGTGTTATCCTGCGATACAGTTGCGGGGGTCGGCGCGCTGCGGGACTTTGCGGCACAAGCTTGGCCTTTGGCCGAGGTGGGCGCGAAATATGACGCGTTTCTCTCGGTGTTTGAGCCGATCTTGGCGCATGTTTTGGAGGGCGGCGTGCCGCCGGGCCCAGAGGCGCTCGCGCTTCGGCTGCAACTTGTACACGCCTATCGGCATGCGGCCCTTGTCGATCCGCGCCTACCCGAGGCGGCTTTGCCTGAAGGGTGGCCAGGGGGGCGGGCGCGTGCGCTTTTCGTGCGCGGATACTTGGCGCTGACTCGGGCGGCTGATGAGCATGTCGGTCTGACATTCCACGATTCGCGCGGGCTATTGGCGACGGCGACGGCGGCCACAGAGCTTCGCGAAGATCGTCTGCGCCGCGAGCGTCTGGCTTAAGTGGCTGACTTTTCGAGACATATTCCATCCCGCGCAAACGTATTACGGTTTTTGGAAGGTTTCTCTTTTCATGTGATATGATTCTTCCTATATTAGTGACCGAACGGTCGGTTTATTCTGTTCACGCTAAGGATAGGGGAGGATTCTATGAGCGAGGCCTTTATTTGTGACGCCATTCGCACGCCAATCGGGCGTTATGGCGGCGCTTTGTCTGGCGTGCGTGCCGATGATCTGGCAGCAATTCCGCTGCGGGCCTTGCAAGAGCGCAACCCCGGCGTCGACTGGACGCAGGTCGATGACGTGATCATGGGCTGCGCTAACCAAGCTGGCGAAGACAACCGCAATGTTGCGCGCATGGCCACGTTGCTGGCCGGGCTGCCGGTTGAAGTTCCCGGCACGACGGTGAACCGGTTGTGCGGCTCGGGTATGGATGCGATTGGCCTTGCCGCGCGCACGATACGGGCGGGCGACGGCGATCTGATGCTGGCAGGCGGTGTCGAAAGCATGAGCCGTGCGCCCTTCGTGGTTGCCAAGGCCGAGACGGCGTTTTCACGCAATGGCGAAATGTATGACACGACGATCGGGTGGCGTTTTCCCAACCCGAAAATGGATGCGGCCTATGGTACTCATACGATGCCGCAAACCGCAGATAACGTTGCCGCCGATTACAATATCAGCCGCGAGGATCAGGACCGGTTTGCAGCCGAAAGCCAGCGCCGCTGGGATGCGGCGCAGACGGCCGGGATTTTTGCAGAAGAAATCGTGCCGGTGTCTATTCCCCAGCGCAAGGGCGAGTCGAAAATCGTCGATACCGATGAGCATCCGCGCCCCGGCACAACGGCGGAGCTGTTGGCCAAGCTGCGCGGCGTGAATGGTGCGGAGCTGACGGTGACGGCGGGCAACGCTTCGGGTGTCAATGATGGTGCTGCGGGCGCGATTGTCGCCTCTGAAGGGGCTGCGAAACGCCATGGGCTGACGCCGAGGGTGCGGGTTGTGGCGATGGCCGCGGCCGGTGTGCCGCCCCGGATCATGGGGGTGGGTCCGGTGCCTGCGACACGTCGGGTGCTCGCGCGCGCGGGGCTAAGCCTTGAGCAGATGGATGTGATCGAGCTGAACGAGGCGTTCGCGGCGCAATCTTTGGCGGTGCTGCGCGAATTGGGTCTGCCCGATGACGCGCCCTTTGTGAATGCGAATGGCGGGGCGATCGCGATGGGGCATCCTTTGGGAATGTCGGGAGCGCGGCTGGTGCTGCACGCAAGCAATCAACTTCACCGCACAGGCGGGCGCTATGCGCTTTGCACCATGTGCGTTGGGGTCGGGCAGGGGATCGCTATGATCCTCGAACGGGTCTGAAGGGAGATCGCAACATGTATGCTCAAATGGTTAAATCCACAGGTGATGCCGTTAAATCGCGCGAAGAAATGAGCGATGACGAACGCCATTTCCAAGACAAGGTCGACGCCAATATCAAGGTCGAGCCGCGCGACTGGATGCCCGATGCTTATCGCAAAACGCTGATCCGCCAGATCGGTCAGCACGCGCATTCCGAAATCGTGGGCCAGCTTCCCGAGGGCAACTGGATCACCCGCGCGCCCACGCTAGAACGCAAGGCGATTTTGCTTGCGAAGGTGCAAGATGAGGCTGGGCACGGTCTGTATCTGTATTGCGCCGCCGAAACGCTGGGGGTCACGCGCGACGAACTAACGGAAAAGCTGTTGTCGGGGCGGATGAAATATTCCTCGATCTTCAATTATCCGACCCTGACTTGGGCGGATATGGGCGCTGTGGGCTGGCTGGTCGATGGCGCGGCGATCATGAACCAGGTGCCGTTGCAGCGCACGTCCTATGGGCCGTATTCGCGCGCGATGGTGCGGATCTGCAAGGAAGAGAGTTTCCATCAGCGGCAGGGCTACGCGATCATGATGAAGATGGCGCAGGGATCTGCGGCGCAGCGTAAGATGGCGCAGGATGCGCTCAACCGCATGTGGTATCCGTCCTTGATGATGTTCGGCCCCTCGGACAAGGACAGCGTGCATTCCGCGCAGTCGATGGCGTGGAAAATCAAGATCAACACCAATGACGAACTGCGCCAGAAATTCGTCAATGAGACAGTGCCGCAGGCGGAATATCTTGGGCTTACCATTCCCGATGAAAACCTGAAATTCAACGAAGAGACGGGCAATTACGACTTTTCGCAACCCGACTGGGATGAATTCTTCGAGGTTCTCAAAGGCAATGGCCCCTGCAATACTGATCGGCTGAATGCGCGCCGCAAGGCGTGGGACGACGGCGCATGGGTGCGTGAAGGGCTTCTGGCACATGCCGAGAAGCGGGCAGCAGCCAAAGTTGCAGCGGAATAATCGCGTTTCGGAGGAGAAAGACATGAAAAAGGAATGGCCGCTTTGGGAGGTGTTCATCCGTGGTCAGCACGGGTTGAACCACCGTCATGTCGGGTCGCTGCACGCGCCCGATGCGGAAACTGCAATCCTCAACGCCCGCGATGTTTACACGCGGCGCAACGAGGGGCTGTCGATCTGGGTTGTTGAGGCAGACCATATCTCTGCCTCTGCACCGGGCGACAAGGGCCCGCTTTTCGAGCCCTCGGAAAGCAAGGTGTATCGCCACCCGACCTTTTACGACATCCCCAAAGACGTGGGGCATATGTGATGGCACAGGTCGATCAAAAGGCATTGCTGGAATTTGTTCTGCGTCAGGGCGACAACACCTTGGTTCTTGGCCATCGGGTGTCTGAATGGTGCGGTCACGCGCCAGTTCTTGAAGAGGATATCGCGCTGGCCAATACCGCGCTTGATCTGATCGGGCAGACGCAGATGTGGCTGGGCCTCGCCGCCGAGATCGAGGGCGAGGGCCACAGCGCAGACGACATGGCATTCTTGCGCGATGCGTGGGATTTCCGCAATTTGCTGCTGGTGGAACTGCCCAATGGTGATTTCGGACGCACGATTTTGCGCCAGTTCCTGTTTGACGCCTTCAGCGCGATCTATTTGCCGCTTTTGACCAAAAGCGCAAACCCGCGCGTTGCGGAAATCGCGGCCAAAGCCACCAAGGAAGTCGCCTATCACCTTGAAAGATCAGCGCAAACTGTCGTTGGTTTGGGTGACGGCACCGAGGAAAGCCATGCGCGCATGCAAGAGGCGCTGGACTATCTGTGGCCCTATGTCGGCGAGATGTTTGCCAGCGATAGCGTCGATCAGGCGATGGCCGAGGCAGGTATTGGCCCCGATCCGGCAGGTCTGCGCGCCGAATATGACGCGTTGATTGGTCGCGTTCTAAGCGAGGCGACATTGCGCATTCCCGAAGACAGCTTTGCCCATAAGGGCGGGCGCAACGGCTATATGCATACCGAACATCTGGGTCATCTTCTGACGCAGATGCAGTGGTTGCAGCGATCCTATCCCGGCTGTGAGTGGTAAGCCATGTCACGCCCCAGTGTGGAACAGATCTGGGAATGGCTTGACGGCGTTCCCGACCCCGAAATCCCTGTGATCTCGGTTGTCGATCTTGGGATCGTGAGAGATGTGGAATGGCAGGGCGATACGCTGGCCGTGAAAATCACGCCGACCTATTCGGGGTGTCCTGCCACCAGCATTATCTCGTTTGATGTCGAGGCCGCCTTGCGCGCGCATGGCATCGACAAGATTGAGATCCAGCGCCAGCTTAGCCCGGCGTGGACAACAGACTGGCTGACCGAGTCCGGGCGCGAAAAGCTGCGCGAATTTGGTATCGCCCCGCCGATCGACGGCACGGCGGCAGATGGCGTGTTGGCCGGACGGATTTCAAAGCTGACCGGTGAAGGCAATCTTGCCGTTGCCTGTCCGCGCTGCGGATCGACCAATACGGAAAAAGTGAGTCAATTCGGCTCCACCCCCTGCAAGGCGTCCTACAGATGCAAGGATTGCCTCGAACCGTTCGACTATTTCAAGTGCATCTGAGCCAAAGGAGGAGAGGCTCATGGCCCGTTTCTACCCGCTGGAAGTGACCGATATCCGCAAGGAAACGCGCGATGCGGTTGTTGTGACGCTGAAACCGCAAACGGATGCGGCCGCGCAATTTGACTTCATCCAAGGTCAGTATTTGACCTTTCGCCACGCGTTCGACGGTCAAGAGTTGCGCCGATCCTATTCGATCTGTGCCGGTCTTGATGAGGGCTGCCTGAAAGTCGGCATCAAGCGCGTGGACGGGGGGGCGTTTTCGACTTGGGCGAATGAAACACTCAAGTCTGGCGACGTGATCGAAGCGATGCCGCCGATGGGCAAGTTTCACACCCCGCTAGACCCGGCGCAGGCCAAAACCTACCTTGGTTTTGCGGGCGGATCGGGGATCACGCCGTTGCTTTCGATCGTGAAAACCGTCCTTGCGCGCGAGCCGCAATCGACCTTCACGCTGGTCTATGCCAACCGTCAGGTCGGCTCGATCATGTTTCGCGAAGAGTTGGAGGATCTGAAGAACACCTATCTGGGCCGCTTCTCGTTGATCCATATCCTCGAAAGCGAAAGTCAGGATATCGAGCTGTTCACCGGACGTATCGACGCTGAAAAGATGGAGGCCTTGTTCCGGCTGTGGATTGATGCCGAAACCGTCGATACCGCGTTCATCTGTGGACCCGAGCCGATGATGCTGACGATTGCCGAAAGCCTGCGCAAGCACGGCCTTGATGACAGTCAGATCAAGTTTGAACTGTTTGCGTCCTCGCAACCGGGGCGCGCGAAGGCACGTGCCGTTTCGCAAGACAGCGCAAGCACGGCCAATAGCTGTGACGTGTCGATCACGCTGGATGGCGCGACCCGCACATTTGCAATGGCCAAGGATGGCACGGCCATTCTGGATGCAGCCCTCGCGCAGAAAATGGATGCGCCCTTTGCCTGCAAGGCCGGGGTCTGTTCGACCTGCCGCGCCAAGGTGCTTGAGGGAGAGGTCGAGATGGACGTCAACCATGCGCTTGAGGACTACGAAGTGCGCGCGGGCTACGTGCTGTCGTGCCAGTGTATCCCGCTTTCGAACAAGGTGGTGCTTAGCTATGACGAATGATGCAGAAACGATGTCGGTCGCCGAGTATCTCGCGCAGGGCGGCAAGGTCACGTCACCTGAAAATGTCTCGCCGCGCTATCGCGCCGAGTTGATGCGCATGATGTCCTCCTTTGTCGACAGTGAGTTGGCGGGATCTGCGGGGTTTGCCAATGCAATCAACTGGGCTCCCGGTATCAAGGAACGGATTGCGGCCAGCCGGATTACCTTGGAAAAAGCGTCCAACGCGGAAAAAGTGCTGGATCTGATGGAGGATTTCGGCACCGACAAGGCGCTGTATAATCAAAGCCACGATTGGGCGGCCCGTGGGGCGCGCGATGATCGCACCGTCCCCAAACGCCGGGGCGGAGATATGCGGTTGTCGGTGTTTCACTACCCGCTGTCGGGCTGGGTGGATGCCTGCGTGATGAACGCGCTGATGGGCCTTGCGACCTGTGTGCAACTCGAAGAAATGGTAAAGGTTTCCTACACCCCGCTTGCCGAGGTGATGCGCGAAATCACCCCGATTGAGACCCGCCATATGGAGTTGGGTTTCGAAGGGCTGGAACGGATCGCTGCCACGACCGACGGCAAAGCCGAAATCGCGGCTTCGCTTGCCTATTGGCAGGACCGTGTGGCCGAGACTTTTGGTGTTGCCGGCTCGGAAAGGTTTGATCGCCTCTCCGCGATGGGGCTGCGCCACGATACGAATGAAGTGCTTTTGGCGCGCTGGCAGGCCCGCAGTGCCGAGGCGCTGGCACCACTTGGACTGGCATGACATGGAAGGACAAGGCATGAAGGATACGGCTGTGAAACCACGCCGTCTGCAAAGCTATCTTGAAGGAGCTTGGCGTGCAGGCACTGACGAGGGGCGCCCGGTTTACAATGCCGCAACCGGTCAGATCCACGCGCTGATCGGGACCGACGGGCTTGATTTCAAGGCCGCGCTGGAGTGGGGGCGTCGCGTTGGCGGGCCTGCTCTGCGCAAGCACACGATCCACGAGCGTGCCTTGATGCTCAAGGCCATCGGTCTGAAGCTGATGGAGATGAAAGAGGAGTTTTACCTCGAAAACTTCGCCACCGGTGCGACCCGCAAGGATGGCTGGATCGACATTGATGGCGGCATCGGCACGATGCTGACCTTTTCGTCCAAGGCGCGCTTGGAACTGCCCAATGCGAAACTGATCACCGAAGGCGCCGTCGAAAGGCTTTCGCGCGATGGATCGTTTGTTGCCCAGCACGTTCTAAACCCGATGGAAGGCGTCGCGGTCCATATCAACGCGTTCAACTTCCCGATTTGGGGGATGCTGGAAAAAATCGCGCCGTCGTTGATCGCGGGGATGCCTTGCATCGTCAAACCGGCATCGCAAACCGCCTATCTCACCGAGCTGGTGGTGCGCCGGATGCTGGAAACGGGACTGCTGCCCGAAGGCGCATTGCAGTTGGTGACGGGCTCGGCCGGGGATCTGCTCGATCATGTGAGCGAGCAGGACGTGGTGACATTCACCGGCTCTGCGGGAACGGGGCGGATGCTCAAGGCGACGCCGGCAATCGTGCAGAACTCCGTGCGCTTCACGATGGAGGCCGACAGTCTGAACGCCGCCGTTCTTGGGGCGGATGCCGAACCGGGCACGCCGGAATTTGATCTGTTCGTCAAGGAAGTCGCGCGTGAAATGACGGTCAAGGCGGGGCAGAAATGCACCGCGATCCGGCGCGCTATCGTTCCCAACCGCTTCGAAGATGCCGTGATCGAGGCGCTTTCGGCGCGTTTGGCCAAGACCTCGATTGGTCTGCCCGACGGCGAAGGCGTACAGATGGGGGCGCTGGTTTCGCGCAAGGATCGTGATGGCGTGCGCGAGAAGATCCGCGAAATTGCCGCCGATTGCGAGATCGTCTCGGGCGATCCCGAAAACGTCACGCTTATGTGCGGCGATGCCGGACAGGGCGCGTTCATGGCGCCGATTCTGATGCGGGCACGCGATCCGATGTCGGCGGATGCGGCACATGGGATTGAGGCGTTCGGTCCGGTCGCCACGGTGATGGGATATGACGACGCAGAGGAGGCGGTGGCGCTGGCACGTAAGGGACGCGGCTCGCTTGTGTCCTCGCTGTTCACCAATGATCGCGATATTGCGCGCGAGATCGTCACGGGGCTTGCGCCTTATCACGGTCGCGTCCTGATCGGCAATCGCGGCTCGGCCAAGACCTCGACGGGGCACGGCTCGCCGCTCGCACCTTTGGTGCATGGCGGACCGGGGCGCGCCGGTGGTGGCGAGGAAATGGGCGGCATCCGTGGCGTCAAGCATTTCATGCAGCGCACCGCTATTCAGGGCACGCCCGAGATGCTGTCGGCGGTGACCGGGCAATGGGTCGAGGGCGCGCCTGCGCAATCCGATGGCCATCCGTTCCGCAAATCGCTTGCAGAACTGCGCATCGGCGATCAGGTCATCACCAAGTCGCGCGAAGTCACGCAAGAGGATGTCGAGCATTTCGCCCATTTCACGGGGGACACGTTCTACGCCCATATGAATAGCGACGCGGCCAAGGCCAATCCCTTCTTTGAGGATCGCGTGGCGCATGGCTACCTGATCGCGTCTTTCGCGGCGGGCCTGTTTGTCGATCCCGAGCCGGGGCCGGTTCTGGCCAATTACGGCGTGGATAACTTGCGCTTCCTGACCCCGGTTTATTTCGGGGACAGCCTGCAAGTGCGTCTGACCTGCAAGGCAATCAACCCGCGCGCCAATGGCGATTACGGCGAGGTGCGCTGGGATTGTCGGGTGAGTAACCAGAAAGACGAGGTCGTTGCCCAGTATGACGTGCTGACGATGGTGGCCAAGACATGGCCGCCAGTGGCCTGATCTGACACCATGAAAACTCAAAAGGCCCGGACAAACGTCTGGGCCTTTTTTAATAATCGTATGGATTCTCGGGCCTTAGCGCACAGCTTTCACGCCCTCAAGGATAAGCGTTGTTGCAACTTCGGCGTAATCCTCACGCGAGATCGGCCCGCCTTCCTTGAACCACATATAGACCCAGTTCATCATGCCAAACAGCGACATCGTCACGGGCATCACCAGCGGGCGTTCTGGTCGATCAAGCTCGGGATGAATCGCGCATAACACGTTTGAAAAATAGGCGACGATCTTGCGCTCAAGCTTGGTCAGTTCTGCTTTCTGCGCATCCGAAAGCGCAGGTCCTGCATTAAGCTGAACCTTGTGCTGATCGTCAGCGCCGCGATAGGCGTCCAGCACCACCATGACCAAAGCCTTGAGCTGCTCATGAGGGGGAAGCGTGGCGTCATTTGCCTCGGCCAATGCGTAATCGAGGTCTTCAAGATGAGCCTGAATGATCGCGAAAATAAGCGCATCTTTCGAGGGGTAGTAGTGATACAGCAGCGATTTCGACACGCCCGCCTCAAGCGCGATCTGCGACATCGAGGCTTTCTCCATTCCCAAGGAGGCAAAGACTCGTGCGGCATCGAGCAGCAAGTTGTGTTGTTTTTCTTCAAAATCGCTGGCGCGTGTTCTGGCCATGGGGTCAGTCTCCTGATGGGCCTGAATGCTAAAGGGGGCAAGTTTGCCCCCCCTATAGACTAGTAAGTATGTGATTGACCAGTCGGTCGGGCTATTCTTTGGGGCGATTGTCGACCACCCGTTTGGCTTTGCCCTCAGAGCGCGCAATCTGTTCGGGATCGTGGACGTCGATTTTGGATGACACGCCGACCACCGACTTGATGTGATGGGCCAGTTCCTTTGAGCACGCGCTGCGTGCGTCGGCGCTGGCCTGATCGGGTGTTGCTTCGACATGCACGATCATCGCATCCATCCGGCCCGCGCGCACCAACTCGATCTGGAAATGCGGCGCAAGTCCTTTCACTTTCAGGATTTGCTCTTCGATCTGTGTTGGAAAGACGTTGACGCCGCGTAGGATGATCATGTCGTCGCTGCGCCCGGTGATCTTTTCAATCCGCCGCATCGAGCGCGCAGTGCCCGGCAAAAGCCGCGTCAGATCGCGGGTGCGATAGCGCACCATCGGCAGCCCTTCCTTGGTGAGCGTGGTAAAGACCAACTCGCCCATTTCGCCATCGGGCAGCACCTCGCCGCTGACGGGATCAATGATCTCGGGGTAGAAGTGATCCTCCCAGACATGCAGCCCGTCTTTGGTCTCGACACATTCATTCGCGACACCCGGCCCCATCACCTCGGATAGTCCATAAATATCAACGGCATGCATATCAAATGCTTGCTCGATCTCTTCGCGCATCTTGTTGGTCCAGGGCTCGGCACCAAAAATGCCGACCTTGAGAGAGCTTTCGCGCGGATCGATCCCCTGACGGCGGAATTCATCAAGGATCGAGAGCATATAGGACGGGGTCACCATGATGATGTCGGGCTTGAAATCTTGCATCAAGGTCACCTGACGCTCTGTCATCCCGCCCGAGATCGGCACAACCGTGCAGCCCAAGCGTTCTGCGCCGTAATGGGCCCCAAGCCCGCCGGTGAACAGCCCATAGCCATAGGCGATGTGGCAGATGTCGCCGGGCCGCCCGCCCGAGGCGCGGATAGAACGCGCGACGACATCGGCCCAGACATCAATATCGCCCTTGGTATAGCCCACCACCGTGGGTTTGCCGGTCGTGCCCGACGATCCATGCACGCGCACCAAGTCTTTGCGCGGCACGGCGAACATGCCGAACGGGTAGTTGTCGCGCAGATCCTGCTTGTAGGTGAAGGGAAATTTCGACAGATCGGACAGCGATTTGAGATCTTCGGGATGCACGCCATGCTCGTCAAAGCGTTTGCGATAGAAGGGTGAGTTTTCATAGGAATGCGTCAGCGAGCGCCGCATCCGGTGAAACTGCAGCGCGGAGATTTCGTCACGCGAGGCGGTCTCGATCGGATCGAGAATATCTTTGCTGGGGTTTAGGTTGATCATCTGGTTTCCTCCCAAAAATCATACGTTTGTCGTCGGACTCTAGTCCGACAGATGCGGTGTCCCGAGGCTGCGGGAATGGCCGCGAAATTCTGCGATCAAGGTTCCGTCCGCGCGCGTGATATGCACGTCGTAGATGCCCGAGCGCCCGCGCCGCGACACCTCCATAGCGGTGGCAATCAACTGATCACCGCTCGCGCCCGGCGCGATGTAGGTGATCGAGCAATGCTGCGCGACCGTCACCTGATTGTAGGTGTTGCAGGCAAAGGCAAAGGCGCTGTCGGCCAGCGTGAAAATATAGCCACCATGTGCCGTTCCATGCCCGTTGGTCATGGCTTTGGTGATGGTCATCGCCAAAGTGGCAGCCCCCGGTGCGATGTGGCGCAACTCCATATCAAGGCGTTGCGAGGCGGAATCGTCGTTCCACATCGTCGCGGCGCAGGCCTCGGCAAGCTCTTGCGGTGTCATTTCCGTCAGTGGTTTCAGATCCTTGGCCATGCTTAGCGTCCCGTGAAATTTGCAGCACGTTTTTCGAGAAAGGCGGTGACGCCTTCGGCATAATCGTCGGTGAAACCCGCTTCGCGCTGGCAGTCGCGTTCCCGATCAAGATGCGTGTCGAGATCGCTTGTTGCGGCCTCTTGAATTAGACGCTTGGTCAGGCCCAGACCCTTGGTCGGACCGGCTGCAAGCTTGGTTGCAATCGCCAAGGACTCGGCTTGGAGCGCATCATCTGCCACGGCGCGCCAGATTAACCCCCAATCAGCCGCCATCTGCGCGGGCAGGGGCTCGGCCAGAAGGGTGAGGGCTTTGGCGCGCGGCTCACCCAGAATGCGCGCCAGTGACCAGCTTCCACCGGCATCCGGGATCAATCCGATCTTGGAAAACGCCTGAATGAATTTCGCCGATTGCGCGGCCAGAACGATGTCGCAGGCAAAGGCGATATTCGCGCCCGCTCCCGCCGCCACGCCGTTGACGGCGCAAATGACCGGCTTTTCCAGGCTGCGGATCAGCCGCAGAAGCGGGTTGTAAAAGGTCTCGATGGTCGCGCCCAGATCAGGCTTGGGCCCTCCCTTGCGCGGATCGCGGTCGCCCAGATCCTGGCCTGCGCAAAATCCTCGTCCGGCCCCCGTCAAAAGCACCGCGCGAATCGCGTCATCGTCGCGGGCGCGTTCAAGTTCGCGGCGCAGTGCGAGATGCATCTCTTCGTTAAAAGAGTTCAATTTTTCCGGACGGTTGAGCGTCAGCTTCAGGACGCCAGCCTCCTGAAAGGAAAGCAAAGTTTGTGATGATGTCATGTCTGTCTCCCTGGCTCTTTTTCGAACCCCTCAAACAAATAGTTGCATAAACCGTCCGGTCGGTCAATGATACGAATCGAACTCTGGGAGGAGACATGACGGATTTCTTTGATCGCCATCGCGACTTGCTGGATCGTGCCGTGCATGCGTGGCGCGCGCGTGAATTCTGGACGCCTTTTCCCGAAACGCCTAGCACTAAAATTTACGGGGCCGATGCGCGCCGCGATGGTCATGCAGCCTATGAGGCGCTGCTTGGCGACGCGTTCGCGCTACCTGGCCATCCCGAGACCGCGCGCCTCGGGGCAGAGCAGTCCCCTTGGGGGCAGGATGTGGCCATCAGCTATCCTGCGGCCCCTCCGGCTGCGCTGATCGCAGCATCGCATGCGGCCGGGGCGCTATGGGGCAAAGCCTCGATGCAGGCGCGCGTAGGGGCGTTGATCGAGGCGCTGACCCGGCTGAACCAGATGTCATTCCTGATCGGCGAGGCTACGATGCACGCCACGGGCCAAGCCTTTCCCATGGCGTTTCAAGCTGGCGGCCCGCATGCCCAAGATCGTGGGCTTGAGGCAATTGCGGCTGCCTGGATCGAGATGACGGCCACGGCGCAAACGGCGGTCTGGGAGAAGCCGCAAGGCAAATCCGACCCGCTGGTAATCGAAAAGCGCTGGCAACTGGTGCCGCGCGGCGTGGCATTGGCAATCGGGTGCAATACCTTTCCGACTTGGAACAGCTATTCGGGCGTGTTTGCCAGTCTCGCGACGGGCAACACGGTGATCGTAAAGCCGCACCCGCTCGCGATCTTGCCGCAGGCCCTAACGGTCAAGGTCCTGCGTGACGTCTTCGCCGAGGCCGGTTTGCCGCAGGATGCAGTGTTGCTGGCTGTTGACGCGCCTGGTGCTGAAATCACCAAACAGTTGGCGAGCGACCCTGCCGTGGCGATTATCGACTACACCGGCTCGTCCAGCTTTGCGGATTGGCTGCGTGCCAATGCCACTCAGGCGCTTGTTTTCACCGAAGAAACAGGCGTGAACTCGGTCACGATCACCGGCACGGATGATTTCGCGGGGATGTGCGCCAATCTGGCCTTCTCGTTGTCGCTGTATTCGGGGCAAATGTGTACCGCGCCGCAAAACATCTACATTCCGCGCGACGGGATTGAGACCGCCGAGGGCCACAAAAGCTTTGACGAGGTGGTCGCCGGGATCGTGGCGGCAATCGACACCTTGCTGGCGGACGCCCAAGCTGCGTCTGCGATTTGCGGCACCATCGTGAACTCCGCGACGCTGGAACGTGTCGCGGCTGCGCGTCAAGCGGGGCAGGTGGTGCGCGAGAGCGGGGAGACGGGGGCAGGGCGCTCGGCCACGCCGCTTTTGGTGGTGGTAGATGGGGCGGGGCCGGGCCTGCAGGACGACGAGTGCTTTGGCCCGGTGAGTTTTGTAATCCCCTGCGAGGACGCGCAAGATGCGATTGCGCGCGCCTCGGGCATCGCGGCGCGCAAAGGCGCGATTACCGCTGCGCTTTACGCCAATGACCCGGACTTGATCGCGCAGGCCGCGATGGCTTTTGCCGCAGCCGGGGTTAATCTGTCGGTCAATCTGACCGGCAATATCTATGTCAATCAGTCCGCTGCATTTTCCGACTTTCACGTCACCGGAGCCAATCCGGCAGGAAATGCCAGTTTGACGGACACCGCCTTCGTCGCGTCCCGGTTCCGGCGCGTGATGATCCGCTGGCCGAAAGTGGCGTGAGGAGAAGCGCCAACGGCAAGCTTTGGTTTTAGAGAGTATGGGAGGACTATCTATGAAACTGCTAACGACAACGGCTTTGAGTGCGCTTGTGGTGTTGGGAAGCACTGCGGCGATGGCTGATATCAAGCTGGGGGCAAGCCTGTCGGCTTCGGGCCCGGCGGCCTTCTTGGGCGACCCCGAGGCCAAGACCATCGAAATGATGGTTGATCAGATCAACGAAGCAGGCGGGATCAACGGCGAACAGATTGATCTGGTGCTGTATGACGATGGTGGCGATCCGAACAAGGCGCGCACCTTTGCCACGCGCTTGGTTGAGGATGACGAGGTCGTCGCGATCATTGGCGGCTCGACCACCGGAACGACAATGTCGATCCTGTCGGTTGCCGAAGATGCCGAAGTTCCGTTTATCTCGCTTGCGGGGGCCATCCAGATCATCGATCCGGTGCGTAAATGGGTGTTCAAGACGCCCCATACCGACCGCATGGCCTGTGAAAAGATCTTCAGCGATATGCAGCAAAAGGGGATCACCAAGATTGGCATGATCTCGGGGACCGACGGGTTTGGTGCCTCGATGCAGGCGCAATGCAAGGATGTTGCGCCCCAATACGCAATCGAGATCCTCTCGGACGAGACTTACGGGCCTCAAGATGCGGATATGACACCGCAGCTGACCAAAATCCGCAATACGGACGGCGTTCAGGCCATTCTCAACCCCGGTTTCGGTCAAGGCCCGGCTATCGTTACGCGCAACAAAGCCCAGCTTGGCATCGATCTGCCGCTTTATGAAAGCCACGGGGTTGCGTCAGATGGGTTCATCGAGCTGGCAGGGGCTGCGGCAGCCGAAGGTGTGCGCCTGCCGGGCACTGCGCTGCTGGTGGCCGCGATCTTGCCCGATGACGATGCGCAAAAGCCCGTCGTGACGGCCTATAAAACCGCCTATGAATCGAAATACGGTGAGACGGTTTCGACGTTCGGCGGCTATGCCCATGACGCTGTCGATTTGATGACCAATGCGATGAAGTCAGGCGGCAGTGATCCTGCGGCCATTCGCGACGCGCTTGAGGCCACGCAGGGCTATGTCGGCACCACGGGCATCTACAGCTTCTCGCCCGAGGATCATCTTGGTCTCGATCTGTCGGCCTTCAAGATGCTTGAGATTCGCGATGGCGGCTGGACACTGATCGACTAACTCACAGGCCAAGTTCCTGAGGCCGGGGCGGTTTTGCGATCGCCCCGGACATGGCCCAGACTTCATCGGAGACGTTCATGGACGCCTTGTTGCAATTTATGCTGTCCGGCGTGACGGTTGGCGCGGTTTACGCGCTGGTCGCGCTTGGGTTTACGATCATCTACAACGCCTCCGACGTGGTGAATTTCGCGCAAGGCGAATTCGTTATGCTGGGCGGGATGATCACGGTTTTCACCTATCAGGCGGGGCTGCCCTTGCCACTTGCGGCGGTTCTCGCGATTGCGATCACATCGCTGGTCGGGGTTGCGCTCAACAAGCTTGCGCTGGAACCCGCGCGCGGCGCGCCCGTGGTGTCACTGATCATCATCACCATCGGCGCCTCGATCTTTATCCGTGGCGCGGCGCAGCTGATCTTTGACAAACAACTGCACCGCTTTCCGTCTTTCTCAGGCGATGCGCCGATCCACATCTTTGGCGCGACACTCGTGCCGCAAAGCCTGTGGGTGATTGGTGGCGCGGTGTTTGTTTTCATCGGTTTATGGCTGTTCTTCACCAGAACGCTGACCGGCAAAGCGGTGCTGGCTACCGCAAATAACCGTCTTGCCGCTCAGCTTGTCGGCATCAATACCGGCTGGGTCATGACTCTGTCTTTTGCGCTTTCGGCGGCGATCGGGGCGCTGGCGGGCGTGCTTGTCACGCCGATCACGCTGGTGGGCTATGACGTGGGTGTCGGGCTTGCGCTCAAGGGATTTGCCGCCGCAATGCTGGGGGGGATGGGCAACCCCAAGGGGGCTTTGGTGGGGGGCATCTCGCTGGGTCTTCTCGAGGCGCTGACCGCTGGCTATCTGAGTTCTCAATACAAGGATGCGGTCGCCTTTATCGTGATCCTCGCGGTGCTGTTCGTGATGCCTCAGGGCCTGTTTGGCAAAAGCACGACGGAGAGGGTCTGAACCATGAAACTGTCTTCGAAATGGACTCAATTGGCGGCGCTTGCGGTGCTGGTAGCCGTGCTGCCGCTGTTCTTTCCCTCGGGCTATTATTACCGGGTTGGTGCGCTGATCTTCGTCAACGGTCTGGCGGTGACCGGGCTTGTGATCCTGATCGGTTATGCCGGGCAGATCAGTCTTGGCCATGCCGGATTTGCCGGGATCGGGGCATATGCCTGTGCGCTGGCCCCCGAACATTTAGGCCTACCGCCGTCCTTGGCGATCCTGCTCGGGGCCGTGATCTCTGCGCTGCTGGCAGTGTTGATCGGCAAACCGATCTTGCGGCTGCGCGGCTATTATCTGGCGGTCGCGACGTTGGGCTTTGGCATTCTGGTCAGCATGGTTCTGACCAATGAGCGCGCCTTGACCGGCGGTCCCGATGGGATGGCTGTGCAAGGCCTCGCGCTGCGTAAAATCCTGCGGGGATGGGGCTGGAAGCTGTCGAGCGGTGAGTTTTGGTATATCCTAAGCGCGCTGGCGATGCTGGTCGGTGTCTGGATCGCGCTCAACCTATTTCAAAGCGCCACCGGGCGCGCGATGCGCGCGCTGCATGGCTCTGAGGTGGCGGCGCGCACCGTGGGCATTGATGTGGCCCGCCTCAAGCTGCAAGCGTTTGTTATCTCGGCCGTCTACGCATCGGTCGCAGGCTCGCTTCTGGCGCTGCAAAACCAGTTTGTCACTCCTGATATCGCAGGTTTCATGCACTCGATTGAGATGGTGACGATGGCGGTTCTGGGCGGCGTCGGCTCGGTCCTTGGCGCGGTGACGGGCAGTGCAATCCTGACGCTGCTGCCGCAGGTTCTGACGGTCTTTGCTGAATACGAACAGGTCGTGCTGGGGCTGGTGATGATCCTTGTGATGATTTTCCTGCCCCGTGGGCTGTTGCCCTCGATCGTGGCAAAGTTGAAGGGGAGGGGCGAATGAGCTTGCTGGAAGTATCAGGCCTTGGCATCGGCTTTGGCGGATTGCGCGCAGTCGATGATGTCGGGTTTTCCGCTCAGCCGGGTGAGATCGTGTCGATCATCGGCCCCAACGGCGCGGGAAAGACCACCTTGTTCAACATGATTTCGGGCGTTTATCTGCCCGATAGCGGTCATGTGCGCCTTGACGGGAAAGACGTGACCGCAGCCGAGCCGCATCGCCTTGCGCGCATGGGGCTGACCCGCACCTTTCAAAACCTGCAGATTTTTCAGGAAATGACGGTTCTGGAAAACGTGATCGTGGGCTTTCACCAAAGCGAAAGCGGCTCGCTGATCGCCGATCTTTTGGCCTTGCCTGCCGCGCGCCGGCGTTCCCAGATAGCACGCGCACAGGCCCAAGAGCTTCTCAAACGGGTGCGTCTGGACAAGGCCGCCGAAGAACTGGCGGGAAACCTGTCTTACGGTGCGCTTAAACGCCTTGAGATCGCGCGTGCGCTTGCGATGCAGCCGCGCGTCTTGCTGCTGGATGAGCCCGCCGCAGGGTGCAACGCGGTCGAGACCGAAGAGATCGACCACCTGATCGCGGAACTGGCTAAATCGGGCATCGCGATCTTGCTGGTTGAACATGACATGAAGATGGTCATGCGGATCTCGAACCATATCGTTGTGCTTGATCACGGCGAAAAGATCGCAGAAGGCAGCCCGGAAAGCGTGTCGAAAAACCCTGCGGTGATCGCGGCCTATCTGGGCGCGGGGGATGAGGAGAGTGTCGATGCTGACAGTTGAGGGGCTACGCTCGGCCTATGGGCGCATCGAGGTGTTGCACGGCGTGGACCTCGAGGTCCGCTCGGGCGAAATCGTGACCGTTGTGGGCGCGAATGGCGCGGGCAAGACGACGCTGTTGCACTGCTTGTCGGGCACGCAGTCGGTCAGTGCGGGGCGCATTCATTTTCGCGGCGATGAGCTGACCTCGGTGCCCGCCTATCGCCGCTTACGGCGCGGATTGGCGCAATCGCCCGAAGGACGCCAGATTTTCACCAACCTGTCGGTTGAGGAAAACCTGCGGCTGGGCGCGTTTCTGTTCACCGACGAGCGGGTCGATCGCGATATGCAAGATGCTTTCGCGATGTTCCCGATCCTGCGCGAAAAACGCAATCTGGTGGCGGGCGGACTGTCTGGCGGGCAGCAGCAGATGCTGGCAATTGCGCGCGCCTTGATGGGGCGGCCACATTGCCTGTTGCTTGATGAACCCTCGATGGGGCTGGCGCCGCTGATCGTTGCGCAAATCTTTGAGGTGGTGGAAAGCCTGCGCGCGCGCGATGTCACGATCCTGCTGGTCGAACAAAACGCCTATGGCGCGCTCAAGATTGCGGATCGTGGCTATGTCATGGAAACCGGCCAGATCACGATGACCGGTCCCGCCGCCGAGTTGATCGCGGACCCGCGCATCCGCGAAGCCTATCTGGGAATCTGAAGAGGCCAATATGAACACTCCCGTTTCGATCCGTCCGCAGGGCGATATCGCCATCGTCACGCTCGACAACCCGCCCGTCAATGCGATCTCGGCGGCGGTGCGCAAAGCGCTGTGGCAGGCCGTCGAGGAGATCGATGCCGATCCGACCTTGCGCGCGGCAATCCTGATCTGTGAGGGCCGCACGTTTATTGCGGGCGCGGATGTGCGCGAATTTGGCCAGACGCCCGAGCCGCCGCATCTGCCCGATCTGGTGGATCATCTTGAGGCCGCACGCGTGCCCTGGATCGCCGCTATCCACGGTGCTGCCTTGGGCGGCGGGTTTGAGATCGCGATGGGGTGTCGGTTTCGCGTGGCCGTGCCGCAGGCAAAGATCGGCCTGCCAGAGGTCACGCTTGGGATCATCCCCGGTGCGTCGGGCACCGTGCGCACGCCGCGTCTGGCCGGGGTCGAGGTGGCGGTCGATCTGGTGACATCGGGCAAACCGATGGCGGCACCCAAGGCGCGCGAACACGGGCTGATTGATGCGGTGATTGAGGGCGATCTGGAGGCAGGCGCGATTGCTTTTGCCAAGGCGGCTTTGGCCAAACCCCTACCTGCGCCGATTTCAGAGCGCCCGGTCGCGGCGATGGATGACGCGTTCTGGGAGGCCAAGCGCAAACTGGCGGAAAAGCAGGGCCATCGCGCGCCGCTTGAGGCGCTGGCCGCGATCCGCCGGGCGACCGAGCTGCCTTTCACGGAGGCCATGGCCGCCGAGCGCGAGAGCTTTCTTGCGCTGCGCAGTTCGGATGAGGCGGCAGCATTGCGCGCGGTCTTCTTTGCCGAGCGCGCCGCGCCACGCCCCGACACGCTGCGCGACGTGAGCCCGCGTAAGCTGGCGCAGGTTGGCGTCGTGGGCGGTGGCACGATGGGGGCAGGGATCGCCGCAGCCCTGCGTAGCGCCGGGCTGCCGGTGGTGCTGATCGAGCGCGACGATCAGGCGCTGGCACGTGGGATCGACACGCTGGCCAAGACCTTTGCGGGTGCGATCAAGCGGGGCAAATTGACCGAAGAGGCGCGCGATGCGCTGATGGCCGGGGTCACGGGGGCCACCGATTATGCGGCCCTGTCAGAATGTGATCTGGTGATCGAGGCAGTTTTCGAGGAGTTGTCCGTCAAGCGTCAGGTCTTTGAAAACCTGATCACGCACTGTCGTCGCGATGCGATCTTGGCCACGAACACCTCTTATATAGACCCGCGCGAGATTTTTGCGGGATTGCCAGGGGCTGAGCGCTTTATCGGGCTGCATTTCTTCAGCCCCGCCCAGATCATGAAGCTGCTGGAAATCGTACCGCTGCCAGAGACGGCGCCCGAGGTGCTAGCCACGGCTTTTGCGCTGGCCAAGCAGTTGAATAAAATCCCGGTTCGTGCTGGCATCTGCGAGGGGTTCATCGGCAATCGCATTCTCAAGCGCTACCGCGCCGAGGCCGAAACTCTCGTGCGGGACGGTGTGCCGATTGCGCAGATCGACGCCGCGATGCGCGGCTATGGCTTTCGGATGGGGCCGTTTGAGGCGCAGGATCTGGGCGGGCTCGACATCGCCTATCTGCAACGCGAGGGCGCGCGCGCAATGGGTCAGGACGTGCCTGAGACGCTGGGCGATATCCTTGTTGGGGCAGGGCGCAAGGGGCAAAAAACCGGCGGCGGCTGGTATGATTACAGCCAAGGCGATCGCACGCCCCAGCCCTCAACGCGCGTGGCAGAGCTGCTTGCAGGCCACATCGCCAAGGACGCGCCCAATCTTGAAGATGCTCAGATCGCTGCGCAACTGATTGCGGCGATGGCTGCCGAAGGCGAGGCCATTCTTGACGAAGGGATCGCCGATAAGGCCAGCGATATCGATCTGGTCGAGATCCACGGTTATGGGTTCCCGCGCTGGAAAGGTGGCCCGATGTTTGCAAGCGGGAAACACCGCTAGAGCGCTCGGGCGCGCCTGTCCTAAGCTAGGGCTTTGACAAGCGCGTCTGCCTTGGGTTTGAACTTGCGGATTGCGTCCTCTTTGACCGGGCCGTAGCCGCGAAATTGCATCGGCATTTCTAGCGCTTCTTGCGCTGAGGCTACGGTTTGATCAGAGATCAACGCGGGCAAGGTTGCGAGAAGGCTTTCGAACCAGTCGATCAGGGCGACCTCTTGCTTGCGCTCTTGGCTGTAGCCAAACAGATCGAACTTCGTTCCCCGCAGGCCGCGCAGCTTTGCCAGAGCACGCAGCGCAGGCGTCATCCATGGGCCAAAGCTGCGCTTAACGGGCCGACCGTGCGCATCTGTCTTGCGTGAGAATATCGGCGGGGCCATGTGGTAATTGATCTTGAAACCGGGCTCGAATTCCTGCGCCAAGGCGGCGGCGAAACTGTCTTGCCCATGCAGGCGCGCGACCTCGTATTCGTCCTTATAGGCCATCAGCTTGAACAGCGATTTGGCTGCCGCTGTGGTCAGATCCTGCGCACAGGCTGGATCCAGATCATCGCGCAGAGCCGCACGGAAACGCGTGAGCGTGCGTTTGTAGCGCTCTGCGTAGCGGGCATTTTGATACCCGGTCAGAAACGCCACATGCTTGGCGATGAGCGCATCAACGCTTGGCGGCGCGGTCGGGGCTTCGGGCGCAAGGATGGTCTCTGGCGTCTCTGCCAGCACCCGGCCCAGATCGAACGCGCGGGCGTTTTTCTCAACCGCTACGGCGTTCAGCGTGATCGCCTGTTTGAGCGCCGCTTCGCTGACCGGCACCAGCCCTTTTTGCCACGCATAGCCAAGCAAGATGACATTGGCGAACACGCTGTCGCCCAAAAGCGTCTCAGCCAATGCGTTGGCGTCAAAACTCCAGACGTTGTCGGTTCCCGCGATGCTGCGGATCGCCTGTTCGCGCAGATCGACACTCAGGCTCGCATCGCGATGCAACACCAAGTCACCGGTTGGCATTTCCGCGGTATTGAGCACGATCCGCGAGCCGGGCTTGAAATAGGTCGACGCGCGCGGTGCCGAGGACACCACGATATCGCAGGCAATAACCGCTTCGGCCGAGCCGATATCGGTGCGCACCTGATGGATCGCGTCGGGGCTTTGACCAAGACGAATATAGCTGAGCACGGTGCCGAATTTCTGCGCAAACCCGGTGAAATCAAGAACAGAGGCACCTTTGCCCTCAAGATGCGCCGCCATCGTGATCAGCGCCCCGACCGTGACCACACCCGTGCCGCCAACACCGGTCACCAGAAGGTCATAAGGCTTGGCAAGGTTCGACATGTCCGGTGCGGGCAGGGCGCGCAGCAAGCTTGCCACATCCAGATCGCGCCCGGTTTTCTTGCGCCGCACCGCGCCTTCCACTGTCACGAAACTGGGGCAGAAACCGTTGAGGCACGAGAAGTCCTTGTTGCAGGTCGATAGATTGACTTTGCGCTTGCGCCCAAATTCGGTGTCGAGCGGCTCAATGCTCAGACAGTTGCTTTCCACCGAGCAATCTCCGCAGCCTTCGCACACCGCGGGGTTGATATAGGCAAACCGCTTGGGGTCGGGCATCGTGCCGCGCTTGCGGCGGCGGCGTTTTTCAGTGGCGCAGGTCTGCTCATAAATCAGGATGCTGACGCCGCGCACGTCGCGCAGCTCGCGCTGAACCGTATCGAGGTCTTCGCGCGGGTTGAAACTGGTTCCCTGCGGGAAATCGGCGCGGTTGAATTTCGCGATGTCGTCCGAGATCAGCGCGATCCGATCGACCCCTTCAGCGCGGCAGGTCTGCGCGATGGCACTGACACTGATCGGGCCATCGACGGGCTGGCCACCCGTCATCGCGACCGCATCATTATAGAGGATTTTGTAGGTGATATTGGCCCCCACCGCGACCGCCTGACGGATCGCGAGCGAGCCGGAATGATACCATGTTCCTTCCCCGAGGTTTTGGAACAGATGCTTGCCGCCGGTGTATTTTGACGCAACCAGATGAGGCACGCCCTCGGCGCCCATCTGGGCATAGCCGCCGGTTTCGCGGTCCATCCAACTGGCCATCACATGACAGCCGATACCAGAGGCCGCCTTGCTGCCCTCGGGCAGTTTGGTCGAAGTGTTATGTGGACACCCCGAGCAGAAATAGGGGGTGCGGGTCGCGCCCGGCACGTTGAGAATCCGGGGCGGATGATCGGTCAGCGCGCGGGCGCGGGCCAGCAGGCCCTCATCAGGGAAATAGGTGTTCAGACGCTCTGCCACGATGGGCACAAGAGCAAGCGGGCTTAGCTCTCCCGTCCACGGCACCAGCGGGTCGCCTGCCGCGCGGTGCTTGCCCACCATCTTCTTGGGCTTGTCGCCGGGCCAGTCGTAGAAATACTCTTTGAACTGGCTCTCGATGATACCGCGCTTTTCCTCAATCACCAGCACCTCGGTCTTGCCGCGCACAAAGGCGAGCGCATCGCGGCGCGCCAGCGGCCAGACCATGCCGACCTTGTAGATATCAATGCCAAGGCGACGGCACGCGGCCTCATCAATTCCCAAAAGCCGCAGCGCCTCCATCAGATCAAGATGGCCTTTGCCCGTGGTGACAATGCCAAAGCTGGCATCATGGATGTCATAGATGTGGCGATCAATCGGGTTGGCCTCGACAAAGGCCTCGACCGCGCGCAGCTTGTGTTCGATTCGGGTTTCGATCAGCGGACTGGGCAGATCCGAGCGGCGCACATGCAGCCCGCCCGGCGGCAAGTCGATTTCGGGCAGCGAAAACACCCGGTCTTGGGGCAGTTCGACGGATTGGCCACTTTCTACCGTCTCAGAAATCGCCTTAAACCCGACCCAAGTGCCTGAATGGCGGCTTAGCGCGATCCCATATTCTCCGAAACTCAGGTATTCTGCGACATTGGCGGGGTTCAGCGTCGGCATGAACCACGTCATGAAGGCCACATCGGATTGATGGGGCATTGACGAGGAAACGCAGCCGTGATCATCACCCGCGACCACCAAAACGCCCCCTTTGGGCGAGGACCCGTAGGCATTTCCATGGCGCAGCGCATCGCCCGAGCGATCAACGCCGGGGCCTTTGCCATACCACATTGAAAACACGCCCTCGACCGTGGCATCGGGGTCAAGCGCGGCTTGCTGCGCCCCCAGCACCGCCGTTGCGCCAAGGTCTTCGTTCACCGCAGGCAGAAAGGTGATGCCCGCCGCGTCGGTTTGCGCGCGCGAACGCCACAGCTCCAGATCAAGCCCGCCAAGCGGAGAGCCGCGGTAGCCCGAAATGAACCCTGCGGTGTTCAAGCCTGCCGCGTGATCGCGCCGCGCCTGATCGAACATGATCCGCACCAAAGCCTGCGTTCCGGTTAGAAACACCCGGCCTTGCGATGCGTCATAGCGATCCGACAAAGCATAGCTTTGAAAGTGATGCGTGGTCTCGTTCATGGCAACTCCCCCCTACAATCATCGGAAATATATCACGCGCTCAATGAATAATCTGATCTTGTTTTGAGCGTTTCTGGCGCCAATGCGAAAAACTGTATCGACTTAAGCGCCGTGTGTGGTCATATTATCCAGATGGAACTGGACGGTCGTGACAAAGAAATTCTCAAGATCCTGCAAGCGGATTCCCGTGTCTCGAATGCCGAGATCGCGCAGCGTGTTGGCATGTCTGCCTCGGCATGCTGGCGTAGAGTGCGTCTGTTTGAAGAGCAGGGTCTGATCGAACGCTACAACGCCGAGCTATCGCCACGCGTCGCCGGGCTGGGCTTTAGCGCCTTGATACAGGTTCGCCTGACGCGTCACAATCCCGAGCATCTCCATGAGTTTATCGACGCGATCACGACCCGCGCCGAGGTGCTGGAATGCTACGCGACCACCGGTCAGGCGGACTATCATCTGCGCCTTCTGTGCAAGGATATCGACGCCTACAACGTCTTCCTCGAAGAGTTTCTGTTCCGCCTGCCTGCCGTTCAAAGCGCGGAAACCAATGTCGTCCTGCGCGAGATCAAACGTAGCCACGAGCTTCCGTTGTGAGCCCCCCGATCCTTGGACGCTCACTGGCCTAAATTCAGCGCCGTTTTGCGCCCGCTGAGCGGGTTTGGTGCCTGTGTTTTCCAGCCAATAGACGCTGCCATCAGCGCCGCGCTGTTTCAGGTGCCCGTTCAGAACGACCCGTCGACCTCCGGCCCTTCTACCTCCGGCCCTTCGACCTCCGGATCATCCGAAGGATCGGGGGGCTCGATGTCGATCTCCGTCTCGGTTTCCGAGCGGCGTGCCTCGTTTAGCAACTGCAGCGCTTGTCGTGTGATGGCAAGGATTTGATCCGTGCGATGGATTCGGCCCAGCGTCAGGTTGGCCATTTGCATATCAGACAGGGTTGCAAAGTGGCGCAGAAACGCACGCATCGCAGTGCCATCGCCTGTCTTGCGCAGCCAGACCTTGTCACGGTCAAGACCGATCTCTGTTTCATCCCGGAAGCGCACGTGAAGATGCTTCGAAACCGCGTCGACACGCAGAATGATGTCAGCTTTCGCCTCGCGCGCAGCCCGAACAACTCGTGAGATCAGCTCTCCGAGGGAACCGGGAGCTGCAAACCCAGAGCGTCGAGCAAAAGGCTCAGCTGGCGCGAGATCTGTGCATCCCGTGTCTTTTGCTCGGTGGCCATCGCGTCGATCTGCGATCGCAGCGCTTTGATCTCGTTTGCATGGCTGTTCGCGGTATCGCGCATTTCTCCGATCGTGCGCGTTAGCGTCGCGATCAGTTCCCCCAAGACCTGCGCCAGATCCGCTGGCTCGCCCTCGGGATGCATCATCTGATCGAGGATCAGGCCCCGGATCACATCGATCGTCTCCTGAATCGTGCCGCCGGTCTTCAAAACCTCGTCGAGCTTGCGATGCGCGAGCGTCAGGCTCGCCAAATCGCGGGAGGGGACTTGTAGGTCGGGCATCTTCAATCTCCTTCATGATGCGCAAGTGTTGATCCAGAGCGGATCTCGTGAATGAGCGTGTGAGCGCAACGAGCTCGATCCGCGCGCGAAGGTTGCGCAGGTTGAGGGCTCGATCGAAACGCGCCCGGATGATCCGCGGCTCGAGTTCGGGCGAAAGTTGACCGCCGCGGATTGCCTTTAGGTCGGGACCACTGAATTCGTAGCTGGCGACCCCGTGCAGGTTCAGGCTTTTACTCACCTCGTAGCCACTATGGGCTGAAAGCTCATTGCGGAATTCTGTTATGTCGCGCGGCTGTTTCTTGATCGAGATATCGACCAGCGCTACGGCGATGTCGCGTTTAGCCTTCGTGTTCAGGCGACGCTTCGGGAAGTGCGGTTCAAGTCGTGGACCACTGCGCGCGTCGAAATAATAGGGGGTCGGAAGGCCGAGCCAAGCACTCAGCTCCTTGTCCAGATATTCACAAAGCGATTTGGATGGGCCGAGGTCGATTTTGCGCCCGGCAAAAGTCTGGGGAAGGTTGAGCAAATGGAAATGCTGCGAGTGGGTCCCGAAATGCTCCCAGCCCATCCACGGGACCCCCGCTGGCGACATTCCCATCAGGCTAATCAGCTTTTTCAGAAACGCGTTCCGATGGGCGGGGAGAAGATTGACCCCTTCCGGCAGTGAGATTGTCACGAAAAGATAAGGTCGCGCGATCCCGCTAGGAGGGCGCAGCCGTGCAAATTGCTCCCTGATCGTGGCGTCATTCAAAGCCACGATCGTCCCATCGACAAATTCGGAATCTGGTCCACGATCGGCATATAAGCCAGCGGCGTGCGGATTGCTGTGCCAGGTCAGGTGAGGTCGCATCCATGCCTCCCGGGGGCATCGCGAAGATAGTCTTCGAGCGCGGCCACGGCGGTCACAAACTGCGCGATCGCGGGATCTACCTGCCGAAAAATACCATCGCTAGTGATGATGGCAATCAGCTCGTTGAGCCTGAGCCCGATCTCGCCCAACATCTCGCTCAGCTTGTCGAGATCCAGCACATGTCCGCTCAGCAAAGCGGCCCGGGCATAGGCCGCCTTACTCGTGTAGCCGCCGGCGTCGAGCAGCGCCCAGAACAAAATGGCTTCCTCCGCCTTGAGCGTCACTTCGACGCGCTCAGGCCCGAATGCCTGGATCGACCGTGTCATTCGTCATCTCCCCAATTATGGGCGCGCGGCAGGTTCTCGATGAACGCGAGAACCTCGTCCAAGCGCCAGCGGATACTTCCAGGGCCGAGACGCAGAGGTGTCGGAAACTCCGGATCTTCACGCAGCCGCCTGTCGATCGATGCCTCGCTCCAGCTCAACAGCGTCATCAAATCCATCTTGGTAATCAAGCGCAGCGGGGCTGCGTTTGTGGGGGGAGATTGCATCATTATTGCCTCATCGTTTGTGCTCGGTTCAGACCGGGTTTCCGGCCGGGCATCGGTGATCCACGAGGAGCCGCTGCCTTGCTTCGATTTTAGGCGACGGTGACAAGGCGTGCGAAATGGAAACGACAAACGAGGGGTTGCTTTATGTGGATAACTGTCTGCTTTCATTCTATAAAGCGAAAATTCCAGATAAATCCTCGACCGCAAGCCCGCATCCGCTCCACGGCCACGCATTGGCTCTGCATGCTTAAAGATGGAAAATACGGAAAACCTTGGCCGCTGTTCATCGGGTTTACGGGGCGCTCTAGGTTCTTGTTCCGGTTATAGATCAATTGAAATGACTTCTTTGTCGGGTTGAAAACGTCGCCTGCCGGGATCTTGAGGGAGGGGGCCTATTTCCCTGCCGATGACGATGAGCTTCGCGCTCGCTACGATGTCTGCCGCGGCGGCGTATGGCATGTTCTCGCGCTTTGGGTGGATGACGGGGCGCTTACAAGCAATCGACCACTTCAGGGCGCTTTGGCAAATATTGCCACAAACGGTCAAAAGAACGGAGGATCGGCGATCAGGGCGCCGCGGTCGGGGTAGGGGCAGCGGTTGATGGCGGGGCCGATGACTTCTGATTTTAGACGTCTTGATCCGAGAGCCGCGACATCATCCAGCCGCCTGTATGGCCGCGCGCAATATGGGCCGCAACGAGTTGAAACCCGCTCTGGGGCCAACCCTTGGGCGTGTCGATCAGGACCAACTCGGCAATCCCGTAGTCCTGCTGGTCGAGATCACGCAGTCGCGCCTTGGTGGTCAGGTTGGTGAGCGGCGCGAGCCATACCACGTTCTCACTGATCGTCATTGCGTGCCGGGTGAACTCCCGGAGCTTTGACCAAGGCGGGTTCGTCATGATCCAGTCGACCGGATCGCTGCACGCGAGGAAATCCCGACCGAGCGCCAGCTCGCACCAAGAGCGTTCGACATGATCGGGAAACTGGTCGTGAAGCGCGCCTGTGCCCAGTGCCGGGTCGAGCACATGCCCGGACATCCGGTCCGCGAAATGCGCGATGATCCTGGCCGCCAGATCCGGGGGCGTCATCACCAGATCTCGGGCGGGATCGTTCGTTGCTGGGACCAGCCCGGGCTTTGCGGGTGCTGACTCCGGGCGAAGAGCCTGACGGATCCCGAGGATCGGAAGAACCCGCAGCAACGTCTCAACCCTGCCGGTCAGGTCTCGCTCGAGCGCGAT